>NZ_AZFZ01000015.1 GCF_001435895.1 Lentilactobacillus parafarraginis DSM 18390 = JCM 14109 | reverse complement strand
ATATTTACTTTAACTTTGGGGGTACACCTCACAAGCGAAAGTGGGGGCGGCGCTTCATTGCGGCGTCGCTAATTGTTATTTTTCTGTTATCTGAAGTTATTTATAACGCCCAGTATTTGCAGGGGGCCCTGCTGAATCAACCACTGACGATTTCTCATCGCGGAGTGGATGATGGCAACGGCGTCCAAAACACGATTCCTGCACTGAACCGAACCAGTAAGGAACATCCGAATTTTGTGGAAATGGATATTCATGAGACTAAGGATCACCAATTTGTCGTGATGCATGATGAAAATTTGGCTAATTTAGCTGGCGTTAACGCCGCACCTTATCAGCTCACGCTCCAGCAAATGACCAGCATGAAGGTTCATGAAAATGGGTATACCGCCCACATTGCCAGCTTTGACCAGTATTTAAGAGCCGCTGAGCGTGATCATCAAAGACTGCTGGTGGAAATTAAGACAACCTCCCACGATAGTCCAAATATGCTCCAATTGTTTATTCACCGTTACGAACGGCGGTTGCTGCACGATCATGATCAGATTCATTCACTGGATTACCACGTGATTAGCGGCCTTAAAAAGCACGCGCCAAAATTATTCGTTAGTTACATTTTACCGTACAACTTTTCGTTCCCAGAAACCAAGGCCAACGCCTACACGATGGAAGAAACGACTTTAAACAGCCAGTTTGTATCAGAAGCTCATCGTCGTAACCAGTGGGTTTACGCCTGGACGGTCGATGATTCTGATGACATGACCAAAATGCTATTCCTAAACGTTGATGGCATTATCACCGACAATCTTTCGGAGCTGCAGGCGACTATCAAATCGACGTTTAACCATCCCAGTTATGCGCACCGGCTGCTCGTTTATTCCAATGAACTGCAAAATGAGAGTCCCGCAAACTAGTTAAGCATCGTAGGTCATTTTAAAGAGAAACCGGCGGGCGAGTTCGACCAGAATGGGCGTCATTGGCGTTGAGAGATCCCGGTAATTGCGTTCCATAAATGGTTCGAATTTGTTGAGGGCGCCTTCTTCGAGCTTTTTATTGTCGGTTAACAAATGGCGTAAATCAATCGTGAATTCCTGGAGAGTTACCTTGTCGGTTTCGGTTTGCATTTTACATTTGCAGGCGATTAGTTGCGTGAGGTAGCCATCATAAGCGGTGTCCGAACTGTGTTGCGTTCGCTGGCCCAGATCCGCGTGAATTGACTTACTTTCTTGAACTTTAAGCGCTTGCAAAAATTTAGACCCTTTAGGCGTGAGCCACCGATCAGCGTGATTGTTAAATAAATTTACCCCATCCACGAAGTCGACGTCCAGTGTGACCGTCAATATGGCTTCGTGTTTTTGGTCCATTTTCAGTAATTCATGGAGAATTTCTGGCGCCGAGTAGTCATTGTTTTTGCCAAATTCAATCAGTTGGCGGATTGTCTTCAAATTTACTTGATTAAGCTGCGTTTCCAAATAACTTAAAATAAATTCCCGTTTCTTATTTTGACTGTTCAATTGACTGCACCCCATTCGTAAATTGACCTAACTGTGAAATAGTTTCATTTGAATATCCTGATCGTAGTTCCCAAATCCGTGGCCGAAAATCGTGCAGCCACCATTGTGCTTGGCGTCTGGTTTAATCGCAAACCGGACGGTGAAGGTTGGTTGGCGCCAATCCAGGTCATCGATTGAAATGTCGGTGAATGGCTGGCCGTCCAAATAACTGCCGTGATTGGTGATGCGCACAATCTTCAATTGACCGTACTGGTTAACATTATCCGGGACCCAAGCCGGGGTGTACTTCCCACGAATGTCGGAGAAATCACCCGGACTGGTCCAGGTACCGATTTCAGTCCCGTTGATCGAAAATGTGATATCTGAGGGCCAAACGTTGTTGGAAAAGGGAAATTCGGATCCCAGTTCCATGGAGAGGTCCAGCATTTCCAGTTTGTCCTTACCTTCAAGATAGTTGGGAAATTGATATTCCACAAATCCGTTATTCCACCAAATCATGCCAGCTTTAATCCGTTCCGGACTCATAAAGTAGGTCGGATTATCAACCTTACCAATATAGTCGTTTTTACCGGCAAGCCCGCACGATGGGGTGACGGAATAGTCCGGGAACTGGCCAACGGGGACTTGAGTGTCGTAAACGGCAAAGGCCGGATAAATCGTTTTCGGGAAGTGGATGTTAATGTTATCGACCTTCAGATAGGAAATCTTTTTGTGACCCTGCCGCTCAAAGCCGATGACCCCAGCATCGGCAAGTTTATTCAAATGCATCAAAATAATTGCCGGACTAAGGTCGATTTTCTTTGCTAACTCCTGAACACTCATCCGTTTTTCGGAAAGAGCTTGAATAATGTCAATTCTGACTTGACTTGCAAGCGCTTTATAAACTTCGAGTGAATCACGAGAGATGTCTAAATCCATGGGGCATCACCTTTCACTACCTATTTTAAAATATTTCGTCTTAGTTTTACATATTTACCAGGTGTTTTAGGACGTTTATCAGATAAACTTTATATTTATGTGAATCTTCCCAAATGAAACCGCTTAATTCGGTGCTTATGTTAACAAAAGCCTGGTTCTATGTCAAAAGGAAGCCAAAGTTTTACAAAAACCATTGTAATCGGTTTCTAAGAATCATATTATCAAAATGTGCACAAGGGAAATAACTAATTAGTCAAATTTTAGACGTAAGGAGATTTCCAAATGAGTGATTCAAAAACACCTGAATACATCAACCCGTTGATTGTGCAACGCGCTGATCCATATATTTATAAACATACCGATGGCTATTATTACTTTACCGCCTCGGTGCCCGCGTACAACTTGATCGAAATTCGCCGTGCTAAGACGTTAGCCGGTCTCGCTCATGCCGCTCCCCGGACAATTTGGCGCAAACATGAAAGCGGTCCCATGAGCCAATTAATTTGGGCACCGGAAATTCACTATATTGATGGTAAGTGGTTTATCTACTTTGCGGCGGCGGAAACTACCGCTTTGGATAAGCTGGGGATGTTCCAACACCGGATGTTCTGTATCGAATGTGATGCGGAAGATCCAATGCGAAGTGAAGACGACTGGTTTGAGCATGGTCAGGTTGAAACTGGCATGGACAGCTTCTGCCTTGACGCAACCTGCTTCCAGCATGATGGCAAATTGTACTACGTTTGGGCGCAAAAAGATCCTGATATTAAAGGAAATTCAAACTTGTACATCGCCGAAATGGCAAACCCTTGGACCCTCAAGACTAAACCAGTGATGCTGTCAAAGCCTGAATTTGACTGGGAAACGATTGGCTTTTGGGTCAATGAAGGCCCCGCAGTCATTCACAGAAACGGGCGGTTCTTCTTAACTTATTCGGCCAGCGCGACGGATGAACACTATGCAATGGGGATGTTAAGCGTTCCTGATGATGCAAATCTATTGGACGCCAGCAAGTGGACTAAGTCAAAGAAGCCGGTCTTTCAAAGTGATATGGCCACTCATCAATATGGGCCGGGGCATAACTCATTTACGGTTGCCGAAGATGGCAAAACCGACATTTTGGTTTACCACTGCCGTGACTATACCGAAATAAAGGGTGACCCATTATACGATCCGAACCGGCATACGAAAGTTCAGCCGTTTACGTGGAATGCGGATGGGACCCCTCATTTTGGCAAGCCCGTTCCGTACAACTACGATTAGTCGGGACTTACAACAATTGACTATTTTTTAGGAGGCACATATTATGCAAAATAGTGCACAAGCACCACAAAAAAAGGGGAGTAAGCACTTCTGGGGCTTTCCATTTACCCACTTTACCTACTTCTTCATGTGGCAAATTATTTTTGGGTATTTAACCCTTTGGATGGAACAAGTTGGGCATATGAATGGCGCTGAAGCCGGCGTTGTATTCTCTGCAATGGCCGGGTTGTCATTACTGTTCCAACCCGCATTTGGTGTTATTTCTGATAAGCTTTTATTTAAGAAGAATCTGTTATTTACCATTTCAATTGCGGCGATGCTGATTGGACCATACTTCCAGTGGGTATTTCTGCCATTGATGAGCATTAACTCAATGTTAGTTGCCATTGTTACTGGGATCTACCTTTGCTTTATCTTTAATGGTGGGGTTTCAGTTATTGAACAATATGTTCAGCGTGCCAGCTTGGCCAACGGCTTTGAATATGGTCACTCACGAATGGGTGGTTCATTAGCCGGAATGGTTGCGTCATTTGTCGGTGGCCAAATTTTCCTGTGGCAACCGAACTCAATCTTCTGGGCATGTACAATTTCCGCAACCATTTTAACTGGACTGCTTCTGTTCAGTGATAAGGTTGATTTGGAAAATGCTTCAGCAGCCGGTGATACTTCGAATTCACTGGATCTTAGCTTGATTGGAAAGATTTTTAAGTTAAAGAACTTCTGGTACCTGTCCATCTTCTACATTGGTACTTCAGCTATTTACGATGTTTTTGATCAACAATTTATCATTTTCTTCAAGTCGTTCTTTAATTCTGCAGCTGCCGGAACCCAGGCATACAGTTACATGACGACTGCTCAAATCGGCTTGGAGTTCTTGCTCATGTTCCCAATGCCTTGGATTATTAACCGCATTGGTTCTCGAAATGGGTTGATTGCGTATGGTGTGATTCTTGCCATTCGGATTGTCGGATCAGCATTATCACCAAGTTTGATCTGGGTTGTTTTCCTACGGTTGTTAGCCGGATTCGAAATGCCATTAGTATTGGTTTCTATCATGAAATACATTGCTGGGGCCTTCGATGTTCGGGTTTACGCCACGGTCTATGCCCTTGCGTCAAACTTTGCTAAGCAAATTTCAGTCTTTATCTTCTCAGCCGTTGCCGGTAATTTGTACGATGCCATCGGTTTCCATCACACATATTTAATTCTTGGTGCAATCGTTGCCGTTGTCACTTTATTTGCTGCCTTTGCTCTTAAGAAAGAAAATCCAGTTCAAGCCGGAGAACGTGACGAATCAGGGAAGGCTAAATCTTAAGGTCACTTACGAACCCCAATTCATAAAAACCTGAAGAGATGGTTCCTGACAATCAGGGATCAGCGACACTTCAGCCCCTCTCACCGAACGTGATTCGAATTCACGCGACTGATTCGATACTAAAAACAAGTTCCACATTTTAAAATGCGGAACTTGTTTTTTCATGTCTCATTTTGAGCGGTGGTTTTCAGAATTTGTCATAAATGATTGGCGGCCCTTCCGATGGGAACCCATGACATATTGAAACAGCCAAACAAAGTTAAATTGTGACATCAGCAGCGAAATAAAGATGACCCCGCCGCCAAGCAGCAGCTGGGGGGTTAACGGTTCCACGCCTAATGACACCGAGAAGATACTGGCAAAAACCGATTCCAGCATCAGAATCAGGCCAGCGGAAATGCTATCTGTAAAGCGTTGACCAACAATTTGGAGAATCTGACCGCCAAACGATGCAAAAACGGCCAATAGGATAATTGGCATCACCACTTGCGGCCAGATAATCCTGGCATAACTGGCGTGTTCAAAGCTCACGGAGTACCCCAAGCCAAATACCGTTTCGCAGAGCGCGGTCATGAAAGCAATGACCATTGGGCGAGCCCTGCCGGTTGCATACTCCAGAAAGACAATTTGCAGGGCACAGAACAACGCGGCCGTGATGGTGAGGCCATCGCCGCCATGCAGCTGAAAGCCGCTTTGAAAGACGCCGGTAAGGATCATCATCCCAAATAAACAGAGAAATGTTGAGAAGTACGCCTTCTTTGCCGGCCGTTTATGCAGGATCAGCCAGGAAACAAACGGGACCATCACCACATAACTCGCGGTTAAGAACGCGCTGTTGCTGGGCGTCGTGAATTTAAGGCCGATGGTTTGCAGCTGAATGACACAGAAGTAGAAGAAGCCAATCGCAAATCCGAGTTTGAATTCAGTGCGGGTCATGTGGTTGATTTGGCGGTGAAAGAATCCGTAGACCAATGCCAGAAAAATGGCACCGCGGATGCCGTTTAGAAGGCCCGCCGGCATCCCGGCCCTGGTGGTGACTTTTATCATGGTGTAGCTGGTTCCCCAGATGAGTGCGGCCAGCAGCAGTAAGCCATTGGCCTGAGATTTATGTAAATGCACGGTATTTCCCCTGATTTCTTAAAATTGATAACCACCTAATATGGTAACTAAAATGTTCCCAAAATAAAAGAGCCGCTTGACCGGCCCTGCGAACAATTATTAGGATCGCTGATAAACTTTGGTTCCGCCAATCCAGGTTTGATCAACGTGCACGTTTTTGAGTTCTTCTTTTGGAACCGAAAAGATATCTTCATTCAGTACCACAAAGTCCCCAGCAAATTTGGGCTGCAGTTGCCCGTTTAACGTGAAGCCTCCGGCTCGAGCGGCGGTATTCGTATAGGCCAGAACCGCTTCGGGAACGGTGATGGCTTCATCCAAATTCACCACATCGCCGTTGGCGGCCTTACGGGTTACCGCCGCATAAATTGCGACAAACGGACTGTCTGGTTCGGCCCATGGCGTACATGGCGCGTCGGAACTGAGGGCCATCATCGCCGTCGTGTTGAGCATCGAGTTGATTCGGTAGGCGTTCTTAAACTGTGAAGCTGATAGGAACTGGCGGTAGGACTCATCTTCGGCAAAGAAGAAGATCGGTTGCGTGATAAGGGCGTAGTTCATGCGGGCGCGGTTAATTTCTCGCAGCATCTCATCCGACAGCAACGTGGCGTGCTCAATGCGAATGGAGGGCCGATCGGTCAGCCATGGGGTTAAATCAGCGGTAATGTCGATGATCAGCTGGACGGCAGCGTCGCCCATGGCGTGAACGGCAAGCTGGAGATGATGTTCAGTGGCGTACCAAACTGCCCGCTTTAATTTGTCGGCGTCCGCCAATAGCACGCCGCTTTGCCCACTTGGGTACGGCTGCTTATTGTACGCCGTCTGCCCGGAAATGCTGCCATCCATAAAGAGTTTAATGCCGGCAATTCGCAGCTGATCGTCACTGGTTGGGGTCACAACTTGGCCGGGCATTAACTCGTCAAAGACATAGTAAATGGCTGTCTTGGGCTTAAACCCGTCATACACGGCATCTTGATAGAGGCGCATTGAATCGTACGGACGGAAGCGGCCCATTAATTCGCCGATTCCAACAATGCCATTTTCAAGGTAGTGTGGTGAGCTGTTCACCATATTCTGGACGTCAGTATTGTAACTTTGACTGGACTTAGCCGTAATTAACAGCTGCGTGGCGGCCACTTCCTTCATGTAACCATTCGGGCGCCCATCGGCAAAGTGACCGATTAGGCCGCCAACCGGATTCGGCGTGGTGGCATCAATTCCGGCCAGTTCAAGGGCCCGGGAATTGCCAACCGACGAATGGCAGTCGGAGCGATAAATGAAGATGGGCTGGGTGGTTGACACTGCGTCCAAGTCATCCCGATTCGGTGATCGATGCTCAGCCAACTTAGTTTCATCAAAGCCCCAGCCCTCAATCCAGGTTGTGGCGTCTTTGCCATAAGCCGGCGATTTTTTTAGGGCGGCGACCATGTCTTTGATGCTGTTGACATTGGGTGGGGTGCAGGCGACCCCGTGCAGGGCGTCGGCAATGTATTTCGGATGGGTGTGCGGATCGATAAATCCTGGCAGAACCGTTTTGCCGTGCAGGTCAATCGCATCAGGATCGGTGACCTCACTGGTTTCACCAACGTGGGTGACCAAGCCATCCTGAATGTTCATGGCGCTGGCAAACGTGGTGGCGTTCGTTCCGAGAAATATTTTTCCATTTTTAAAGGTTGCCATGATGATCCTCCAATCCATTGAGTTTCCATCGTTATTAGTATTAATTATTAGGGTATTTTCAGGGAATTGCAACCGTTCGGCTTGTGATTAACGCGGAAAATGGCTGTTTTTAGGCCGTTGACATTAGAAAATGATTAGAATACTATTAAGACATTCTGCTTTTATGAGGTGATAAAATGGATTGGAATGCCAAACAGTACGATCATCAGCACGACTTTGTGTTTAAATATGGTTCAGCACTGCTGGGATACTTACCGCGCTCAGCAAGTACCGTCTTGGATATTGGGTGTGGGACCGGTGAGCTGACCCATCAAATTCAGCAATTAGGCCATCGCGTTACCGGCATTGATCAGTCAGCGGCGATGATTCATCAGGCCACTTACCAGTTCCCGGAAGTGAATTTTCAACAAGGGGACATTTTACATATGCCAATTGCACCAGCTTCTTATGATGTGATTTTTTCAAACGCAGTCTTTCATTGGATTGCCGATCAACAACACTTAACGCGAATTCTTGAATTAGCTTTGAAGCCTGGTGGCCGACTGATTTGTGAATTTGGGGCTCAGGGAAATATCAAGGCAATTAGTGATGCTTTTGGTACTGAACTTGCCGCCATTGGAAAACGGTATCGATCACCGTTTTACTTTCCGAGCGTGCCGGAATACACGCAGTTGCTCAAAACGCGCCACTTTATCATTGTCAAGGCCCGCGAGTATCCCCGGCCAACGGTTTTGAAAGGTGGCTGGCAGGGATTGCGAAACTGGATTCGCCAATTTTTTGCCGCTGATTTGGCAGAATTGCCCAATGCTGATGAGATTCTTGATAATATGGAAGCACGGCTAAAACCAATTTTGTGGCGGGGGGATCACTGGGAAGCTGACTATCGGCGCATCCAAGTGATCGCCCAAAAACAATCCGCATTTTGAAAAAGGAAGTTAGAATCGTGCAATCACTGGAATCACATACGCTGAACGCATTTTCAAAAAACATTGAATTAACCAAGCACCAAAAGACCATTCTTGATCGGATGACCGCCTTTACGCGGGATCATTTGAACCAGGACGGTCACGCGGTGTTTGTTTTGATGGGGGACGCCGGGACCGGTAAAAGCTTGATTTTAAACCAGCTATTTACCGAGCTTGCCCAAACCGTTGACGACGCATACTTTTTAGTGAACCATCCGGAACTTCTGAAAGTTTACCGAGAATTGGCCGGGGAAACGCCGCACATGCTCAAAAAGTATTACCAGCGGCCGACCAGCTTCATTAACAAGGTTCATAAACAGGGGAAAACGGTCAATTTAACGGTCATTGATGAGGCCCATTTACTGCTGAGTAAGCCGGACCACTACAATAATTACTACGGTGATAATCAGCTTAAAGATATCATTAATATCAGTAAGGTGACCATTGTGGTGTTTGATCCACATCAGGTTTTGCGAACCAAGAGCTTTTGGACCAAGGATCGACTACTGAAGCTCATTGAACCGTACCCCCATGACTTTGTGCACTTGAAGGAACAGTTCCGGATGCAGGCCGGACCAAAGCTCATGGACTGGTTGGATCACTTCGTCGACGGGGATGTCATTGGCCCGGTTCCAGACGAGGGCGGCCAGTATGACTTTCAGGTGTTCGCTGATGCCGAGAAACTATTTCAAACGATTATCAAGAAAAACAACCGCTACGGCCTGTCACGGATGACGTCAACCAGTGGGTATCCCTCGACGCTTGATGGTGGCAAGCACCTCGTTAATGAAGGGAATTTTCACCTGCCGTGGGATCAGTACAACTTTACCAGTACGCCGTGGGCTGAGCAGCCGCAAACGATTAACGAAGTTGGCAGTATTTACACCGTGCAGGGATTTGACTTGAACTACATCGGCATTATCATTGGGCCGCCATTTTACCTAACCGCTGATCATCGCCTGGGGGTTGACCCCAGTAAGGTGACCGACGTGGAAATTTTCAAGCACCGTTCGGATTTGCAGGGCAAGGATTTTGAAGCCAGTAAGGAAATTCTCCTGCGCAACTCGCTGAACGTTTTATTGCGACGGGGAATTCGGGGGATGTATATCCATGCTCATGATCCGAAACTGGAAGCGTGGCTGGAAAAAATGGCGGCGGATTAGGCGGTTATAATTAATTGACAACCTTCTTTATAATCGATATTCTTAAAATTAAATCAGATAATTATTGAAGGAGTTAACACGTCATGAAAAGAGGAACCCTTTACACCCTTGTGGTGATCATTGTTCTGGTTGTGATTGGTGGTATTTACTTCCAAGTCAATTACAGCAAGACACCTTACTATGGTCAAGTTGGTAAGCTTGATCATACTGAAAAGGCCCCCAAGGGTTATCCGGATACCGACTATTATGAAATTACCGGATACGATAAGAACGGCAAGGCAAAACATCTCGAGGTTGGCACGTATGGCGGCCAGAAGTTTACCAAGGGCCACTACATTACGATCTTTTGGTCAAAGGCCCAGGGCGTTGCCTCGTATGAACGGACCTATTGGAATAAGATTCCAAAGAAGGCCCGGGTTCATCTGCCTCAACCAAACAGTCAATAACGTTGGTGCCGACAGGCTGTGAAAATTAATTTTTTTGAAAGCGGGAATGGCTATGCGAATTAACGTGTTGCAGCACACCCCCAACGAGGGACCGGGATCCATTCAAGCGTGGGCGCATACCCATCATCACGAACTGTTTGTTTACCATCCCTATCAATTTGGCTTCTTACCGAAGGCTTCCGAAACCGACATGCTGGTCATCTTAGGCGGGCCCATGAGTCCAAATGACGACCTCCCTTGGATTCCGGCGGAACGTGAGTTGATTAAGACGTTATTAGGTCAGAACAAGCCGATCTTTGGCGCGTGCTTTGGCGCCCAACAAATCGCAAAGACGTTGGGCTATCAAGTTAAAAAGGGCCCGGCCAAAGAAGTCGGCTGGGCGCCGGTCTATCGCCAATCGGCTATCATTCCCGGGATTCCGGAAAAGCTGACGGCTTTGCACTGGCCGGGTGGTTGGATTGCAGTTTCACTTTGAGCCGGAACCTGATAATGTGCGTGAGATGGTGGTTAACGACTTTCCGTACATTGATGGCTCCGTGTTCAAACAAACGGCTGCCGATATTTTAGCGACGCCAGTGCCAGCTGAGAATCAGCGGGTGATGTTTCGAATACTGGATTATATCAGTGAGTAGAGTGAGAAGTGATTGTTTCGTCAAAAAAATTGGAACAATTAATTTAGCAGTTTATCCCTTTATCCCAATTTTCTTTTCTACATTTAACTTTGTTATTTTTTAGCCAAAATTGTAATTATTTTTTAAAATGCCTAGAGATCATTTTTTGGTCACAAATTTTAAGGAGGGAACGCAAACGTGAAACCCATTCAAATTGGCGTATTAGGGATTTGTCTATTTTTCGCCGGTCTTAAGGGACTTGTTTTTTCTGGGGACTATCCTACCTCCTTACAAAAATTGATTAGTATTGTCGTGATGAGTGTTGGATTAGTATTGTCTGGATATGCCTTAATTCTTTATAAGCTTCGAAGGCAAAACAAATAGTAATTATCACTAAAGTATCAAATTCAGCGTTCTCTCGTTACCAAAACAGGGTCAGACAATGTCGTGGGAAAGCCTCACGTTGTCTGAACCCTGTTTTGGTTTTAAAACTAAATCATTGAAATAAAATTATTCAAAAAGTGCAGTGCAATATTGTAACGAATATCCCGGAAGTGCATGTAGGTGTATGAAAGAAAACAGCCTAATCCGGAATACATGAGCCAATTAATATCAAAGTTCAGTTCGTGGGCGAAGCCAAACAGCAGGCCACTGATTAACACGGCGAGCACGTTATTCAACCGGTTATCGCGATTAAAGAAGTAGTTCATAAAGATTCCGCGGAAAATAAGTTCTTCAAAGATTGGGGCGAGGACCACTGAGAAAATGGCATTCCAAAGCGGCAACTTTAACTGATCGGCTTCGACGGCTTTCTGGTTGTTCGGGGTAATCAGAATATGCTTGGAAATCAAGTAGCTCCATATCATTTGAAAGGCCACCATCAAAATAAAGATGACCAGTAACTGCACAATTCGCTGTGAAGTGACCCGCGTTCGGCCAAAGTGCCGGGGGTTGGCGGCTGAAAGCTGCTGACCGTAACGCCAGGCAATCAACGAGAGGGCAATTGCGGTGACAATCAGGGCAATTCCCAGCATGTGGTGCGCAACAAACTGGTTGTTGGCGTAATCCCCGGCCACTTCGAGGGTGCCGGATGCTGCCAGGTAGACGATCAGAAAGCCCAGCCACTTGACGATTTGCCAAGATTTTTTAATGGGATAGTAGTTTAACATGTTATCTAAATTCGTTCACTTCAATCCGGTTCTTATCAGGATCTAGAATCGTGATTGAATTAACGTTTCTCCTGTTCTCTGTTTTTTCGGTGGGTTCGTCAACGATGGTCACAAAATAGTTAATGAGGTGCGCTTTGATATCTGCCATTGAATCCTTGGCAATGAGGCCAAACGAGATTGGTGTCACCTGGTCGACCACTTTAAAGTCCAGAAACATTTTTCGCAGGTCAGCGCCCATATCGCCGTTTGGCAGCGTGATCATTGGCAGGTCAAACACTTCGTGGTAGAAGCGGCGGCTGACTTCCTGATTGGAGATGGGGATGGTGATGTATTCAATTTCTCTGATGTTCATTTACGAATCCGTCCTTTATCTTTTGTAATAGTCCCATTATATCCTATGCGCCATTGATGCAAAGAATTTTTGCGGATTCTTAACCGGTTGATTGACGTCCTGGGAAATAACGTGTAACGTAATAGATTGTATGCTGTCAATCGACTGAAGAATTTAAACACGAGGTGAACACATTGCCATTACTATCAGTTTCAAATCTTTCAATGAGTTTTGCCGAGAAAGATTTGTACAAGGACGCCGAATTCACGCTGGAAAAGGGTGAACACATGGGCGTCGTCGGTCAGAACGGGGTTGGTAAATCAACGCTTATTAAGATCATCACCGGAAGCGAACTGCCCCTTTCCGGCGACATTAAGTGGCAGAAGAACATTAAGATTGGTTACTTGGACCAATATGCCGATGTCGATGGGGATAAAACCCTGATCGACTTTTTAAGAACGGCGTTTGCGGATTTATACAAAACCAGCGATCAGCTGAACCAACTTTATAACGACTACGCGAAGAATGCTGACGATAAATTATTGGAGCGGGCTGGCAAGCTCCAGGATATCCTGGATTCCAGCGACTTTTATAATATCGACACGCGCATCGAGCAGACCATCACCGGCTTAGGATTGGATAACATTGGCCGGGATCATTTGGTTGGCAAGATGTCGGGTGGGCAGCGTTCCAAGATTATTTTAGCAAAGATGTTGCTAGCTGATCCGGATGTCATCCTGCTGGATGAGCCCACCAACTATTTGGACGTTAATCAGATCACTTGGTTAGTGGATTATCTGAACAACTTTCAGGGAGCCGCAATGGTGGTTTCTCATGATTACGACTTTCTGGACCAAATTACCAACTGTATCATTAACGTGGCCTTTGGCAAGATTACCAAGTATCGGGGTAGTTTCAAGAAAGCCATGCGCCAACGCAAGGAACGCGAAGAATTTCAGCAGAAACAGTACGATAAGCAACAGGTTGAAATTGATAAGGCGGAACGGTTTATTCGTAAGAACAAGGCCGGATCCAAATCAACCATGGCGAAATCACGGGAGAAGAAATTGGCCCACATGGACAAGATCGATCCGCCTTCGACGAACATTTCAGCCAGCTTCAACTTTCCGTATGAAGATACCGGTTCTCACGAAGCCTTGACGGTCGATAAGCTGTCAGTTGGGTATAACAAGCCGCTTCTGGCACCGGTGACCTTCACGATTTCGATGGGCGAAAAGGTTGGCTTTAGTGGTTTTAACGGGGTTGGTAAGTCAACGTTGATTAAGACCATTTTGAACCAGCTGCCGGCAAAGGGTGGGACCGCCAAGTTCTCCCCGTCAGCGATTCTGAATTACTTTAGTCAGGATTTAACCTGGGATAACAATCGAATGACGCCGATGCAGATTATTTCGGATAAGTATTCGAAATTAAGTCAGCGGACCATTCGGACCAAGTTGGCCAAATGTGGTCTGGATGCCGAAAACGCCATGAAGCCGATTCACGAGCTTTCTGGTGGTGAGCAGACCAAGGTTAAGCTGGCCATGATGGAATTTGTCCCAAGCAACTTTCTGATTATGGATGAGCCCACTAACCATTTGGACGAGGAAACCAAGGAAGCTCTGAAACGGGCGATTGATCGGTTCCCCGGCAACGTCATTATCGTCAGCCATGAGAACAGTTTCTACGACGGGCTAGTTGACAAAGTACTGAACGTTGAGAAGTTGAGCTTGCGTGAACGGGCGAAGAGTGAAATGGAATAATGATTTGAATAGTTTGAACTGGCATGGCCGCTTTTGGGGGCCATGTTTTTTTGTGTTTCATCATTCGTGATTGATAATTTAAATGCTAACTTCTATAAATAAAAAGTGCTAGGATGAACTTGTATAAACCGGTTATATCATTTACCGGGCGAATAGTAGATATGCTTTATACAATATTTACTGTAATGGGGGTAAGTTTATGGAAAATAATCGACCATCTCATACAATCGTTAGCGAACTGCTTTGGGCAGCGCTAACCGTTCTCTTGGTAACGATTGGATTTAATGTGACTGTGGAGGCGGATTCATCGGGGAATTCGTTCATGGATAGTGGACAAGTGCCAAATCGACAAGTCGTTAACGCCAACGGCTTGGCACATAAGCTTTATTTTGGGTTGAGCAACGGAGAAAAATCAAATTTCGCTTAAGCAAACTCGGATACAAGTCAGACGCCGGACACATCAATTATTGATAAGGCCGGCATTGATTCGAATCATCCACTAACAATTAATTTTGAAATTACCGATAATACAGACAAGGATGATGATAAAGTTGATGAGATTTTGACGTTACCAAATTATCAGAATCCCTATTATCCTGATCCAAATCCCTTACCAACACCGGCAGAAACTGGTGGTACGCACGGGCCGGTTACCATCACGAATAACGCTGATAATAGTGCCCTGACGCTTCAGAGTTCTGATGGAAAAGGGGAGTATGGCCATTTTGTGAATTGGAATGAGCACGACTGGAAAGATGACGATGACGACAGTCAACCTGATCGAACGACTTTTTCTTGGTCTAAAGTTGAGTGTTTGAAGGTCTTGGGGACTCTCAAGGCCCACACGACCTATGCATTTTCAATCGCGCTTAATACCAACGACGTTGATGTAAATAGTGCGCATCTCTTTCATGTGCAGAATCAATCATATATCTATGAAAATTACAATAGTCTCATTCCTATCACCGCCTACGCTCGGGTTGCCAAAAAGGTTGATCTATCCGGTAAGTACTTAGCGGTCACTCAGAACCAGGCCAAAACCGGCTATACACCGCTAAAAGATATTCAAAATCAAATGCCGACGATTGATGCCAATAAGGAAATCTTCTTTGATAATTTTGACGTTTATAAGGGCGAACCCATTAACGGCAAGGATCAGGAGCAAAAACTCAGCACGCTTTCAACCACTGGGTATACCGGATCACCTTACTACATTGATCTATCTAAATTATCACCGCTGATGAAGAACTTAGCGACGAATGACGGCTATTCCGCCATGCATGCCAGTGATGGTACTTTGGAAACCGCCTATACGTACCCGATTACGCCGGCACCGGTATTTACCAGTGCTGATGGGAAGACAACCCTTCAGCCATTGGATAAAAACGGCGTTGGTAACTTTTATCTCATGTTTGATAAGATTCCAAACTGGGTTAAGCCGGTAACGCCGGCCAATTCCGGATCTGGATCTAATTCTAATTCGGTGACGACTAATCCGACACCGACGACCCAACCCAGTCAGAATAGTGGCGCAACAACGCCGACAGTGACCCCAACGCCGAACAATTCGACGTCGACGGTGGTCTCAAACTATGCGGAAGTTAAGGGAGCCGTTGTTTATGGGATCAAAGGTCTGTACATGTATCGCCACCCAACGTTCGCGAAGAACCAGCGGATTGCGCGTTATCCAAACCAAAAGCGCCCTAATCGGCCAATGTTTGAAATCATGGGGTATGCCCGTTCAAATGGCGGCGCCTTGCGCTACAAAGTGCGTGATCTGAATCACGGCACGAAATCGTTTGGCAAGATTGGCTACATTACCGCCAATGACAAATTCGTTGTGAATGGCTACTATCAAACCATGCCAAAGAATAAGCGGATCACGGTGATTGCCAAGCACGGTGTTTATCAATACCGAACGAGTTCCCTGAAGAACCGTGGAAAGCATGATCGTCAGAACGCCCACCTTAAAGTGGCAAAGTTGGTTCATTATCACTTAACAACGCGTTATCAGTTGACGAACGGCCACTTTGTTTCAGCAAATAAGCGGTTAGTGATCCAGGGACTTCACTAACGAATGAATCCCGATTAGAGGAATTGAATAGAATAGACGACAAAAGAGCAGGTACGTTATTTGCGTACCTGCCCTTTTGAGTGGCAAAGTTTCTAAGCTGCTTCGTGACGCATCTTCAAATCAGCTTCAATTTTCGGCTGCATCTTATCAAACTTGTAGAAGTACATCAGAATTAACCCGATGCCAAAGCCAATGAACGGAACCCAGACAAAGTTCATCTCAATTGCCTTGAGGGCTTGCGCTGTCTGCGCGTGGTTAGCGACATAGCCGTTCATGCTGAGCAGAAAGCCGGTGACAACGCCGCCCATGCCCATTCCTAGGTTGGAAGCGATGCCGGAGAATGAGGTGACCAGGCCTTCAGCGCGGACACCGTTCTTCCATTCACCGTAGTCCACGGTGTCGGCCAACATCACTGGCAACAGACCAGCGAAGAAGCCGTTACCGAAGTAACCCAGAATGGTGGCGCCGGCAAGGATTGGCACGTTCATCATTTTGGCACCAACGCCCAGAATTAATTGACTGATAACACAGAGCCCCAGGCCAATGACCATCGTGCCTTTCTTACCAAAGTGGCGGGTTAGGAATGGCGTGAAGACGATCACAACAAGTGAGAGCGCTTGCAGTCCAAGCATGAATGAAGCCAAATCGGCATTGTGCATGTTGTACTTGAAGAAGTAGACCGTCACTTGAAGCTTGGTCTGCATGCCGATCCAGAAAAAGAAGTACATCAGGGAAATGATCATCCATGGCCAGTTGCCTTTAAGCGCCTTGGCCGACTGTTTCAACGTTAATTTTTCTTGGTGACGCGGGTGAACCCGTTCACGGGTGTTCTTAAAGGTTAGGAGCAGGAGAAATGCCGTTAAAATGGCGACAATAATCGCCGTGATCAGAAAGCCGCGCTTGTCATTGCCCTGACCCAGCAGGGAAACGGCAGGCAGCACCATGATTGAAATCAGGGTCGCACCGGTAGTTGCCAGTACTTGACGGACGGTACTGAATCGCACCCGTTCCTGAGGATTGGCGGTCAAACTTGGCAGCATTGACGTGATGGGGATGTTAATGCCGAGATAGAGAATATCAATGGCAATGTAGGTTACATAGGCCCAGACCAGCTTTCCAAGCGGTCCGAGGGGAACTGACGAGAATGCCAAGATAAAGAAGATTGCGTAGGGAATTGAGAACCACAGGAAGAACGGCCGACTCTTGCCCCACCGGGTATGGGTGCGGTCAATCATGATCCCCCAGGTTGGGCCAGAAATCGCGTCGACAATTCTGGCGATGAAGAACAGGGTACCGATTGCCCCGGCGGCCAGGCCGAAGACATCGGTGTAGTAGTACATCAGGTACGTGCCGACCATGCCGTTGGCAACGTTACAGGCAAAGTCACTCGCCCCGTAACTGAGACGTTCTTTGTTGGTGATGTTTTCGTTAGTTGTGAGTTTATCGGAACCCGCAGGCAATGTTTGTGTCATTTTCATTTTTAATCCTTCCAATCTGACTGACTAATCGACAAGCGATAAGTTGCTGGTGAGCACCTGGGTGGTTTGGCCATCCGGCGTGGTTTCGGTGATGGTGAATTGTTGGGTCTTGAGGTTGGCTGCCAAAGTCGCGCTGGTTTTCCCATCGGCAGATCGCCGGGTGACCTGAATCTCGGTTTCGCTTGGCTGCTTCACATCGATGGCGCCGTCAAGGTCAAACGCGGCACTCTTGTTTCTGAACTTCAGCAAGTTAAACAAGGCTTTAACAACCGGCCGTTGGGTTTGCTGGTCAATTTCATCCAGCGAGTAATAGTGCCGGTTGATATTGCGGCCTTCCTTGGTCTTTTCCAGCAGGGCCAAATCATTCTTGCCGGCTAGTAACCCCACGTAGTAAACCTGAGGGATGCCGGGGGCGAATACCTGAACTGCCCGGGCAAGCAGGTAAGCCTGATCATTGTCGCCAAGGGCTGAGTAGTAGGTGGTGTTGATTTGGTAAACGTCGAGGTTGTGGTAGGCGGTACTTGAGTAAACCTTCTTGACGTTGGCACCAACCTTATACATTTCTTCCTTTGTGTAATCCATTTCGTCATCGGTCAGGATGTCCTTGGCATCAACGACGCCGATGCCATCGTGGGTATCAAGGGTGGTAAACTGCTTCATCGGACTATTCTTGAGCCACCCGGCGAGCCGATCGGTCTTACCGGAATACAGGCTGTACAGGGTCACGATGGGTAAGGCGAAGTCGTAGCTGAAGTAGTCGTGGTCGGTAATCTTGCGAACAATGTGATAATTTTCGTGGATTTCCGGCAGCAGCATCGTTTGTTTCGGGGCGGTAATCTGATTGATTTCTTTGAGGAGATCCCAGATTTCTGGTTCAACGAAAAAGTCGTTGGTGTCGAGCTTTTTAACCGCGTAGGCGAACGCATCAAGCCGAATAATGGATGCCCCCTGATCCATCAGGAAGTTGAGGGTATCGGAAATAAATTGCTTAGTGACTGGCTTGGTAACGTCCATGTCGATTTGGTCTTCGCCAAACGTGTTCCAGACGGCTTCTTTCTGACCGTCGGCAAACGTGACTGTTTGGACCGGGGCCTTTGGCTTGCGCTTATAAATCAGGTCGATATCGGCTTGGGTTGGGCGGCCCTTTGGCCAAAATTCGTTCCAGTGAATGAACAGGTCGCGGTAAGCGGAAGCGTTGTGTTTTTCCTGAAAGTCCTTAAAATAGTGGGATTGCTTGGAAATATGGTTGACCATAAAATCAAACATCAGGTAGTAGGATTGTGCCAGCTTGCGGACGTCATCCCAGTCGCCAAATTTGGCATCGACCTTCGTGTAATCCATAGGTGCAAAACCACGGTCGGCTGACGATGGGAAAAATGGCAGGAGATGAACGCCGCCGACAACGCCTTTCAGGTGCTTATCGAGGACGGTTTGGAGGTCCTTGATGTTATTGCCGAGACTGTCGGGGTAGGTGATGAGCATTGCTTTATTTGTTAATTTCATGAGTTAGTCAATTCCTTTCGTATTTGCACAGGTAGGCGCACCATGGCGCAAGCGTCAGGGCCCGGGCAGTTGGTTTGGCTGCCGTGTTACTCAGGACCAGCTTGAGATGCTGATAGGGTGATGGGATTGTGAACGCGGCCGGGTTGTCACTCAGGTTGGTGATGATCAGGTAGCCGGTTTTCCCGGTTTCGCGGGTGTAAACGTAGAGCTGGTGGTCGTGCGTGTCAATCAGCTGGTACTGTCCGTTGAGAAGAACCGGGTCAGTTAATCTGAGATGAACCAGCTTGCGGTAAAAGTTTAAAACCGACTCCGGTTCCTGGGTTTCAGTGGCGACGTTGATGGCGTCGTGATTGGCGTTCATGTCAATCCATGGCGTGTGATCGCTGAAGCCCCCGGTCGGACTGGCATCCCATGGAAATGGGGTGCGGGCGTTGTCTCGACTCTTGCTGCGAAGCTTGAACAGAATGTCCTCAGGAGAGGCGCCCTTTGCCAACTCTTCCTTGTAGAAGCGTTTGGAATCCAGGTCCCGGTACTGATCGATGTGGGTGAAATTCTCGTTGGTCATCCCGAGTTCCTGTCCCTGGTAGATAAAGGGCGTGCCCTTCATAAGAAAGTACATCATCGCCAGGGCAGTCGCACTTTGGGCCCGCATCGTGGTGTCGTTGCCGAAGTACGAAACGGCTCGCGGTAAATCGTGATTTTCCAGGAACAGCGCGTTCCAACCGATCCCCTCCAGGCCGGTTTGCCAGTTGGAGAGCGCCTGTCTGAGTTGAGCGACGTCGACTTTGCCGACAGTGAACTTTTCCCAGAAACTGACGTGGTCAAATTGGAAAATCATGTTGAAGTAGCCGGTTTTGGCGGCCACCCAGCGTTTTGCACCGGTGACCGGCACGCCACCAGCTTCACCGACGGTCATTAGGTGGTTGCGTTTGAAGTCCGTGCTGAGCCCGGCCAGCAGCTGGTCGATTCCCGGCACGTTGTTCATGGCGTCCTCCTGGTCAATGACATCCTTGAATGACTGATTCTTCTTTAAATGGGAAATTGCGTCCAGCCGGAAGCCGTCAACGCCACGCTTAGCCCACCAATCGATGATTTTGGCAACTGCCTGGTGAACCTTGGGATTCTCCCAGTTCAAATCCGGCTGTTGCTTGGCAAACAGGTGGTAGTAGTACTCGTCGGTCGCCTGATTATAGGTCCAGGCCGAACCGCCAAAGAGTGACACCCAGTTATTTGGAACGTGGCCGGCAACCGGTTTGCGCCAAATATAGAAATCATGGTAGGGGTTGGTCACTGATTTTTTGGCTTCCTCAAACCACTTATGCTGGTCAGAGGTGTGGTTGATGACCAGATCGAAGACCACCCGGATGTCATTGTCATGAAACTTGGAGATCATTTCAAGCGTATCGTTCAGTGATCCGTACTGGGGATCAATTGCCTGATAATCCGAAACGTCATAACCATTATCAACGTTTGGCGAGGCGAAGAATGGTGACAGCCAGACGAAGTTGACCCCCAGTGATTTAATATAGGGGATTTTTTGGATGATCCCCTGTAAGTCACCGATGCCGTCATGGTTGCTGTCCAAGAAGCTCTTGGGATAAATCTGGTAGCCAACGGCATTCTGCCACCAGTTTGGATTGGCCTGATTATTAATCAACTTGCTCACCTCTCATAATTATTGAAACCCCTTTCACAAAATCCATCATACACGCTGACAACTCGATATGTCAATCGTTTGACATAAATTATCATAAAAGATTTTTCGGGTATGCTATACTTGATACTGAGAAAATGCGATAAGGGGTGGAGTCATGCAGCCAAAATTGACGGATGTTGCAAAGCTGGCGGGCGTTTCCGTAACGACCGTTTCCCGGGTGATCAATGATCGGGGTTATTTGTCAGCGGCAACTAAGGAGAAGGTCTTTGCGGCCATGCAGCAGCTGAACTACCAGCCGAGCTTAGCGGCCCGGGTTCTGCAAGGTAAGCAGTTTAAGCTGGTCGGACTGATTTTTGCCAGCCTGGAAAATCCATTGATTGCCGAAGTGGTTGAAGAAATCGAGAACCGGCTGTTCGCTAAGGGATACAAAGCCATTATCTGCAATAGTATGGATAATCCGCAAAAGGAGCAGCAATATTTGAAAATGCTGATGGCCAACCAGGTGGATGGCATTATCACTGGCTCCCACAACGAGGGGATCAAGGAATACAAGATGTCTGGACTGCCAATTGTGTCGTATGACCGGTATTTTCAGAACAAGATCCCCACGGTCAGTTCCGATAACCAGGCCGGCGGTGAATTGGCCGCGCGAACGTTGATTGAGAAAGGCTCTCACAAGTTGATGCTGGTTGCCGGCAGTTTGGAAAAGAAGGTCCCCAATAACGGCCGGATGACTGGCTTTGTGGAGGGCGCCAAGGGCCATGGCCAATCGGTCGTAACGGTCCGGTTTCCATTTAACGCCACCCCGACCATTCGGCGGGCGACCATCCGTGAGAAACTAGCGGCCAAAAAACCGGATGGGATCTTCTGTACCGATGATCAAACGGCCCTGTTGTGCATTCAGGAAGCCCAAAAGTTGGGAATGACGGTCCCAAATGACGTGCAGGTAATCGGCTACGACGGTTCAACCTACGTGCAGGAATATCACCCCGAACTCAGCACGATTGTGCAGCCGGTTAGCGATATCGCTGATTTACTGGTGCGGCTCTTATTTAATCGTCTGCAGAAAAACGACGAACAGCTTTTGGATAAGTATATCCTGCCAATCAAGCTGCTCCAGCGGGATTCATTACGAAAATGACGTTAAAAATTTTTGGAGGAATTTGATGACCCAAACAACTGATAACCAACAGATTTCTTATGATCTAACGTTAATTAACAATTGGCAAAAACAACTCAACTATTCTGACGACCAGGTGCGGGCCGTCATTCAGATTGGCTCAGACGACCTACCTGATTTTTTGGCCGGCCACTTGGACGTCGACACTTATGACTTAGCAGCTGAAAGGATGCGCAAGGTCGCCTTTAAGCAGCTGTTGCCTCATCTGGACACCCGGTCGGCGTACCTACTGAACGGCATGAAGTTTGAGATCCGTGACTTGCGGCTAACTCCGGAGACCGTGCGGCAAATTACCGGTGTTTCCGCTGACGAATACAAGCGATTTCTCGCCGGTCAGTCGGATAGATTGGTGTACGAGGACGCCTTTGATTGGTTGGGCGTTTACTACTATTTCCAGACTAAGCGTTAAACGAATTGGTGTTTCAAGCGACGCCCGGGATCAATGCGTTCGGTTAGCCAGAAAGCCAACTTGGTTGATCGTCATTGCAGTTTGAATTTGTTGATCGACAAAGTTTGTGAACAAATCATATTAGATCATTTAAGGCCACCCGGCAATCCTTCCCAAACGGAAGAAACTGCTGGATGGCCTTAAATAATGTCCGTAATTTTTTGATTTCAATTGTTGCCCTGATAAGCGGTTCGGCTGTATTGCTTTGGGGTAACGTGATTATATTTTTTGAATAACTGGATGAACCGCGAAGTGTCGGGAAAGCCCACCTGCTGGGCAACTTCTTGAACCCGTAAATCTTGGCGGGTGACCAGCAGGTACTTTGCCTGTCGCATTCGATAATCGCTTAGGTACTGAAGGGGCGTCACGCCGTATTTTAATCGAAAAATCCGGTTTTGATAAGAGGTCGATAAGCCCGTTAGCTGACTGATTTCGTTATTGGTGATGGGAAATTGATAATTGCTCTCTAAAAAGCCAATGATCCGTTCAATAATTGGATCAGACTGCTTCAATGTTTGGTCAGTGGTTTCCTTTTTGCGTAAGAGCATCAGGAAATGGTAAATCAGTGCTGACTGGGTGGTTTGGGCCGCAACATCGTTATTGATGAATTCCCGATAATGCGCCTCAATAAACCCGCTGATTTCTTTGGATAAGTTGGTGAAGACCCGATATTTGTTAATATCAAGAAAGTTCGCCATGTAATTTGTGAGCGGCCCGTAGATGGTCAAATACGCGGTATCCCATTCTTCGGTGTCGGAATCGGCCGCGTAGGAGTGGGCAATCATCGGGGCGATTAGAAGCGCGGAATTGGGCGGTAATGAAATCTCCCTGCCGTTAATTTTAACCGTGCCGGAACTGCTTTCAGTTTGCAGCCAATGAAAGAAACGGTACCCGTTTGGCCGATAAATGGGGTATTGCCGCCAATGATAGCCGATTGACTCACAGGCTAACGGCATCGGACTATTTGGATTACTAAATGCAATTCTCATAAACATCGCTCCTCACATGATCACATCGTTGAGCATTTTAAGGGCTGACTCTCAAAATCGCCTATTTTTTCACCCAATATCGAACATTTCTGAAATTGCTTTTAACTTATGATAACGGTGTTGAGGTTGTTGTTTGGAAATGGTCATGTCAGGAACCGTGATCGCCAACGATGTCTCAACAATAAGATTATATTCGATGATTTTTCACCGAATGTCAAATCTTGATTTCTGTTTCGAGATTTGCGAAAGGAGAGCTATTAATGCTTAAAGTACCTGATTATGAATTTTGGTTTGTTGTTGGGAGTCAGCATCTTTACGGTGAGGACATCTTAGCTGAAGTCCGCTCTGATACGGAGGACATCGTTAAAAAATTGAATGAGTCTGGTAAAATGCCATACCCGATTCGATTTAAAACGGTGGCAACGACTGCCGATGAAATTACGGCCGTTATGAAGGAAGCAAATTTCAACGACAAGGTTGCCGGCGTGATGACCTGGATGCACACGTATTCACCAGCCAAAAACTGGATCCGCGGGACAAAGCTTTTGCAAAAGCCCCTCATGCACTTAGCCACCCAATACTTGGATCATATTCCCTATGACTCAATTGACTTTGACTATATGAATTTAAATCAAAGTGCCCATGGTGATCGCGAATATGGTTACATCAATGCCCGTCTCCAGAAGCACAACAAAGTTGTCTATGGTCATTGGGCAGATCCAGAAGTTCAATCAGAAATTGCTGATTGGGAAGATGTCGCTGTCGCTTATAACGAAAGCTTCAACATCAAGGTTGCCCGGTTCGGTGATACCATGAGAAACGTTGCCGTAACGGAAGGTGACAAAGTTCAAGGCCAAATTCAATTTGGTTGGACCGTTGATTACTGGCCAGTTGGAAACTTAGTTGAAGAGATGGATAAAGTTTCCGAACAGGACATTGATGCCAAGTATGAAGCGCTCAAATCTCAACATACGTTCGTGCAGGGGCACAACGACCCAGCAAAGTACGAACACTCGGTTCGTTATCAACTGCGGGAGTATTTTGGAATTAAAGCACTTCTTGATAAGGGTGGCTATACCGCCTTTTCAACAAACTTTGAAGATTTGTTTGGAATGGAACAGTTGCCTGGATTAGCTGTCCAATTGTTGATGGCAGAAGGTTACGGGTTTGCCGGCGAAGGTGACTGGAAGACAGCTGCCTTGGACCGACTACTCAAGATTATGACGCACAACGACCGGACAGTCTTCATGGAAGACTACACCTTAGAGTTGACGAAGGGCAATGAAGCGATCTTAGGGTCACATATGCTCGAAGTTGACCCAACAATTGCAAGCGGAACTCCTCGAATCGAAGTTCATCCGCTGGGCATTGGTGGTAAGGACGATCCTGCCAGATTGGTCTTTGATGGCATTGACGGCGACGCAATGGACGTGACAATTTCGGACTTCGGAACGGAATTTCGGATGATTGGCTACGGTGTTAATGCGCACAAGCCGACCAAGCCGACGCCGCATTTGCCGATTGCCAAGCAATACTGGACACCGAAGATGGGGCTTAAAGAAGGCGCAACCAAGTGGATTCAAAATGGTGGCGGCCACCATACGGTGTTGACATTTACAGCATCAGAACAACAAATTCAGGACTTAGCAACCCTATTTCAACTGCCGTTTATTGACATTAAATAGCTGAAGTGGGTTTATAACGAGTAACATTAATGGGTTCTCTCCCCAAATTAAAAACAGAATTAAAACAGGTGAGCAAGTGGCGTTTTTGATAGAGGCGCGCTTGCGGTAAGGTTGAGACAGGATAATGACTGTCTCAGCCTTTTTGGGTTTTAGGGGATTCGACCGCTGCTAAGGTGGATGGCTTAAAGCGATTCAATAGCCATATTATTACATAAATATTACATTGTTAATTAGAACTTTTCATTGTGAATTGAATTTACAAATGAGGTTGTATTCTATGCTTATTAATATATCAGAGCTGATTTAACTTGTGAAACGATCAATATTTCAACAGGTTTAAAATTTTATTAAGGCCGTTAATGTTTCAATTATATTTCGTTGACACCAATTTGTAATGTGGCATAATGAACGTAATCAATTAGGAGGTCAAGATTATGAAAAAATTTGCAACCATTTTAGCAGCCGCAACATTTGCATTACCACTGGCTTTTGCAGCCCCGCTTGCCGCATCTGCCGCAACCACGGCCACTGCAGCAACGACTACAAAGGCAGCCAAGGCAACGACCTATAACGTTGTTAAGGGCAGTTTGAAGAACTTTAAGGCTAAGAGCTATCATATCAAGACTAATATTCCGCTATACAGCGCTAAGTTCTCAAGTAATAAGGCGAAGGTCAGCTTTACCCGCAAAGGGAACTTGACAAAGCCAGTTACTTACAAAGTTACCCAATCAGTTAAGGTCAAGACCAAGACGAACAAGACCGCGTCATTCTACTATGTAAAGGGCTATGGCTATGTTCAAGCATCTAAGATTACCAAGGGCATTTACATGCCAGCTGACTAGTTTCAGCCCCTCAAATTAAATCATCAAAAAACTGGAAGTAAGTCACCCCGTTCGGTGACCCGCTTCCAGTTTTTTATTTGTCGTGGCTTATTTGTTAAAACTACCGTCCTCAACCTGACGGATGAAGTCAGCGAGATGCTTGTAATAAACATCTGGATTGTCGACCATATGATGGTGGCCGCCTTCAGGAGTTGAGACAAATTTGGCGTTCGGAATCATTTCGGCCATTCGCTTACCAGTGGCGATTGGCATGGTTTCGTGTTCACCAAATGTGACTAACGTTGGGACGTGAATGTTCTTCAGGTGATCGGTGAAGTTCCATTCGGCCAACTTACCGGTGATAACAAATTCATTGTCACCTTGGAAGGCACCGTAGATGTCGGTGTTGGTCACGTCAATTAAGTGTGACAGCTTGGAAGGCTGCTTGCGGTCAATGTAACCCTTGTTGAGGATGTCAACGTACGACTGGTATTTGGCGTTGTCATAGTCATTGGCTGCTTCGCACTTCTTCATATAGGCGACTTGATCGGCAGACAGGGCTTCTTCACGAACCTGTTCCAAATGATCAGTGTAGTCGGTGATTCGGTCGACCATTGAAGAAATAATTGCGCCTTTCAGGTGGGTGCCGTACTTCTCAGCGTATTCCTGAACCAACAGGCCGCCCCATGATTGACCGATGAGGTAGAAGTTATCAAGGCCTAACTTGTCCCGAACTTCATCGACTTCGTCAAGGAAGTATTCATAGTTGAGGATATCTTTTCTGGTTTGCGGATCGGAAAAGTCGGGACTGTCCGAGTACCAAGAACCAAGTTGATCGTACATGGTGACCTGAACGTTTAGTCCCTGTTTCTTTAATTGTTGCGCGGCGTCTTCCCAGTATTCGTGTTCGCCGCCGGGGCCGCCGTGCAGTGCCAGCAAGTGAATGTCGCCTTCACCCTGGGTGTTGGTCCACAAATGATAACCGTTATCCAACGTAATGATTTTTGTGCCTGTCTTCATCAAAATCACCTAGTCTTTCTAATTTATTTGCTTAATTAATATGATACCACGGATGACCGAATCAGTCGGCGGCTTTCGTTTACCGCTACTTGTTGGCCGAATCCGTTCTTAAAATTGGTAGGCTGATGCTTGAGTTTGCCAAGTCGACATGGTAAGTAATCGCCTGGTTGCCACGAATGGTGTAATCCATATCGGTGCCGTAGATAACAATGCCCAGCTGGTGGCCGGCTAATAACCGCCAGAAAGTTGGCTGAAAGTCAAGGTCAAAAGTGTAGAACTGATCCGGACTGACGTTATCGACGCGGTAGGCATTTTCACGATTTTGCAAATTGATATGAGCGTCGGTAAATTTCTTGTAAGCCGAGGCCTTTTTTTCTGGGACAAATTCACGGAGATTATCCTTACGCCAGTTATAACCCGTGATAATTTGCTGGTTGGCCAGAACTTGGGGAACTGCCGTCAGCCGTTTTGCCTTGCCATAGTCCACCAACGCCACGCTGATTACGCCAACGTTGGCGCTGCTGGACGCCGAAAGGGTGATCTTGGGTCGGCCGTCGATGATGATATCGTTTGAGAGGGGTTCGGAAACCAACTGAATGGCGTGGTTGGTCATCTTTGAATGAGACTTGGTGAAGAGGGCGTGCTGCCATTTGTTGGGATTCTTCACGTAACTCTTGAACAGATCATCGGGTAATTGGTCGGAAAATTTGGAATTTTCGTTTAAATTGGTGAAGTAGCTGTCATCCAGCGTGTACTGCTTGCTCGAAGGGGCGCCCCAGTCCGGATAGGTGTGCCAAGTTTCAGCCTCAGCATTATCCTGAACTAACACATCCGGAACCGTTTGGACGGCGGCATTATCAACATCGTAAAGCTTGTTTGAAAGCCAAAGATTGACCAAGTCGGTGAAGTCTACCGAACGGAAATTGTTTAGATATTCATGCTGTCCCTGATGAAGCACCAACTTCTGGGTAATCGGTTCCTGCTTAAGACGGTTACGCAAGTTCCAAACGTGTGAGAGCTTAACATTCCAATCGTTCAAGCCGTGAACCAGCAGCATATCACACTTAATATTCACGTTCTTTAACAGATTTCTGGCATCCCAGAAGGAATTATAGTTGCCAGTTTCACGGTCCTGGCCGGCAGTGAGTTTTTTTAGTTGGGCCAGCCAGCTATCCTTAATCTTCAAATAATCGGCGGCAGACTGCTCCCGGCTAAAGGTCAGTTCACCGAGCACGTCGGTATCTTCGCCTTGAAAGCCGCCAGGAGCGACCACCAGACCATTTTCCCGGTAGTAGTCGTAGTAGTTGGAAATCCCTGCTTCAACCACCGCGGTTTTTAAGCCGGTCACCCCAGTCATGGCGGCTGCCGTGGACAACGTGCCTAAATAGGAACGGCCGGTCATCGCGACATTGCCGTTAGACCACCACGCCTTGATTTCAATTTGATCGTTGCGGTTGGTGAATGCCGGCCGATCCCCGTGAAGCCACTCGATGACCGATGTGGCCGAAATGGTTTCAGCTTTGGTGCCAGTGGTGCGAACACCGTCCGAATCCTTGGTGCCGACACCGGCGGAGTAGACTACGGCAAATCCGCGGGCTAAGAAGTAGTCATTCAGGGTGTAGGTCCAATTCTTGGTAAAGGTTTCTTCGGCAACGTCGGTATTGCCTTTGATAACCCGGGGTTCTGGAAGGACTGGATCATCATCAGGCGCCTTCACATCGTCGTAGGTCGCCTTGTTGGGTTGTTTGCGTGCCAGCGGGTGGTTGACGTCATGGGTTAATTTGTCCGCAGCCTCGTCATTAGTGCCTTGATCGTACGGACTGGCCGTGAAGACGGTTGGCACCTTCAAGCTACTCTCCGTATCGGCAGGCCTGATAATTTCAGCTTTTAACAGGTCGCGGTGCCCGTCGTGGTCCGTATCCAGTGGCGCTTCAACATAAACGACGTCCCGGATCAATCGACTGGTGTCAAAGACCGCTTGGGCCTTGCCGTTAAAGAAAAATGGCCGGGGAAATTGGCTTTCGTCCTTAAACTGGTCGTAGTACCCCTGACCGGCCAAGTAGTCGATTAACGTTTGCCCAAATTTGGTCCGGGTATTTAATAGTCGGTACCAGGCGTCGATTAATTGATCACGGGTGAGGGGATCATCGGTATCGATGGTCGGAAGTTTAAGGGCCGCCATTTTCGTAAACGGATCGGCGAGCTCGAAATCCAAGCCAACTTGAAATCCCAGCAATTGGAGACCCACATTATAGAAGGCAATTCGCGACACGGCCGCTTGCTGGGTCGTGTAATCGTAAGCGTTCAGATCGGTCGTCGCCATCATATTGGCCACCTTTTGAATCCGAACTGCGCGGCTTTGGCGCTTTTCCATGAAAAATTTTAACAGCAGCTCCCGGTACAGCATAACCGGATCGGCCATCTTGCGGGTGCGGGCTGATAAAAACTGGGCAGCGGCCAATTCCTTGACGATGGCGGCATGATTTGTGGGAACGTAAGCAAATTGATTGATTTTCAAAGTGGGTCCTCCTCTTAATTTGATCGTTAGGGATATTATACCTTCAATTGCGGGTGATTGGGTGGGGGTTTCAAGGAGCGACGTGGCTTTTACGGAAATTTGATGGTGTCATTCCTGTGAACCGCTTAAACACTTTAGTGAAATAATTTGCGTCCTCAAAACCGGTCATGAGGGCAATATCAATGATTGAAGCCGGTTGGGTTAACAAGGCATTCTTTGCTTCTTCAATTCTTTGACGGTTGATATAGTCGGTCATGGACATGCCAACTTCTTGTTTGAAACGCCTGGATAGATATGCGGGGTTTGCCTCTAACTTGGTGGCCACTACTTCAAGGCTGACGGGATGGCCAAGATTAATCATGATGAAGTCGATTGCTCGCTTGATGATGGGGCTGAAATTTGTAGTGGCCGTATCGTGCACCAGCTGGGTATATTCCAGAAGCATGGCGGCCGTGAGGTGTTCAAGGGCGCCAACGGTATTTTGCTTCTCAATAAGAACGGCAAACTTTTCGGAGATGCTGTCAATGAAAACTGGATTAACGCCGCCATTTCTGGCTGCAATTCGGCAAAGGGTATTCGATACAAACGAAATGTTTTTGACTGATCTCAGGGGTGCGTTGGGGATTCGGGTGCTGAAAGAAGTAACAATCTCCGTCAGTGGGGTCATGAATCGGTCAATTTTGGCCAAGTTACCGGTGCTAACGGCTTGCATCATGTCCGCCTCCATTTGGTATCGCCGTTCAATGAGAGACTGTTTAATTGGATTAACCCGTTGGCTGATTGGAGTCTGCATCGAAGCTTGACTTGTGCGGGTGTTGACAAGCTTTGGAGGGATGAACGGCTTGGCAAATAAATTTGTCAGAAGAGCACTTGTTTGAGTGATGTCCTTTTTACTAAGGATGGGTAACTCATTGTAAAGCTGGGTTAACTGATGTCGGTCACTGATGGTGAGCTGATTAGCTACCAAGATTTGGTCGATCTGTGACGAACTTATTGGTTGGGAGAGGAAGGGTCCGACTAGGCAAGCACCAAATAAAGAGTCGTCAGTCCCAAGACGAAGAGCGAGGTATTCAAGTTGGGCGGCGGTTCGATAGTGCAGGCAGTTTGTGATGGAATAGTCTTTCAAAGAGCGCAAAAGATGGTGACCGGTTGGCAAATTTTGAAAACGAGGAATGACCAGACCGGTTTTAGAGTAAAAGAGCTTAGCTTTGTCATCAAATAGATGCACGTCAAGTTTAGTTGTCGCTTCAATGATGTCGGCATAATGGGTTGCTGAATTTTTGTCCAATTCGACCGTCTCCTTAAAATAATGGTAGCGATTACATAAAAGTCAAAATTACACGGTAAATGTCAATATTAGTCGGGATACAGCTAGCTGGTTCTAGTATATTAGACTCATGGAAAAACACAACCTGAAACGGAGGAGCTAATAATGTTATACCCAACAACCACTGCAAGCCGCACCCTGATAGATTTGTCAGGCCTATGGAAATTTATGATTGACGAAGAAACTAAGTCAATTACGCCCACTAAACCGCTACCGACCGAAGACGTCATCTCAGTGCCGGCATCGTTTAATGATCAGACTGCCTCGAAAAAGATTCGCGAACACGTGGGCTATGTGTGGTATGAAACCCACTTTAGTATTGCTAAACCACTTCTGAACCAGCGGTTGGTTTTACGTTTTGGATCTGCAACTCACGAAGCGTGGGTTTACTTGAATGGGGAAGAAATTACCCATCACAAGGGCGGTTTCACGCCGTTTGAAGTTCAAATTAATGATTACCTGGTGGATGGTGGGGTTAACCGGTTAACGGTTAAGCTCAGCAACATGCTGGATTACAGCACGTTACCGGTCGGCAACTATTCTGAATCCGTTGATGAAAATGGCCATAAAGTACGGAAGTTGGACGAAAACTTTGACTTCTTCAACTATGCCGGACTTCAGCGACCGGTTAAAATTTACACAACCCCAAAGGATTACATTGACGATATCGTGGTTGTGCCAACCGTCAATTTTACTGATGGCAGTGCGGACGTCAGGGTAACGACTGCTGTTAGCGGCCAATTTGATCACATCGAAGTCAATATTCTTGATGAAAATGGCAAATTAGTTGGCCAAACAGATGGAACCGATGCCAACGTGCATCTTGAAAACGTCCATCTGTGGCAGCCTTTGAATGCCTATCTTTATACCGTTCGGGTGACCGGATATCAGGAAGATGAGCCAGTGGATACTTACTCGGAGCCGGTTGGCATTCGCCAAATCGAAGTAAAGAACGGCCAGTTTCTGATTAACGAAGAACCGTTCTACTTCAAGGGCTTTGGCAAGCACGAAGATAGCTATATCCATGGTCGAGGATTCAACGAGCCTGTTAATGTTTTGGACATCCATCTAATGAAGGATATGGGGGCTAATTCGTTCCGGACTTCACACTATCCATACTCTGAAGAGATGATGCGCCTATGTGATCGCGAGGGAATTGTTGTGATCGACGAAACGCCGGCAGTTGGCTTGATGGTCTCATTTGGATTCGATTTGTCAGCTTTGGAACGCGATGATTATGAGGATGATACTTGGAAATCATTGAAGACGGCCGATGCTCACAAACAAGTTATCCAAGAAATCATTAATCGTGATAAAAATCACGCCTGTGTCGTTATGTGGTCAATCGCCAACGAAGCTGCGACGTTCTCGAAGGGTGCCCACGAATACTTTAAACCGTTGTTTGATTTGGCCCGAAAACTGGATCCTCAGAAGCGACCGCTAACCTATACCAGTATTATGATGGCCAATCCACGGAGCGATAAATGTATTGATTTAGTGGATGTTATTGCGCTAAATCGCTATTATGGCTGGTATCTCAATACTGGTGATTTGAAGACGGCCGAAAAATTAACCCGAAATGAATTGCTGGAATATCAGGCAAAATTCCCGGATAAGCCAATCATGTATACGGAATATGGTGCCGACACAGTTGCTGGCTTGCACAGTAATTATGGCGAGCCGTTCTCCGAAGAATTTCAAGAGGATTACTACCGAATGGCTAGTAAGGTGTTCGACGAAATTCATAATTTTGTCGGCGAACAGCTATGGAACTTCGCTGATTTCCAAACGAAATTTGGTATTCAACGTGTTCAAGGAAATAAGAAGGGGATCTTTACCCGGGCACGGGAACCAAAGATGGTCGTCCGCTATTTGAAGAATCGCTGGACAACGATTCCGAACTTTGGTTACAAGAAGTAGGTAGACACGCAAACAATTTTCGTAACAGGTATTACACGACTTCGACCGTTTTAGCCGAAGTCATTTTTAGGGGATAAATGAAAGCGCTAACAAAAATAGTTAATCAATTATCGGGAGTGAGTAAAATGGATAAAACACGTATTATTCCGGGGGCGGCGACTGAAGCTGCAAATGACACCGCAGCCCAGACAAAGCAGACAATTACCATCACGAAAGCGAGCCCCTTTGGATGGCCAGATAAAATTGGGTATATGTTTGGTGATATCGGCAACAACTTTTCGTTTAATATGGTCAATTCATTTTTAATGATCTTTTATACCAATGTTCTTGGATTATCAGGGGCAATGGTTGGCCTTCTATTCTTGATTGCCCGGCTGGTAGACGCTGTCGCAGATGTGACGGTTGGCCGCTTAGTTGATAACAGCCAACTGACCGAAGAAGGCCGCTTTAAACCCTGGATTCGGCGAATGAAGTACCCGTTGTTGATCTTTTCAATTCTGTTGTTTGTTCCATGGGTAAAGGAATTGTCAATGGGGATGAGGTTAGGATATGTATTTTTAACATACCTACTCTGGGGAATCTTCTACTCAGCCGTTAACATTCCTTATGGCTCAATGGCTTCGTCTTTGTCAGATCAGCCAAGCGATAAAACATCGTTATCGACATTTAGGAGTATCGGTGCTGCCCTAGGTGGAACCGTGGTTGCCTACGTTGTCCCGTTGTTTATGTATGTTGGAAGCTCACACCAAATCAGTGGGGAGCGCTTTTTCCTAGTCGTGATTGCTTGTTCACTATTAGGGTTTGGATCATATAAAGTTTTGACAAAAATGACAACAGAACGGGTTCGAACTAGTAAAAATGAACCGGTTCCGATGAAATTATTGATGACGAACTTGTTGAAAAACAAAGCGCTTATTGTACTGGTGATTGTCGACATTGTTGTCGTGATTAATCAAAACCTCAGTATGGTAACGATTGCTTACTTGTTTAATGACTACTTCAAAAATACGGCAGCAATGTCGGTTGCGATGATATTCAACTATATGATCATTATTATTCTGGCCCCGTTTAGTGGCTGGATTGTGAAACGGTTTGGTCGCAAAGAAAGTTCGGTGGTGACCTTGTTCTTCGGAGCAATTATCTATGTCGCTCTGGTAATTCTCCACACCCATAGTGTTGTGATTTATTTGGCAATGGTGTTACTGGGTGCTTTGGGAGCTGGCATGTTCAGTATGATGGTCTGGGCATTTATTACCGACGTGATTGATAATCAGCAGGTATTGACCGGTATTCGCGAGGATGGCATTGTCTATGGAATTAACTCCTTTGCCAGAAAGTTCGCCCAGGCACTTGCGGGTGGCTTTGGCGGAATTATGCTGACGCTGATTGGATATCAATCCTCTTCGGCCGGTGGGGTTGTTCAAAGTGACGCAGTTGCCAATAGCATCTACTACATGGCAACCGGGATCCCGGCAGTCTGCTGTGGACTAGCTGCAATCATCCTACTATTCTTCTACCCGCTTGGCAAAAAGCAAGTGATTCGAAATGCTGAAATCTTAAGAGAACAAGCTAAATAAGTGTTATAAAAAAGGGCCAGGACTCCAAATTAGCTAGGAGCTCTGGCCCTTCATCCGTAAAAATTGCCAAAAGAAAAAGGCCCCTCACCGGGAACCCTTATTTTCTAACTGGCTACTTAAGCAGGTGTTACGTTAGCTGCTTGCAAACCACGGTCGCCCTTTTCAACATCAAGGGTAACTTTTTGACCTTCTTCAAGAGTCTTGAAGCCGTCGATGTTGATAGCTGAGAAGTGAACGAACACGTCTGAGCCGTTGTCGAGAGTGATGAAGCCGTAACCTTTGTCGCCATTAAACCATTTAACTGTACCTTGTTCCATAGAATGAAACCTCCGTGCGCTGTGCGCAATTTTAAATTTTGCATTTGATGAAACTTTTGAATACTTGGAGTCATTCTATGAAGAACGCCGTACCAAATTTCGAAGTCATAAATACATTAATGGTAACTATATACGCGTTTGCCCAAAATAGCAAGACTTAACGCTCGAATAATCAATTGAGCCAGCCAACGTTGAGGCGCAAACCTATACGGGGTATCATTTCGATGCTAAAAAATTAATTCTGACAAAGGGCCATCTGGTGAGAGAAACGTAGGTGGAGGTTGTTGCATACTACGATGCAATTAGTCACTGTAAAAAAATAAGTTTCATCACAAAATATCGGCACTTTAACATGGTGAACGACACGCGGTCAATGGTATGATAATAGTAATTATATTGAAAGTCAGTCGACTTAAAGATTTGGAGGAATTGGATGGCATTTGTTGGTGCAATCGCCCTAATTTTAATTACGACGTTAATCGCCGGTGCAATTAGTCAGCGGCTCTCAATGCCGGCCGTGATTGGTCAGCTGTTGGTCGGCGTGATTCTGGGGCCCGGGATCTTGGGCGTCCTTCAGAATACTGAATTGATGCACGTTGGTTCGGAAATTGGGGTCATCATTTTAATGTTTATTGCCGGAATTGAAAGTGATTTAGACCTGCTCAAGAAGTACTTCAAACCAGCCATGAACGTTGCGATGATCGGTGTCTTACTGCCGATGCTGGTGTTTTACGTCTATGGGCAAATGATGGGGCAAAGCTTTGAAAAGGCAATCTTTTGGGGCGTTATTTTTGCCGCCACCTCGGTCTCAATCAGTGTCGAGGTGCTCCGAGAGTTTGGCAGTCTCAATACCAAAGAAGGGGCGACGATTCTTGGCGCGGCGGTGGTCGACGATATTATCGCCGTTGTCCTGTTAAGTATCTTCGTCAGTACCTTCGGGGTGGGGGATGCCTCCGAAAGCAATCTGCTGATTTCAACCATTTGGCAGCTGCTGTATTTCGTTGGGGTGGTGATTGTCGTTAAATGGGTCACGCCGATTCTATTGAGAATCGCGCAACGGCTGCCGGTCCACGGGTCGGTGCCGATCATCTCGTTATTTCTATGTTTGGCGATGGCCTGGCTGGCCGACGCGATTGGCTTAAGCTCGGTGGTTGGCGCGTTTTTTGCCGGGGTTGCCGTGTCCCAAACCAAATTTCAGGATGAGGTATCTGACAGTGTCAGCTCGGTTGGCTACACCTTCTTCATCCCAATTTTCTTTGTCAGCATTGGTCTCGACATGGAATTTAGCGGCCTGCTGACCAACTTGGGATTTGTGATCATCATGACGCTGCTGGCGATTGCGACCAAATTATTTGGCGGCGCGCTTGGGGCAGTTATGACCAAGATGAACTGGCATTCCGCGCTGGCCATCGGTTCCGGGATGGTTTCGCGGGGTGAAATGGCGCTGATCATTGCCCAGATTGGGCTGTCGGCACACTTGCTGGCGAAAAATTTATATTCGGAAATCATTATTGTAATCGTTTTGTCAACCATTGTTGCTCCATTGCTATTAAAATGGACGTTGAAGCGAGTTAAGAAAAACCAGCCGCAAAAGGCTGAGTAGTTGAGAAATATTGGAGGGATGTATGATGGTCACTGAACACGCAAGCGGCGCGGTCGTTTATAATGTCTGGAAGGGTGAAATTTGTTACCTGCTGCTCCAAAGTGCCACCGATGACTTTTGGGGATTACCCAAAGGTCACGTGGAGGCGTATGAAAACTTGATCCAAACGGCGATTCGGGAGATTAAGGAAGAAACCAGCCTGGACACCCGAATTGATCCGGATTTTAAGCAGCAGATCGACTATGATATGAAGAATGGGCATCACAAAACCGTGACGTTCTTTGTCAGTAAGGTTGCCCCAGACGTTAAGGTGACCCGGCAGGTTGAGGAGATTAACTCATTTGGCTGGTTTAACTTCCAAGAGGCTTACGATAAGCTGACCTATGATAATTTGAAAAAATTATTGCAAGACGCTGACACGTATATCCGAAATAAAGAAGAGATCGGGGAGTAGGCCTATGAAAAATCGCGTTTTTGTCATTACCGGTGCTGCCGGCAGCGGAAAAACCACCGTTCGCAATTATTTGCATGAGCGCTATGGCATGCCCCGCGTCATTACCCATACGACGCGGCCCGCACGGGAAAACGAAGTCAACGGCGTCGACTATTATTTTGAGACGGAAACGTCATTTTTCAAGCGTCACTATCTAGAGTCTGTTACCTATGCCGGGCACCACTATGGGTCTTCGTATGAAGGCTTACAGAGCGCGTGGCACAAAAATCCAGACGCGACAATCGTCCTGGACGGGGCTGGCGCGGTCACTTATAAGCAAAAGCTGGGCGATCAGGCAGTCATTATTTTCTTAAGAGTCGGCAATCCTGACGAACTGGTCAGGCGAATGCAAACCCGCGGTGACGATACCACCATGGTGGCAAAGCGGGTGAAGAGCCAGGAATATGCCCGTGATTTACAGATGCCCCGTCAGTTAGTGGGCAGGGCCTATGAAATTGTGAACACGGATCTGGCCCAGACAAAGGCCAAGATTGATCAAATTGTTGCCAAATACGTGGACTAACGGTGTTTCGTTTGTTGTTGACGCTGTTTTATGGTAGTATCATTTAAATAGTAATTATTACTAGTGAGGCACTGGCCGACAACGAACGCAATCGAAAAAGTAAGGGTGATTTTAATGCCTGCAGCAATGGAACAAGCAACTCATTTATTAAAAGATAATAATTTAAAAATTACCAAGCAACGAAAAGCAATGCTGGAATATTTGGTTGATACGGCTTCAAAGCGCTATATTGACGTTACCAGCATCGATGATTTTATGCGGCAATCATTTCCTAAGATGAGCCACAATACCATTTATCGCAACATCTCTGAATTTGCTGATCTCGGAATTGTTGAACGTCAGATTCAAGGCGACCGGGCATCCGTCAAATTTCAGTGTGACTTTCAACACGAACATCACCATCACTTCATCTGTAGCAACTGCGGCAAGGTGATTGAATTAAAGGACTGTCCTCTAAGCGATGAGATCACCTCCCAGCTCGCGGGCTGTGAAGTGACTGGACACCTCTTTCAAATTTATGGCTTGTGTCCGGAGTGCGCTAACTTAAAGAATAATTAACCAATTCTTCAGGTTTCGTTGACCTAAATGTGCGATAATATGGTTTACTAATTTGAGATAGGGAGTTTTTGGAATGGATAATCGAATTCCACCATTAGTAACGCCATTTGCAATTTTATCGATTTCATTGGCCCTCGGTGCGACAAATATCGTGGCCAACAAAGTGACCTCGACAAATGAAGGGACGCCCACCACGACCCAAACCACAAATCAGAAGAACGTGTCGAATTCAATTTACGGCAAGACCACTAAGAAACCGACCCAGACCGATAAGGAAAAGGCGAAGGAATCTTCTGAAAAGGCTGCCAAGGAGTCGTCGGAAAAGGCGAAGGAATCTTCACTGAAAGAAAAGCAGAAGGAATCCTCTTCGGCAGAGAAAGCGTCATCTGACGCCAACGAGAGTAGTAGCAATACTGACGATACAACGACCGGCAACACCGGCACGACGACCACAAAGAAGTCGGGAACGACAAATTCGAATACTGGGACGACCAACAAGTCGACCGGAACCACGAAGAAGTCGACCAATACCGGTAATACTGGAAATACCGGGACAACAACCGGCAACAATACCACCACTAACAAATCGACCGGGAATACCGGTACCACTGGGAATACCGGTGATACCGGGACGACCACGAATAATGATCAGGGAAATACCACCACTAACAACGATACCGGCGCAACTCAACAGACGACGGGAGGTAATGAATAATGTTTAGCTTTTTAGACATGATTAACCATTACCTTGGCTACTTCAACATTAACGTCACCGTTAAAAGCCGTATTTATACTGTGTTGGGATTTCTCGGCAACATGTATCTGTTCTACATTAGTTTCCGGTTCCTTCAGAATGGTTACTACGATCGTGGTGCGCTGATTTTGCTGGTCTCAATTGTGCTGTTCTACTTTCTGGTTTGTAATTTCTTCTATTACTTCACCAAGAAACAGCCGTGGTTCGACATTTCGCCGAAGTTAGCGCGGGCATTACATTTGCAGCCTCACGAGAAGGAAATTCAGGCGAATTCTAAAATGGGCAATACAACGATTCAGGAACCCCAGAATCGCCGAGGAAATGCTGCCAACGGGATCTTCGACGATGCCCATGTATTGCCGGCGAAGCTTGATGTTTCGCCGATTCAACAGGATAATTTGAATCGCTTAGTTGCTCAGATGCAGCAACGGCAGCTGTTTACCGCTGATTATGACGGCATGAATGATCGGAAGATCTATGAATTACTGAAGATTAATGGCGGTAAGCCGCTGTACGCAATTGGCAAGGGTGTCATGATGCCATACTTTGAGATGCGAAAAGAAGGCAGTTCGCTGGTTGTTTACTGTGGCTTGAACCAGGCGGACGTCTATCCGGTGGGCGTGATCAAACGAGTCGGCTTGCAGTCCATTCGGTCGGTCGACCTTTCGGATTTGAAGCTGTACTTGGCATCCGTCGAACTCTTTGGTGGGCCATACAAAGAGATTGGCCGATCCAGCGTGTTGGAACACCAACAGGACTATACTCTGCGGGCGGCTGTCGCCTATAAACGGGTCTAATGAAGTTAACTAAATCATTAATAGATGTCATTGGGTGATGATCAATCAATAGTTGGTCATCACTTTTTTATTGTCCGCGAAAGTTATCCGCTGATCCAAATAAGTTCCCCAGCCATCTTAAAGAATGCGGTCAGTCATTTGGAGGGGTCACAAAAGGCCGGTAATACGTTACAATGGATAAAGTAATCGCTTTCAATTAACTCGTTTGAAATGGGGAATCATGATGACAACGAAGCAATCCATTGACTTGGCGGCAATTGACCAACGCTTAAATCGCTTTTCAAAAATTGTTAACTCAAAGCAACCATTGCGACCGGTGAAGAAGGGGGAGTCCATCCGAACTGGGGTTGATCTGGGAACCTCATCAATTGTTCTGACCGTACTGGATCACGATAATCAGATGCTTTACGGCACCTTTGAATATGCTGATGCGGTTCGCGATGGGGTGGTGGTGAACTACCTAGACTCGGTGAAAATTCTGACCAGACTCAAGCAGCGCGCTGAGCACGTTCTGGGGGTTAATTTAACAACCGCGTGCGGGGCAATTCCTCCTGGAACGGGGAAGGGCAGTGCCAAAGTGGTCGCCAACGTGATTGAGTCAGCGGAAATGGCCTGCCGAAATGTGGTTGATGAGCCAACCGCTGCGGCCACCTTTTTGAATCTTAAGACCGGGACGGTTGTGGATATTGGCGGTGGCACGACCGGGATCAGTGTCTTTAATCGCGGCAAGCTCACCCAGGTGGTCGATGAACCCACCGGCGGCTATCACATGACACTGGTGATTGGCGGCAATTATGGGATCGAGTCATCGGCTGCCGAAGCGCTCAAGCGTGACGCCAGTCGGGAGGCGGAAATCTTCCCACTGATTCGGCCGGTTGTCGAGAAGATGGCGACAATCGTCAAGAATACCGTTGGGGCAGATATCAAGCAACCAGTGATCGTGGTTGGCGGCGCGGTTAACTTTGCTGACTTTGTCCCAACCTTTAGTGACGTTCTCGGCGTCCCTGTATACAAGCCGACGTTTCCACAGTATATTACCCCGCTTGGAATCGCGATGGACGATCATGACTGAGTTTCACTTGGTTTTCAACGTGGTGAAATTGAATTGCCAAAAATGAATAATCAAGATCCGGTGATTGTTGTGGTTGCCGGCTTTTTAAATGGCGGTCAATCCGACTGCCATTTATTTTTAGCGCACCTGCTTTTCTTTTCAGGAAAAATCCTGTAAAATTGTTATACATTAGACTTCATTAACCAAATTGATGCTTTTCACATTTTTAAGATTCAGTTTTAATCGCCAGTTTTTAGGGTTGAAAAATCGGGTGAATCCAGGCCATTATCAGATCGTGAAACATCCGATAACTTGTTTATAAATTTTTATATTACAATTTTTTGACCTGTTGTAATTTTTAACCTAAACTGGAAGTAGATTCATTCTTAGACAATTCTCATATTGTCAATTATTGGAGGAAAATGACATGGCAATGATCGAATTTAAAGATGTACAGAAGTACTACGGCGAGTTCCATGCGCTTAAGGACATCAACTTGAAGATTGATGCTGGCGAGACGGTGGTGCTCATCGGCCCTTCAGGCTCTGGGAAGTCGACATTAATTCGAACGGTTAACGGATTGGAAAGAATCCAAGAGGGGCAGTTAATCGTTAATGGGCAGGATTTGGCAAATCGGAAGACCGATATTAACCGAATTCGCAAGAACGTTGGCATGGTATTCCAGCATTTTAATCTCTATGTAAATAAGACGGTTCTGGAAAATATTATGCTGGCACCCCGGATTGTTCTGAAGCGTAATGAAGATGAAAATCGGAAGATCGCTTACGAATTGCTGGATCAAGTTGGTCTTCGCAGTCAGGCCGAAAAATTACCGGCCCAGCTTTCAGGTGGTCAGCAGCAGCGAATTGCGATTGCCCGTTCCTTGGCAATGCGACCAAAGTGCCTGTTGTTTGATGAACCAACCAGCGCGTTGGATCCTGAAATGATTGACGATGTTTTGAACGTTATGAAGGACATCGCCCGTAACTCCGATATGACCCTGCTGGTTGTGACTCACGAAATGGGATTTGCTCGTGAAGTTGCCAACCGAGTGGTCTTTATGGACGATGGTCGAATCCTTGAAGACGATACCAGTGAGAAGTTCTTTGACGGCGAACCCACCAATGAACGTGCCCGCCAATTTCTTGGGAAAATTATTACTCACTAAAACGTCGGATTGGAGGAAACATCATGAAAAAGATCTTATCAAAGATTGGATTGGTGTTCGCCTTACTCATCATGGTGGTTTCCCTGGGAGCCTGCAGTCAAAGCAGTTCTGGGGCAAAGCGCGATGTGCTGAAAGACGACAAGCAATCCAACACTATTACGTGGGGTGTTAAAGCGGACACCAAGCTGTTTGGCTTGATGGAAGTGAAGGATAACAGAATTAAGGGATTTGAAGTTGATCTTGCCAAGGCAATGACCAAGCAGATCCTGGGCAAAAATGGTAAGGCCCGCTTCATTCAGGTTACCAGTCAGACACGGATGCCGTTACTGGCAAATGGGAATATTGATGCCATTATGGCAACGATGACCATCACTCCAGAACGGGCTAAACAAGTTGACTTTACACGGTCCTACTTTGATGCCGGCCAAGCCATTCTTGTTAAGAATGGCAGCCCCATTAAGAACGTCAAAGGATTAAATCATAAGGGCGCCGTGGTGCTTGGCGTTGTTGGTTCCAACTCCGTTCAAAATATTAAGAAGTTTGCCCCTAAGGCTAGAGTGCTTCAGCTTTCAGATTATTCACAGGCGCTGACCGCTTTGAAGTCTGGCCAGGGGGATGCGTTAACCACTGATAACGGGATTCTTTACGGGATGTCAATTGAAAATCCCGGTTATTCAGTTGTCGGCGGCACCTTCACCAAGGAACCATACGGGATTGCAACCGCTAAGGGTCAAAAGCCCCTTCACAACGCTATGAATAACGCGTTGACCAAGGTTGAAAATTCTGGCCAGTACAATAAGCTCATTTACAAGTGGTTCCACAACGTGCGGGGCTTTGATATGAAGGGGGCAGAACGATGATAAGTATTTTCCAAAACTATGGCGGTGAATTACTGACCGGCTTGGGCCAGACACTCCTCTGCAGTATCATTGCGTTGTTCTTCGCATTAATTATTGGGTCAATCTTTGCAATTATGGAAACTGTCCCTAATAAGGCCGCTCGGATTATCGCCCGGGTATACATTGAAGTTTTTCGGAATATTCCACTGCTGGTTATTACCATGTTCTTCTACGTGGTTATTCCAATGTACGTCGTTAAGATCAGTGGCTTTGCTTCCGGAACCATTGGCTTGACGCTGTATTCATCCGCGTTTATTGCCGAAACGGTGCGGTCAGGAATCCAATCCGTTGATCCTGGTCAAATGGAAGGATCGCGAGCCAACGGCCTTTCATTCTGGCAGGCAATGCGGTATATTATCCTGCCACAGGCGTTTCGGTACGTTATCCCGCCATTGGGCAACCAGTTCATTAACCTGGTTAAGAACTCATCGGTCTTGGCCTTTGTTGCCGGGTTTGATTTGATGTATCAAGGAAACGTGATTGCATCTGACTCGCTGCAGAGTATGAGTACTTACCTGTGCGTTGGGTTATTGTACTTAATCTTAACCCTGCCGTTGAGTTACTACATGCGCTACCTTGAAAAGAAATTGGCCTAAAGGAGGAATTTAAACATGTTAACTGTCTTAGGTGCATATTCATGGGTTAATATCAAGTTCCTTCTTGAGGGAGCCTGGGTAACGGTGTTTGTTTCAGTCCTTTCAATTATCCTGAGTTACATTTTCGGGATTATTTTAGGGGTTATCCGTTACGTAAAAATTAAGTATTTGTCAGCGATTGTCGGCTTTGTGATTGATATCATCCGTAACCTGCCGTTGATCTTAATTCTCTTCTTCACTTACTTCGGGTTGCCACATATTGGTTTCAAGCCGGATCCGATTTGGGCGTCAGTGATCGCCATGGCGGTTTTCGAATCGATGATGGTGGCCGAAATTGTCCGGGCCGGGATTGCGTCAATTCCAGTTGGCCAAATGGAAGGGGCTCGCGCCAACGGGCTGAGTTATTGGCAAGCATTGAGATACATTGTTTTGCCGCAAGCGATTCGGAATATGATTCCCGCAATCGTGAGTCAGTTCATTTCATTGGTTAAGGATACCTCACTGGCAACCATCATTGTGCTGCCGGATTTGATGAACCATGCTCAGATTATTTACGGGCAAAATACGAATTACACGATTCCAATGTTCTTGGCCCTGGCGGTTATGTACTTTGTGGTTTGTTACTCGCTGTCCCTGCTTTCCAGATACTTGGAGAAACGGATTGGCGGCAACAACAGCAAGAAGCATGACCATGCGGTTGAACAGGCAATCGAGAATGGCAGCGATGCTTAAGGCGGATGGTTCGTTGATAATCATCGTTAAATAAACCGCAAAATGGTGTTTTGGATAAAGCGTTCTTTATCCGAAACACCATTTTTGAGTTAAACAACAAGTTAGTCAATCACTTCAATTTCTTGAACATCGGTAAACCGGGTCATCTGCTTGATGAACCCGTTTGGATTAACCTTCTTTTTTAGCCGTACGGTAATTGCCAGCGTGAACGATTCCGGATCATATTTCAAAATCCGCATTTGGCTGTTCAGGCCACCAATTTCTTTCAGGCGGGATGGCAGCTGGTCCATGGCCGTTAATTGGCCGCTTAGGGTTACTTCCATACGCAGTAGGGATCGGTTCGGATACCTCTTGAGGGCCCGAATCCGCCGAACAATGACTTGGGTAATCAGAATACAGCCGGTTCCGGCAATGCCGATGACGTACATGTCGGCTCCAATCGCAAGGCCAATGGCGGCAGTGGCCCACAAGCCAGCTGCGGTTGTCAGGCCGTCAATTTGATTGTTCCGGGTCATGATGGCCCCGGCACCAATAAACCCAATTCCGGTAACCACGCCGGCGGCAATTCGGGAGGGGTCCAAACCAATGCTGGAATGGCCGGCAACGTCGAAGAAACCGTATTTTGAAATAAGCATGAACAATGCCGAACCAACGGCAACGAGCATGTGGGTCCGAATCCCGGCCGTTTTAAGGCGCACTTTTCGTTCAAACCCGACCATGCCGCCACAGATTGCCGCAACGACCAACCGGAGAATCCATTCTAATTGATAAAGCGTAAAGCTCACGCGACCACCTCCTAATAAGCGTTACAGCACTATCCCTATGATAACCAATTTTGATGGAAACTTCTAAAATTAGCTTTGGGATTATCATCCCGGCGGGTTCGCTGACTTCTCAATCCTGTGATATGATTGGATTAATCACTTAAAATGGCGTAAGAAGGATGGGGCATATGGCTGCAACAATTAAAGACATTGCACGTTTAGCGGGGGTGTCGCCCTCGACGGTATCACGAGTTTTATCAAATCAGGTGGAATTCTACTCGGAAAAAACGGCGAAAAAGGTCAAGAAGGCCGCCACGAAACTGGGTTACCGGCGAAATGTCGGCGCCGTTGAATTGGTGACCCGCAAAAGTAACGTCATTGCGGTCATCGTGAGTTCGGTGCAGACAAACTTTTCTGACCAAATTATTCAGGGGATTCAGGATGAAGCCGCCAAAAAAAGTTTGAGCGTCATTATCATTTATGCCGGCGGCTCAGACGCTGAACTGCAACGGCGGGCGATTGAGACGGTGATTGAAAGAGCCGTCCGGGCCATTCTTTTGGTAGCGATTGACCTCAATCCGCAAAATGATGACTTGCTGACAACCGCGAATATTCCGTATCTATTTCTGTCGATGCGCTTTTCTGATCGGCCGTTTCCGTTCATTACGTCGGATGATTTTCAAATTGGCTATCAGGGAACCCAATATCTCATTAATAAGGGCCACCGCCAAATTGGGTTAGCGGCCACTGATTTGGAATCGCTGATTGGCCAGATGCGGGTTGCCGGCTACCGAAAGGCCATGACTGAAAACCAGCTGCCGATTGATCCGCACTGGATTGACGACGGCGAATTCACGTATGAAGATGGCGCTCGGGCGATGCGATCCTATGCAAAAATGGCGGTAACCGCCGCGGTTGCCTCCAGTGATTTGGCAGCGATTGGGATGCTCAATCAAGCCGCTGATTTGAAGATTAAGGTGCCCAGCGACTTCGCGATTGTCAGCGTTGACGGCACGAATTTGTGTTCAATTGTGCGCCCAAAGCTCACCAGCGTGACCCAGTCATTTTATCAAATGGGGGCCACGGGCCTGCAAACCTTGCTTTCACCGCGCCTCAAGCAGTTTAAATCCAGCTATACCCCGATCCAAATCGACGAACGACAGAGCAGCTAGCTGATTGTTGAGTGATAATGATTGCGGTTATCTCATCATTCTTTCAGCTAACCGGTCTTGAAGGGCATAACTGAGTAAGTGAATACTCTTCATGGCAATTCGATCCATGAAGCGAACCTGGTAGCGATTTTTCGGTCGTTTAGTACTTATTGCCTTGATAATGGTCCTTGAAACGTCTGCGGTTGTTTGGGTCGGTTTAGTGATCAGCTGCGCCTGCCGCTCGGCCATTTGCCGATAAGGGGAGCTTTTTGGCGTAACGCTTAACATTTTATCGATGGTAATGCGCGCCCAGTTCGTATTTGTAATGCTAGGCTCAACAATGACCACTTTAATGTTGAATTGCTTGAGTTCCAACCTCAGGACGTCACTCATTGTTTCCAAAGCGTGTTTTGAGATATAGTACCAGCCAGCTAACGCCGAGTAGGATTGTCCGGCCAGCGATGAAATGTTGATGATCCGTCCGCACTTTTCCGAATTAACGGGAGGATCACTTGGATCAGATCGACAATGCCCAGTAAATTAACATCTAATTGATTTCGGGCTTCTGCCAGCGGGACCTCTTCAAGGGCGCCAAATGCCCCATATCCCGCCGCGTTAACCAAACCATCAACATGGGAATATTGATCTGAAATGGCCGTGACAAAGTGGGCGATACTTGCATGACTGGTGATATCGAGGTTCATGGTTGTGATATTTTGATGATTCGATAACGCCTGATCGTTTTCGATCGTTCGGGCTGCGCCAATCACTTGGACCCCCTGATTGGCTAAATCTAATGCGGTTTGGCGACCAATTCCGGATGAGGCGCCAGTGATAACAACTATTTTTTTCATTTGTAAGCTCGCTCCTTGATTAACAAATTAAAGTCATTTATTATTAGTGATAGGTCTATCGTCAATAACTATAGCGATAGACCTATCACTTGTCAAATGATTAACCCATGAATAAAGAGGCGAATCTAGTTGAAGGTTAAAAGTACCGTCTTGCGGCAAACGATCTTGAACGCGACAACTGACATGATCGTGAAGGGTGGAATTGGCGCCGTGTCGACGGTTAAGGTTGCGCGATTATCCGCAACCACTCAGTCAAATATCTATTCTTATTTTCCGAATAAACAGGCATTATTACTGGCAGTTTTTGCGTATCACCAGCAGCAGATGATCGGGGCACTATCCCCGTTGATTTCGGATACTCTGACGCCAAAGGCTCAAGTCACTGCGTTTGTGAAGGGAACCGCTGAATTCGGCTTGGCGCACCCGGAGACCATTCAGGTAATCGCAAGCTTTCGAAGCCAACCGGATTTACGAACAAAATTACCAACGATTGCGGAGAGCAAGTTCTTTTCCGACTTGTTTAAACAATTAGCGACTTATCAAGCCAAGGGGATCATTCGCCATATGGACTTGGCGTTTCTGGCTGACAGTGTTTTTTTGATTATTTCTAACTTTGTCCTGACAACTCAGTTAGACCAAAATTCACCGGCACCAGTATCGATTGATGAATTGATCGATTTAATTGGTCATTTGTTGTTTCGATCCAATTCAGAGCCGGAAACTAGGGGGTAATTTGGAAAACACGAGCCAAGTCGGTCTGCTGCCCCAATGAATCACGGTACAAAAATATCGCCACCATTCAAAATTGGGCTTTTGAATGATGGCGATACTTTTTGAAATTTTTGAATGACCATGTGATTGATAAATTTTCTAACTATGAACGAAAGTCTGAAATTGGTAATTACACCACTAGTTCTGACCCTTTACTGATGAAGAATCCGATTGGTCGTCATCCTCTTCAATGGGGGCATCTTCATTTTTGGCTTCAACGATGCCGTGTTTTTTAGTTTCGTAATAGAAGACCGGAACCCCAACGGCAACGAAGATGAATGACGTCAATACGCCTGGCAGGTCGGAAGCAATTTCACTCACGATAACAAATAGCGATCCGAAGATGGCGATGATTGGCGTGATTGGGAAGAATGGCGTCGAGAATACCCGGTGCTGGTTCGGGTTGCGCTTCCGCAGCAGGAAGACGCCGACAAATGCCATGACGTAGAAGCAGTAAACCGTGAAGATACAAAGTTCTGACAGCCGATCGGCATTTGAGAAGATGATCATGATTGCAACAATGATCAGTTCAGCAATGGTTGAAAAGATTGGCGTGTGGGACTTTGGATGCAGGTAAGCCAGCGTCTTTGAGAATGGTAATTGATTGCGCTTAGCCATGGCGTACATGATTCGGGGGAACGTCATGATTTTCCCGTTCATACAGCCGACAATTGAAATGATGATCCCAATACTGAGAATTTTGCCGCCAATGTTGCCAAAAGCGGTGGTGGCGATAAATGGAATGGCGCCGGTCCCCATGCTGTGGATTTTTTCAGCGGGAATGGCCCGGTAAACGCCGTAGGATACTAAAAGATAAATTGCGAGAACGGCAAGGATCCCAAAAGTAATGGCTTGGGGTAATAGCTTTCTCGGGTTCTTGATTTCACCACCCAGGTTGGCAATTAAGATCCAGCCATCAAAGGCAAATAACGTTGCCAGAATTGCGACCCCGAAGTTTCCGGCTGATTGATGCACTTCTGAAATGCTTTGGCCCAGGGCGCCCTGCTTGCCAAAGAACAGGCCGAAGATAATCAAGGCAGCGACTGGGACCAGCTTACACAACGTCGTGATAATGGCGAAGGTTGCGCCGTACCGGTTGGAAAATAGGTTCAAAATGCCGACCAGGATAATTGTCCCGATGGCGATTAATGCGTTATATCGACTTGGAAATCCGAAAAAGTCAGATAATAAAATAGCTAGATAAGCGCCCAGTGAGGCAATCATTGCCGGGCCGTAGATGATAATCTGCATCCAGCCGGAAAGAAATCCCCAGATGCGGCCATAGATTTTTTCCATGTAGACATATAGACCACCGGTTTCCGGCATCTGTGAGGCAATTTCAGCGATGGTTAAACCAGCGGTAATCGTTAAGATACCGCCTGCCAGCCATGCCAGAAGACCCATTGTGGTTGAGCCGGCGTCATCTAGTACGGCTGATTGACGGACGAAGACACCGGCACCGATGATCGTTCCGATCACCAGCGATAACGCGGACCAGAGACCGAGGTCCCGGTCAAGCGAAACTTGTTTTTGTTGTTTCATTGAAGTTCTTCCTCTCTGTAGGTCGCGAATTAGACCAAAATCGTATCACAGAATAAATTGATGACGCAAGCATTGTTAATCAACTGGCTGAACGTAACGGCTAAACCGCTTAGCGTCAACTTCATTTAATTCAGCGGTGATTAACGTGCCGTTGGCGTCGTAATCGGTTTTAAGGACCGTGGCGTTGTCATTAAGATAGGAAACAACGTCGCCCTTATCAAATGGGATCATGAGTTGGAGAGTCTTGAAGTTCTTGAAGACCTTTTCCTTAATGATGGCGGTGAGCTCGACAAGTGATGTTTTGTCGGTGGCGGCCATGATCAGGTTATCGCCTTCCCGGGTGGGGTAAGGGGTCTCCATTTTGTCAGCCTTATTTAAAGCGACGACCATCGGGATGTTGTCAATGCCAATTTCCTTCAGGGTGTCCTCAGTGGTCTTAATCATCATGTCCCGATGAGGATCGGAATAATCGACCACTTGAATAAGCAGGTCAGCGTTGGCGGCTTCGGCCAAGGTTGATTTAAATGCTTGGACCAGCTGGTGAGGCAGTTGACTGACAAATCCGACGGTATCACTCAACAGAAATTTCTTCTGGTCTGGCAGTGTCAGCTTTCGTACCGAGGTGTCCAAAGTGGCGAACAGCATGTTTTTAACCAGAACCTGCTTGTCTTCATTTTCGCCCAATAAATTAGGGTCCGTCTGAAAACTTTATTT
>NZ_AZFZ01000149.1 GCF_001435895.1 Lentilactobacillus parafarraginis DSM 18390 = JCM 14109 | reverse complement strand
GGGCTTGTTCGGATTAAACTTGTAATTTGCCATAACGATTAATATGCTATATGCAACAATCATAGTAGCCACAACTTTCTTTTTCATTTTAATGGGAGGAAGTTTAGTAACTAGTGCCTCATCAACAAGTCCCCTTTCCATACCTGATTTGTCCGAATGGCAGGGATCCTTAACTGCTTCAGAAGTTAAGAAATTAAAATCAGAGGTTCCATTTGTTATCCTAAGGGTTCAATATGGAAGTGGCTATAAAGATCTTGATTTCTCGCATAATGCTGCATTATGCAAAAAATATGGATTAAAATATGGAGTTTACTCGTACAGTTTATATACCAGTCCATCTGATGCGAAAGTTGAGGCTAAAGATCTCTATGAACGAGGAATTAATGCCAGCTTTTATGTCAATGATTATGAGCAGCAAACAGTTACTAGTGGAACTACTAATACAGCTACGGTGGATTGGTATAAGGAACTTCATAAATTAGCTCCTCATAAACGAATTTTGTTTTATTCTTATAATAGTTTTGCTCAAGAATATGCTTCTACAGCAATGAAAGATTATGATGGTTATTGGTTAGCCGATTATACATCTGTTCAACCAACTGGTATTGATTATTATTTATGGCAGTATACTGATAATTGGTATACATCTGCTTTAGGGCAATATGTTGATGCCAGTAAAGAACATTTAAAGAATACATCTTGGTTTTTATCTAGTCGACCAATTTCATATAAGAAAGTTGTATATCCTAGTAAAAATGGCTATGATATCTGGAATAACTTGATGTTTACATCACACGGTGGGGTAACGATTACCGGGAAACATCAATACTATGAAGCTCGTTACTATTATAATCATTATAATGGTCGAAAATATTATTCTATATATAAAAATAACAAATGGATTGGCTATGTAAATGCTAAATCAATGACAACGTTGAAATCCGGTTTAATGTCCCAAACAATAAAAATAATTAAAAAGAATCAAATTATCTGGGGAAATTTATTTTTTACCCAAAAATTGGCTAATACATCCAATTATTACAATGATTTATTCTCAGTTAAGTATTATTATAACCACCCTAATGGTTCTGTTTATTATTCGCTTTACAATGGTAACAAGTGGGTTGGGTATGTAAATAAAAATAACGTCACAGTAAAATAAGGAGTCGGAGAACAATGTTTAAATACAAGCTTAGTATTATTGCAAGTGGTCTAATTATTGTGGCCTTAGGATTTGGAATTTATTTGTGGGAAAATGGTAATAGTGTCCAAGCTACACAAACAGTTGCTAAGAAACTGTCAGTTCCAACTGAGATTAAAGTAAAAAATCAAAAATTCAGAGCAAATGTTGTTAATAAAAATACTATTTCTTATAAACCTTTAAATTCAGAAGTAACTACAGCTGAATATAAAGAAGTTGATACCCACTCTACTAAAATGGCTAACAATTTATATAAATCACTTCAAATGCCGACACGATATAATGGACCAACTGTTAAACTAAGTGATGGGACTAAAGCTATCGAGCAGGGTGCAATGGGGCATATTTACGTTCAATGGATGGAAAAAAATTGGATTATTACGGCCGTCAGTTCGTCAGATATTGCTTCTAGTAAGCAGGAAATCATTAAACAAGCTGACAAAGTTCAAAGAGATATCCAGGATTCTAAGCTAACTAAACAACCTGTGAATCAAGGATCAGCAATTGTTTATGCTAATGAACAAAAGCAACCAATAAATAGAATTGGTTGGCGAAATAAACAACAAGTTGGACAGGCAAGTGGACAAAACGGATTAACTATTGGGAAAATTGTTAAAGATGGATTACAAAACTAAAGTGGTAGGTTAATAGGAAGAACAAATGAAAGACAGCATTTACTATAAATTTCTAATTAATATAACTATCATGATGTTAGTCGTTCTTATAATGTTTATGAGATTCAACATAACAGTGAAGACCGAAACGTATAAAAGTATAAGTACTGTATGCGTACAATACCCCTTAGGGTTGACACTT
>NZ_AZFZ01000148.1 GCF_001435895.1 Lentilactobacillus parafarraginis DSM 18390 = JCM 14109 | reverse complement strand
TTAGTGTTGCACTTAACTTGACAATTGAGGTTTTGTTTTCTTTAAAATTTTTATCATAAAAATACTCCTAAAGTTAAAGCTTATTGCTTTAGCTTTAGGAGTATAACACAATACTGGTAGCTACTTATTTCAATTTTTAACCTATATTTTGTTTTATTCCGCTATAAAGTAAAAATCATCGTAACATATGCATCTTAAAGATTTAACACGTCTTCAATACTTGTTGTTTTATGAAAAATATCAAGATCAACTTAATTTATAACCATTTTTAATAATATTGAGTTAGTAATAATATATTAATGTTGTAAATAAAAAGTATAGTATGTTACCGGCGATTTTCCAATAGAAGTTTTAGTGATCTGATTATTTTTATTAACTAATACAAATTTGTTTTTAGCAGTAAAACGTATATAAAATAATAACTTCTTTGTCCCATGTTTTGCAGTAATTTCCCAAAATATTGGTGTCTTCGTGATAACATGGTAAGTTGCATTTTTAATCGGGGTAGCAATTTTATTCTTGTAATAAACGTGTTCACTCAATCCATATTTTTGAGTGAACGAAATGTAAATCTGCCACCCCTTGTAATTATTAGACTTCCACATACCAGTTGGACTAGAAATATGATAAGTCGTCACTTTATTTATTGTCTTCTTATTTGTAGTATTCATTGATTTTTGAACATGAATAATACGATAAAAGTATTGAGCGCTATTCTTTTTAGCATAAACCCAAATTCGGCCACCACTCTTTAGTGTATGCACTAACTTTGCTTTATAAAAGCCATTATTTTTAGAAGCTACCGTAGTTGCCAACACCCTTTTTGCCGCGTTTCTAACAATAATATGCACTCCCTTAGTGGCATTTCCTGTGACATACTTAGAAGTATTATAAATAGGCGTTACTGATAGTTTAAGGGAACTGGCTGCTATGGGAACTGTCCAAAGCAAACTAAAAAATAGTATAAAAGAAAACATAGCTAAAAATAATTTTTTCATTTTAAAACTCCCTCCAACTGCAATTATACACATATTGCAACCAAAAGGAGCTCCTAACTTCATTAAATGATGAAATACACCAATTAAAAAATAAAATGTAAACAATAATTTAACGAGAAACCAAAAAATCAATATAACTAATACCAATGATGAATTTGCCAAAATTTTTTTGCCTTAATCCATGAACCATATCTACCCTTTACATATTCATTTGCTACTTTTTCCTGATTAACTGCTGAATAATTGCCATGCAAATATGTAATTAATAATTGATAGCGTCCATAACAATTACCATTACGAGCCGTATAAGATCCACCAGATTCATGCATTGCAATCCAAAATTTAGCTGCCTTGTTTTTGGCTGATAAGGGAGCATTAATATTTTTGATTTGTTGGGCAACTGATAAAGTTGCGGCATGACTAGTAATTTCCCCTAAATTTATTTGGTTAAACGGAATGCCACAAAAACTGACACTAAAAAATAATAAAATACTGATCTGAATGATTCTTTTCAATTAATTATCCTCCGCTTTTAATTATCAAATTCATTATAAGTATCTCAGATCAAAAATAGGTTTCATAAATATTAAAGTAAAATTACTAATTGATTACTAAAATAATTAGTGATTTTAAAAGAATGGGCGGCTCAGCACTGTCAAGAAAATAATCAAATAATTAAGAGGATTATGTACATTCCTGAACGACATGTTTTCTATATTCTACCAAGATCAGGCCGTTCGAAGTTATCCAGTTAACGAATTATCTAATTAGGATAATTAATTTGCTCTTTGATTGAACCAATCTAAATGCAAAAAATTTATCTTTTGATATAACCTCGGAAAGACCCTACTGGACCGTTATAAACTGAGCAATGGTATGCGACATACTATGATCATGTAAATTCTTCACCCAAAAATAATTTTAGTGTTTTATACTAAACAAAATTATTTGGATGAATTTTCCATAAAAGCCCATCAATGTATACTAGTGACACTATTGATTGTCAACGCCGATGTGAAAATGTCGTTTTTT
>NZ_AZFZ01000147.1 GCF_001435895.1 Lentilactobacillus parafarraginis DSM 18390 = JCM 14109 | reverse complement strand
CATATACGCCTCTAAGCTTAGTAGTTTTTATTTTCACAGAACTGAAATGTCGCTTGGAAAGCGCTTGCAAAGATTGGAACAATGTGCTATCTTATGATTATAAATTGTATACAATTTAATTGTAATCCATATAATTTCTAATTGTTTAAGGAGATGCATTTAATTGACTGAGGGAACTTCAAGCATTACCGCTGGCGTTGCGTTAGTAAAGGTGTTGGAAGCGTGGGGGGTTGACCATCTTTACGGGATTCCTGGCGGGTCATTTAATTCGGTGATGGACGCTTTGGAAGCTGAAAAAGATCGAATTCACTACATTCAGGTACGCCACGAAGAAGTCGGGGCGATGGCGGCAGCCGCTGACGCTAAGTTAACCGGGAAAATCGGCGTTTGTTTCGGCTCCGCTGGCCCTGGCGGTACGCATTTGATGAACGGCTTGTACGATGCCCGCGAAGACCACGTGCCGGTGTTGGCGTTAGTCGGGCAGTTTGGCACTTCCGGAATGAACATGGATACCTTTCAGGAAATGAACGAGAACCCAATTTATGCCGATGTTGGCGCCTACAACGTGACGGCTGTTAGCGCCAAGACGCTGCCGCACGTGATTGATGAAGCCATTCGACGGGCGTACGCAAATTCAGGGGTTTCAGTCGTTCAAATTCCGGTGGACTTACCATGGCAGGAAATTGCCCAATCTGACTGGTATGCATCAGCTTCAAGTTATCAAAAGCCATTGTTGCCGCAGCCAGATTCAGATCTACTTGGTAAACTAACTGACCAATTGGTGGCCGCAAAACGCCCAGTCATTTATTACGGGATTGGTGCCAGGGATGCCGGCGACGAAATTCTTGAGTTAAGTAAAAAATTAAAGATTCCGCTAATGAGTACTTACCCAGCCAAGGGGATTGTCCCCGACAGCTATCCGGCTTATTTGGGTTCTGCCAATCGGGTTGCCCAAAAACCGGCCAACGAAGCGCTGGCCCAAGCGGATACCGTGTTGTTCATTGGGAACAATTACCCGTTCGCTGAAGTCTCCAACGCCTTTCAGCATACGGCCCACTTTTTGCAGATCGATATTGATCCGGCGAAGTTGGGAAAGCGCCATCAAGCTGACATTGCAATTTTAGCGGATGCCAAGCTGGCGCTTCAGCAAATCAACGCTGCCGTTAGCGAGCGGCCGGAAACGCCGTGGTGGCAGGCGAACGTTGCCAATGTGGCCAACTGGCGGGACTACCTGGCAATGCTGGAAAACAAGCAGTTTGGCAATCTCCAGGCTTATCAAGTTTTGAAAGCGGTTAACGATATCGCTGAAGACAATGCAATCTTCTCAATTGACGTTGGCGATATTAACCTGAATGCTAACCGCGACTTACAATTAACCCCGAAGAATCAGCATTTCACCTCGAACCTGTTCGCAACAATGGGGGTTGGAATTCCCGGGGCAATTGCCGCCAAGCTTGATTTTCCAAATCGGCAAGTCTTTAATCTGGCTGGTGACGGCGGGGCCTCGATGACCATGCAGGATTTGGTGACGCAAGTTCAGTACCATCTTCCGGCCATCAACGTCATCTTTAGTAATCAGCAGTATGGCTTTATTAAGGACGAGCAGGAAGACACCAACCAGAATGACTATATCGGCGTTGAATTTGACGATATTGATTTCAGCAAGGTTGCCGAAGCCGTGAATATGAAGGGCTTCCGGGTTACAAAGATCGAGGAGTTGGCACCAACGTTTGCCAAGGCCGCTGAGATTGCTAAAACCGAACCCGTCCTGATTGACGCCGTGATTTCAGGGGACCGGCCGCTTCCAGTCGAGAACTTACAACTAGACCCGGCTAAGTTTTCACCGGAAGAAATCGAGACCTTCAAAAAACGGTATGAGGCCCAAGATTTGAAATTATTTGCGGACTTTCTGACTCAGTTTGGGTTAACGCCGAATGAGGGTCAGAGTGCCCAAGGCGGATTCTGATCGGATGGGCGGTTTCATTTAGGTAGAAATGAGGATGCATTGGTTCGATTTGCAAAAAATCGATTCAATTAGGTTAATTTCTCGTTAGCTGAAACTTGAAAGTATGAAGACAGACTG
>NZ_AZFZ01000146.1 GCF_001435895.1 Lentilactobacillus parafarraginis DSM 18390 = JCM 14109 | reverse complement strand
TGTAAAAGGCACCCGTAAAATGTAGGAAAACGGCAGGTTAGAACTGTTGGTTTTCCTACATTTTTTGTATCATGAATCACATCAGAGTGTAGGAGGAATTTGATGTGAGACGTGATTTAAGAGAAGGAGTGACGATTTACGTGACTGAAAATATTAAGCCTAACTTCGCCGAGATTGCCCGGCAATATAATGTTGATTATCGAACCGTTAAGAAAGCCTATGAGGAAGTCAAAGCTGGACTTAAGGGCCGACCAAGTGGTCGACCGAAACGGCCAAGTTTACTGGATCCATTCAAGCAAACCATCGATTCAAAGCTTGAACTAAATTGTTCGGCTGCTTCAATTTTTAAATTTATCCAGAAGAAGGGCTTTACCGGCAGCTATACCCTCGTGAAAGATTATTGTCGCCAAACCCGCCGAGAACGAGTTAAGAAAGCTACCATTCGGATTGAACATTCCCCTGGTCTCTCTGCTCAAGTTGACTGGAAAGAAGAAATGGCCCTAGTGAGCAGCGAGGGTGAGCTGTTTAAATTCAATATTTTCTTGTATGTATTGCCTTATTCAAAACTCAAATATATGACACTAACCTTTGATCGGAGCCAAGATACCCTCTTTTCTTGCTTACACGACGCTTTCCTTCATACCGGAGGTATTCCGACGGAAATCTGGTTTGATAATATGAAAACCGTTGTGGATCATACAAAATCCCAGTTTGGCCACGCTGTCTTTAACGAACGGTTCCACGAATTCTGTAAAGATGCCGGTTTCACACCAATTGCTTGTCGACCATTCAGACCACAAACTAAAGGTGCAGTTGAAGCCCTTGCTCGCACGGTTGAACGTTTACGGCCATACAATACTGAATTTGCTGATGGAACTGAGCTAATCGAACTAGTTCATATGCTCCGAGATGATCTAAATCATGAAACTTCGCAGGCCACGGACGAAGTCCCGTACCTGAAATGGTTAGACGAAGAAAAAGAGTACCTTCATCGCGTTCCAGTTAATCTCCTTGAACCATACTTCGAAGAAAACATTACCCGTGTCGTTTCGAAGGAGGCCATGATCAATTTCCGCAAATGTAAGTACTCAGTAGATCCGCGATACATTGGTTGTACGGTTGCTGTTGAAATCTCCAATGATGAGCAGCGCATCCACATTTATTATAACGGAGAAGAAATTCGTACGCACTCCATAACTACCAATTCGCTGAATTATGACCCCCAAGATCAGTTCAATATCCTCAAATCTGATTTGCTTAAAGGGCGGACAGATGAAGACATTTCAGCTTACATTCGTGAACATATGACTGATTACGACAACTTATAGGAGGCTACCATGACCACTAATAATCAAATTCTTTTAAATAATCTTGAGCGCTTAGGGTTAAACAAAATCCGTGAATACTTGCCGAATTACCTTGATCAAATTCACACTGATAATCTGTCATTAACTGAGGCGCTAATTGATTTAACTAATTCGGAACTCCAGAATCGACACGAAGGTCAGATTGCACGGGCCATTGGCCGTGCTCGGTTCCCCAATACAAAATCCCTAGATACATTTGATTTTAGCTTTCAACCCAGTATTAATCGCCAAGAGGTTCTGGAATTCCAGAATCTGGCTTTTATGGAAAAGTCTGAAAACTTAATCTTTATTGGCAATCCGGGAGTCGGTAAAACCCACTTGGCAATTAGTATTGGGATTGAGGCCTGTAAACAGGGCTGTCGGGTTCTCTTTATTAATTGTCATGAGCTGTTGATTAGATTGAGAGCAGCTTACGAAAAAGGACTGCTTGATCGATCTCTAAGCCGCTATTCGCGCTATGACCTATTAATTATTGATGAAATTGGGTATTTGCCAATTGGTCACCAAGAAGCTAACCTCTTATTTCAGCTAGTCAATGCCCGCTATGAAAAGCATTCAACGATCATTACCAGCAATAGTGATCTATCCGCTTGGGTTGATATTTTCCAGAACCCAACTGTGACAGCAGCCATTCTCGATCGCTTGGTTCATCATGTTCACGTAGTGAAGATCACTGGTAAATCTTACCGATTACGTGGCCTCAAGTAACTGCCGAAAACCTACATTT
>NZ_AZFZ01000145.1 GCF_001435895.1 Lentilactobacillus parafarraginis DSM 18390 = JCM 14109 | reverse complement strand
GATAAAACTTAGGAACTTTAGACATTACGACCACCTGTGAGAGGGGAAGGGTGATGATTATGTCAAATTTGTTCAAAAAAATGAATCCTGCCAAAAATCGGCTGCTAGGATTTTTCACAACGGTTCTAATGACCTTAATGATTATCTTTGGAATTAATTTAATGAATCATTCCAATTTCAATGATAACCATCGTTTTTCACCATTTAATGCCACCCGAGTTTCCGCTGATGTGGCAGAAATTAAATATGTTTTACACGGCGTTGATCTTTACGGCGACCCACTTGATCTCCCGTTTAATGATCAAGAAATTACCGTGCCAAAGTCCTATAAATACTTTGATTTATCTTTCGATGCGTCAAAATATTTGGAGATGACTTTTGATAATGGCCGCTACACCTATAGAGGCTACTATACGGATATTGAGGGCCCCAGTGGAAAGTATTATTATCGTGATCAACACGATAAAGTTGCTAACTTCGAATACGTTTACGCTAATTATCCGAAACGGCTCGCCGATGACGGTACTGTGGACGTTTACATTGTCTATGAGGATCACCAATCGACTAAGCCTAATAAGATCACTTTAACGAGTGATGCTCAAAATAAAGAAGCCGACAAAGTTAAACGGTTCTATACCGATGTTAATAGTAAGCAGTTAAAGGAAGCCGAAGTTTACAATAATGCTGACAAGCCGCGCTATGATCCTAATTTTCCGATTGAAATTGCCAATTACAGATTTGCCGCTTTGGTGATGCGAAAACAGGATCCGAATGGGACCTTTGTCTTTTCTGCCAACAAACTTTTTGCTGGCCAGCGAGCTGATGTGCCCATATCGGACATTACCTACCAACATATTTATCCGCTAGAAGTTTTAGAGTATTACGGCAGCGTTCTTTCTAACCTTGATCCAGGGTCCACCAACACTTATGTTTATGAAAAATTTGCGAATATATTGACTGTCAACTATGTTGATGAAAATAACCAGCCAATTACCGGCCAAAAACCAGTCACTAAACAAGTTCCTTTTGGTGAAACGTACACGGAAACCGCGCCAAAGATTTCAGGGTACACGCTGACAACCAGTCCAACTTTAACGGGTAAACTTGATAAAGATGCCACCATTACTTTTAAATATCAAAAGGATCGCGTCATTCCTCCTAACCCGGGTCCCGTTAATCCGGGTCCTGTTAATCCAAACAACCCGATCAACCCCGACAGTCATAACGACTCCGATAATCACGTGAACAATCATCCAAACAATAACACTGGCGGGAAGACTGAAAGTGATCATCAAGTCGTCAAAGAGCCTGACAACGATAATCAAACGAATAAGAACACCAAGAAGAAAACGGTTGTCTATGCGATTAATAACATCTATCTCTATCAAAATAAGAATTTCAAGCAATCAGAACGCATTTTCAAATACGTTCAGAAGCCAAGAATTAACCGGCCAATGTTTGTTGTGTTAGGTCGATCCACTGACGATTCCGGCAAGTTACGGTTAAAAGTCAGAGATGTTAATCATCACAGTAAATCAGCCAGAAAGGTTGGCTATATTACCGGTTCGTGGAAGTACGTTCGGCCGGTTTATTATCAATCTAACCACAAGACCTTAACGGTGATTAATCCAAACGGGGTGAACGCTTATACCAATCAGAATCTGACTGGCAAGGCGAAACACTTTAAGCAGGGGACGCGGATTAAAGTGACGAAGTTCGTTCGTCACAATCTGACAACGCGTTACATGACGAGTGATGGTTTATACATTACTGGTAACCGTAAGTTAGTGATTAATGGCTACGTGAGACAACCTCAGCAGATTAAGGTTAAAAAGACGTTGTATCGTTATAACAACGCCAACTTTAATCACCGCCTCAGCAAAGTGAAGAAGGGGACAATTTTGAAAGTCGCAAAGTACGAGTATTCACATCCCGATTCACTTAAGCAGTTTGGTACTTTGCGTTATGCAGTTTCTGGAGGGTATGTAACTGCTAATAGACAGTTTGTTAAGGTGATTAAATAGTCGTTTATTTTTAGTAAGCTCATATTAATTACAATAAAAACAATCCCCCGATTTAAAATTGAAGTGCAACACTT
>NZ_AZFZ01000144.1 GCF_001435895.1 Lentilactobacillus parafarraginis DSM 18390 = JCM 14109 | reverse complement strand
CTGTTTTACTTGACTAAACGTAGAAAAAAAGCCCGAATCATCATCCTAACGATGACAACTCAGACCCTAGTTGGTATTAACAATGACTTACATATTTTTAGAACGACGCAACCTTCTTAGATCACGCGCAACTTTAATCCGAATTTTATTGACCAATTCAGCCACGATAAACCCCAACGCAATGGAACCGGCAATCCAGATCACTTCTGACAGGTAGCCAAAGGCGGCGGAATAATTTCCCATCGCAAAGCTCTTAATCGTGTTGTAAGCCTGGCCTCCCGGCACCAATGGAACTAGGCCGGGCACGTCAAATAAAATGCTGGGCATCTTTTTCCAACGGGCAATCATCACGGAGACCACCCCGATGCACAGACCGCCAAAAAAGTTGGCCGAACCCAAGCCGCCCCAGGTTGTGATAATAATGTAATAAACTAACCAGCCTAATAGGGCATTGAAGCCGGCAATATTGAGGGCCTTATGGGGCAGGTTCACAATCAACCCAAAGCCAATTCCGGAGAGATAGACGCAAACGCATTTGATGAGAAAGAAAATAACTGGGTTCATGGCCACATCCCTCACATAAAGTGCAGCGCAATCGCCACACCAAAACCTAACGCACAGGCACTAATCAAAGCTTCGATTCCCCGGGCCGGCCCACTAATTAAGTTGCCAGACAGTGCATCGCGCACGGCGTTGGTTAACGGAATTCCTGGGACCAGGGGCATCATCCCGCCAACAATAATATCGTCGGCCTGATGCCCCAATCCGTATTGAACGGCCAAGATTGCCAGGGCAGCCACGGTTGCGGCGGCCATAAACTCACTTAAGAAGCGAATCTGCACGTAAATGTTCAGAAAATAAAGCACCGCCCAGCCAGCCATTCCAATGAGGCAGCTAATCAAAGCGTCACTGATATTATTTCGGAACACGACGACCAGCCCCCCACTAACCAGCCCGGCCCCAATTTCTTGGACCCACAGCGGGAAGGTGCCAACAATTTCATCAATGTGAATCAGTTGATCATAGAAGTCGTTAATCGTAATCTTCTTGGCAGCAAAGGCCCGCGATAGTTCGTTAACCTTAGCGACCTTTTCCAAATCAAACGACCGCTTGTCAATCGCCCCAACCTGAGCGCCGATTTCCTGAACGCCGCCGGACATGATAATGCCGGTCACCGTAACGTAAACGGTCGCGTTTTTTAACCCGGCATTTCTAGCAATCCGCATAATCGTATCGTTGACCCGGGTCATTTCGGATCCGGATTCAATCATGATGGTGCCGGCCAGAATGCAGGTATCCAGTACCCGCTGATCATACTTGCGTTGGCGTTCGTATTTGCGTTCTTCTTCATCCAATGTTTGTCACCCCAGCCATAAAAATGGGCAGCCGCCGCTTTCGGTTAGGCCTGCTCATCATCAGATTTTACAAAGACGTAGTGGGCCGTTTTATACCCAATTGTCAGTGGTTTCTTGTCCGTCAGGTTTTGAACCATCACGGATCCCTCAAACGGATCGTGGGAAACAATCTTCAGCCGGTCACCAATGTCCAATTTAATGTCCCCTAACAGGGTTAACAGGTCATGATTATCGATAAATCGATTAACCACCACAACCTCGTCATCCTTGGCGTCAGTCAGCAGCTTATCGTGATCTTTCTTGTAATGGCCAAACCGATCCGGGATGATTCCGCCGTGCGGGCACCTTTCCGGATTTCCCAGAAAGTCGTCCAGATGGTCGATCATCTCGTTAGTGGTATCGTGCTCCAGCTTTTCGGCCTCATCATGAATATCGGGTAAATTAAACTTCAATGAGTAAAACAAAAAACATTCCCAAATTCGGTGCTTTCTGACCAGTTCCTCAGCGTATCCGGTGCCCTTCTTCGTGAGCTGAACGCCCGAATAGGGTTTATGGGTAACCAATTTTTCTTCAACCATCTTGTTAACCATTTCCGTAACTGAACCAGCTGCAATGTCCAAACTTAACGCAATCTGCTTGTTGCTGACAAGCTTAGAAGCGCCCCCCAATTCAAAAATAATTTTTAAATAGTCTTCCTTCATCGGTGTCATTAATTGTAAAATCTCCTATTTATTAGGGTCCGTCTGAAAACTTTATTTCAG
>NZ_AZFZ01000143.1 GCF_001435895.1 Lentilactobacillus parafarraginis DSM 18390 = JCM 14109 | reverse complement strand
AAATCGTGTCCACACTTTCATCCTAAGTCCACTACTTGAATTTGAATATGAACCTAAACCAGACGAATCTCCAAAACGATGGGATTTAAATGTAACCAAACTTGAGTCCACCCTTTCAATCGTCGACGTTGATAATCTAAGCCCATCTATAAACTTTTGAGAGGTGTCTAAAAATAAGGACGTTCGTTCGTTAAATTCCCCAATCGCACTCTTTCTAACATTCACAATACCATAGCCGGTATTATGGCCCATATGTCCATTAAAAAGTTTGTCCTGTACTGTTACCTCAGATAATTGATTTCTATAAATAGATCGATGTGCTACAAAGGTATTTTTATATGTTAAGCCATCATTTATATACATGATTGTCACCTCAGCGAACAATTAATTCCGGTAATTCTTTCAGCTGTTGTGGCCGTCAAGTTCAATTGATCCATTTTCGCTCATTAATTTTGATCCATTTTACCTATGTTTCGCTCATTAAGAATGAGCCACCCCTCGTCACGCCTGATATGTATTGATTTCAGGCTTTTTTATTACGGTTTTTTGAAAATTGTCTGTCGATGAGTGACTCGGTAACTTTCACCAACTAACTCAATAACTTGAGATTTTTGGACCATCCGGTCCAATATGGCCCCGGTAATCACCTCATCACCAATCACGTTGCCCCATTGATCAGGGCTCTTGTTGGACGTGATAATGAACGACGTCTGTTCATACAACCTGTTAACGAAATGGAAAAATAAATTTGCTTCCTGGCGATCTAAGGCCATAAACATTAAATCGTCCAACACAATCAGGTCTGCCTTATAAAGTCGTTTTAACCGAACTTGTGACTGTCGCGAGATGGTCTCCGTTTTTAACGCCTTAATTAGATCACCCATTGTAATAAAAATGGCGCTGTACCCTTTATTAATGGCTTCCACACACAAACCAATTGATAGAAAGGTCTTACCCACCCCAGTTGGTCCTAAAAGAATCAGATGATAGCTTTGATCCACCCAATTGAGAGTTCGTAGTTCATTCATTTGCTTCTGATTTAAGGCGGCTTGAAGACTTAAATCAAATTCATCCAAAGACCGTTGGTAAGGAAGGGTGGCCCAGTTTAACCGTCTTATTCTTGCCTTCGCTGCTCTAGCTTGCTGCTCATGCTTCATAACTGCCAAGATAAAATCACCGTAGGTGACCTCATTGGTGTTCGCGTCTTGAATCAACTTTGGCAGGACCTTACCAGTCGCACTTAATCGTAGTTCTTGCATAATGGCTTGGATCTCCTTAATTTGTGCCATGATAAGCTCCTTTCAAGATCTTCGCATATACCCCCAGTGAACGCACTTCCGGCTGAACAACTTTTAGCTTTGCTTGGGTTGCTTCTGCGAGCGGAATGGTTGCCAACTCATCGCGGACGCGATCCATATGAGCTTCATATTCCGGAAGTGTCTCAACGGTTGCTTTGAAATCGGTGGCACTGATTAGGTGATTGTCCAGACAAAACTGTAACGCCTTGTCCAACGCCTCCTGCGGATAGTCCCCGCGCAAACGCAAAATTACCTGGAGCTGATCACGTGTATAACGTGGATACTTTTCATGAATCTGGCTGACAAACTGCTGGGCTGCCGTTTGATCGGTAAATGATTGTTTGACTTGAGCCATCAATGCTGGAATCCCGACAGACCGATTTCGACGATCGCTAGATCGTTGGATTAGCTTGCCGCTTGCTAGCGAGATCTGATGTTGTGACAAGATTTCACCCGTTTGCGGATCAATAATCGTTAAGTCGCCGTCGTTAACTTTCAGGACCACCTTGCGACCATGCACATCGTATGACCCAAACGGCACACTGTAGCGGTTGCTTTGATACATCACGGTATTATCCTTACGGATTGTACGCTCAATCGCAACTTCCTTCACTGGTTGACGGCTAATAATGGGTTGTAAGTAGGGCTGCTCTTCCGCAAAAATGACTGCTGGAATCTGCTTCGTCCCATTATGCTGCTTACCATTACCTCGCCGTTGTAACCAATCCATTGATTCGTTGTTCCACGAATGAATATCTTTAAAAACTCGTCCGCGAGCGAAGCTGCTCTTAACGTACAATACCCCTTAGGGTTGACACTTTAA
>NZ_AZFZ01000142.1:333-2133 GCF_001435895.1 Lentilactobacillus parafarraginis DSM 18390 = JCM 14109 | reverse complement strand
AAAAAACGACATTTTCACATCGGCGTTGACATGCATTCCTTGCTTACTTATCTGCTAAACATTAAATGTGGTAAAAGATTTGTTAAAGTTCCGTTATTGCTACTTTTTTGTGATAGTTTTGATAAAAATGCTTATAATTGAAATTTAGTTTTCAAAAATATGTATTTAAGGAAGAATTTATAAATTATCGCAATATTTTTAATTCAATTAATAATGAAAGTAGATGATGAATTATTAACCATATTTCAAAATTATTTGCCTGGGTATTATTAGGAATTTCAGCCTTATCAATTTGTTTTTTATGTTTTAGCCCAACCTTACCTATTAAATTGCCACCGTCAAATCAAGCTATTAGCTTTATGATGATTGGTAAGGCACCAGTTGCTTACATTCCCTTTCAAGAATTAGATCAATTAGGATTCTGGCTAAACATCATTATGACTTGTCCCTTAGGAATACTTACCTATATTTTATTCTCTCCCAAATTCAAAATTTCTCATGTGATTACAACTGGAATCCTTATTGGATTCACTATCGAATTTATTCAATTTATAACAGACAATTTGGCAATAACACATCGTTGGGTAGATATAAATGACGTGCTTACTAATACTTTAGGATTTGTAGTTGGTTATTATCTATCAAAGTTAATTGATAAATAACCCGTAGGTAAATTTATTTCCCCTTAGCATTCATAACAAAGTATTTATATTTTTTTGCTCTTATTAGTGATATAATTTTTGTTGATTAATATTACTTTAATGGTTCATCATATTATAAATAATAAGAGGCTAAAGCAATGTCAAAAATAACGAAAGCTATTATCCCTGCTGCCGGCTTAGGTACCCGTTTTCTTCCTGAAACAAAAGCCTTACCTAAAGAAATGTTGCCAATTGTTGATACTCCAACTATTCAATATATCGTTAGCGAAGCTAAGCAGTCGGGAATTAAGGATGTTTTAATTGTCATTGGCAAGGGAAAATGGTCAATTGAAAATCATTTCGATGCTAATCCTGAATTGGAGGCTAATCTAGCTAAACGTGGTAAAAATGATTTACTTAAGTTGATTTGCAAGACCAATAATATGAATATTTATTTTACTCGTCAGCCTCATCCACATGGATTAGGCGATGCCATTTATACTGCCAGAAGTTTTGTTGGAAATGACCCCTTTGCTGTGTTATTAGGTGATGATGTCACACGAGATAAAACTCCATTAACCAAACAATTAATCAATAGTTTTACCAAAACCGGGGCCGCAACATTGGCAGTTAAACGAGTCCCTCGCCAAGATGTGTCAAAATATGGTATTATTGATCCCGCTAAACAAGTTACTCCAGGTTTATATAACGTGAAGCGTTTTGTAGAAAAGCCGGATCCTCAGACTGCTCCGAGTGATCTGGCAATTATCGGACGATATGTACTAACACCACAAATTTTTACAGCTCTATCAGAAACTCAACCAGATTCAAGTGGTGAAATTCAGCTTACCACAGCCATCGACATTCTTAATCAAACTCAAAGAGTATTTGCTCATGAGTTTAAGGGTGAACGATATGATACCGGTAATAAATTAAGTTGGTTGGAAACTAATATCAAATTTGGATTACGAAATCCGGAAATAGCTGATGATTTAAAAAAATATCTCAAAGAAACCGTTTTTGCTATGAAATCTACAAAATAAGTACTTTTCATTTTGAAAAGACTTTTCAAAAATCACCAAGTAATTAAAAATTTTAGATTTAGCTATTTTTTATGTTATATAAAGAGGCTCTACCCAATAAGCGTAATTGCCTATTG
>NZ_AZFZ01000142.1:0-288 GCF_001435895.1 Lentilactobacillus parafarraginis DSM 18390 = JCM 14109 | reverse complement strand
GTTTGTGGTAAACACCATTTTAAAGGAAGCTGATCTTTTTTGTCCGAACAGCGTTCGGATTAATTTTACAATCTACCTTTTAAGTAAGTTTTGTTAAGTTCTGCAATTGGTACTTTTTTGATATCTTGTTCTTGTTGTAAGCCTAGTTTCTCGATTAATGTATCGCTAAGATCAATCACCTTATTACTGCCTTTCTGAATTTCACTTAATGCATTATGGATCAAATTCTTATCTTTCGCCCACGTTGCAACATATCCTAAGAAGCTGTCTAAAATCTCTTAAGTAATA
>NZ_AZFZ01000141.1 GCF_001435895.1 Lentilactobacillus parafarraginis DSM 18390 = JCM 14109 | reverse complement strand
CAGATTATACCGGAACTTTGGCTAAAAAGCTCGTTTTAAGACAGACCCTAATCAAATAAAAAATAGTACTCAAGAGAACTGTTTTGCCTGATCCAGCTTCGCCTTCAACTAAAATCAACTGACCACGTTTTTTTGACAGAAGCGCATCAATTACTCGATCAATAATGACATCTCGCGCATGCTTTTGCTCATTTGTTAAATCATGGAATGGGGATGCCTTGAATATTGCCGAATCACGAATAACACTTTCTACTGGAAACAATTCATGATTAAAGCTATGCAACTTGCGCCAAATTCGAGAAAAAATCAGTTCTTTTTCATCAGCTGTATAATACTCATTTTGTTCATTTTCACGCCGATTATTTAACTGTTTCACGCTTGGAACACCAAGCATGTACAGCATCATTTGGTTTTCAATATCCAACGTTAAGGATTTATTAAAGTGATCATGTCCAATTACAAACATATTAGCATTCTTAGCTTTGGCTAGGGCACTCCAGTCGTCTCTAATTTTCGAATCTTCATTCAGATGCTGTTCGGTTCGTCGCTCAATATCGTTGGTTTCGCCAACATAAACTTTGTATCCACCAGACTTGTTTGCTGTGTATATCAAATAGACTGTTGGATACTCAATTAGAAGACGGTGTTTCTTCTCATCACCATCAATAATATCCTCAAGCTTCGTTGGCGTATCTGGACTGTATTGAACTTGCTCAATGATTGGGTATCCTAAATCTGCCATAAGCTAACACCTTTCGACTACTTTTGATCAAATTTCCAATGACGCTTTTTGTTGATATCAAGCTTTTCCTGAACAATGTCATTCGGCTTTACGCCTAACTTATCACACATATAATAACAGTACGTTAATATATCTGCCAGTTCCAATTCCATATCATGGAGCTGTTTTTCAGAAAACTGATCTTTGTCGTCCATTTGCCAAAGAAAAAGCTCGTTGAGTTCACCAGCTTCAATGCCAACCGCGCGAGCCAATGCTGGTAGCGTGTGATATTTGTTCCATCCGCGACTGTTGCGGAAATCGGTTAATTCGTTAATCAGTTGATTGTATTCCACCACTAGTTACCCCCGATTTACAGTATGATGAGCTCAATAATAATTTCATAATTATCATATCACAAAGCCTAAATGTTATTAATCCATTAAAGGCTTCCCCCAACATTCCTAATTACTTTGTAACCATTGGCTGTATGACTTTTTCAACACTTTACGTGTGTCATTTTTATATTCAACGCCAGCAGCCATTGAATGCCGGAGTATAATAGCCTATAACAACTACCTACTAGGAGATAATTATGAATTCAGAACTTTCTAAAATCTTTTCACAACTTATTGAAGCCTCTGATGATTCGCGACTAGTGATTTTCGTCGGGGCAGGAGTATCGCAGAATTCAGGCCTTTCATCTTGGTCATCGTTAGTGGAAAGAATGGCACAAATTTTGGGCATCAAGTCTTCGAACAACTATACTAATGAACAATTGCTCAAAATCCCAGAAATGCTATATGAAAGTTATCCAGAAAAATATTATGCTGTACTTCGAGAAGAATTACAAAAGAAAGTTCCATCCAATGCATTAGATGACCTAATCATTCAATTAAACCCTGATCATATTATTACCACCAACTACGATACCCTCCTAGAGGATTCAGCAAAATCAAATACAAGACTGTTCGAATACGTTACTATCTTTGACGACTCATCACTTCTACTTAAAGGGAATTTAGGAAAACATTTCATTTTAAAAATGCATGGTGATATAAGTGAAGAAAATATTGAACAGAGCGTAGTGCTGAAAGAGTCTGATTACCTTGATTACGATCATTCTCACATTTTAATATCTACATTTATTAAGTCTCTACTAGCAACTCACGTTTTTCTTTTTATTGGATACTCAATGTCCGACAATAATCTTCGATTAATTTTGAACTGGATTAACTATCTAAAAAAACAGCTTAAAATTAACAATACGTCCCATAGCATTCCCGATAACGTACTACTGTATTCAAAATCCGAAAACAAAACATATCCCGATACACAGCTTCGACAATATTACAGAAGCAATAACATTAGTTTAGTCGATCTTGATATGGATCTGAGTCAAGTTTTTAGACACGAT
>NZ_AZFZ01000140.1 GCF_001435895.1 Lentilactobacillus parafarraginis DSM 18390 = JCM 14109 | reverse complement strand
AACCTACATTTTTAAACTGCCCTTGACAGTTTAGTCCCTCTTTCCATAGAAGCTTTGATTAAATTGATAATCCTTATCGGAAATCAGGTCACGAACATCGGCATCATCGATATTATTGAAGTTGTAATAAAGTTGATTCTTATCCAATAATTTAACTAATAACTGCTTTTGTTCTTCAAAAGGCAAAGCTTTACGTTCTGCATCATTTTCATATTTATCAAGATCCACTCGAAAGTCGAAATCTGCTCCCACTTTCATGCGTTTATATACATCATCTAATTCATTTATATCTTTAGCCGCTAGTAGATCTTTTAGGTAGCCTTGATTCTTTTCCATCAACTCTGCATAAACAAAGGAGCCGCCACCTTGCCAGTCAACATCTTTAGAAATGCCAGTTTGGTCTCCCTGAATAACATTATTCAATCTTTTGACCATCTTTTTTATTTGTTCATCAATTTGTTCAACTGCAATAAACTTCCGCCGCATTTTTGTTGAAACAGCAGCTGTTGATCCGCTTCCCGAAAAAAAGTCTAGGATATAATCATTTTCTTTACTAAAAATTTTTATAATTTCTTCTAACAACTGTTCAGGCTTTTTCCCGTTTCTAAGACCAACACCACCTTCTAATCTGTCATTTCCAAATGCACCAGCCATATCAATAAAACCTGGTATAGGTTTTTTCTTACTGGTGATCTTACCACTCAAGACATCAAGGGGGACTCCTTGATAGTATTTTCCCTTAGTAGCACCCTGTTTTTTAGGACCTGTAAAGAATCTGAATTCATTATCATCATTTCCAATTCCGTAAACTTTATATACTATTCCATAACCGTCAGTTTTATAGCGTCCATTTAAATAATCTCTAAAGAACCTTCCCGAAGAATTACCATTTAAAATTGTTCCTGTTGCCCATATTTCTTTGAGGCCAGTAGAACTGCCCTCTATTTTACGAATTCTCGTTTGATCACTTTTGAATATTTCAACACGTTTCCCACCGAGTATTACAGTGTTCATTGGCGGGCCTACCGTGCTAATCTTAAAATTAAATTTCGAATAGTCGTATTGTTCTTCCTGCTTATTTGGATGGACTTTAACTTGACTATTGTTCTTATAAAAATGTATCTGTTCTACTTGTTTATGGTAATCCATGTCGGATTTTAACGTCTTGTCAGCATATCGAACTAATACATATTGAGTAAATAATTCGTTGTCTTTTCCAAAAACAGAGTCCATTAGCACCTTTAAATATGGCCCCTCTGAATCGTCCAACTGTATAGCGATAACCCCATCATCGGATAATAGTTGATGTGCTATTTCTAATCTATTTTTCATGAAAGTTAGCCATGATGATTGATTAAATTTGTCATTATATAAAAATGAATCTGATCCTGTATTATATGGTGGATCTAAATAAATCAACTTGATCTTACTTGCATAAAGCTTCTTCAAACTATACAGAACAATCAAATTATTCCCCTTAATAATTAAATTATCTTGATCAGAATAACTAGATGCGTTATGTTCACCGTTTTGATCATACTTTTTAGCATTAACAAATATTTTAGGCTCTAATAGCTCATCAATTTCAGGTTTAGCAATGATTTCGTTTAAAAATGGTTCATCAGCAGATTCATCTTTATCCAGATCTTCTTTAGTCATACCAGCTTTTAAAACAGTATCTTTAAAGGGAAAATCCAAAACAACATCAGCAGATTCATCAATAAATTTTCCATTAGCTGTTAAACCAATTTTATTTGTATATTTGGTGTAACTGTTTTCCCAAAATTCTTTATATTCAAACATTTCAATAAATTGATTGAGTCTAAATACTTCAGTGTCAGCAATTTTTTCTACATAATTTTTATGTATTAAAGGATCTTTAAATAGCTTTGTCATCAATTCACGGTCAAATTTATCCAAGTCATTAATTACATTATTTCGTTTCAGAGAACCCTTACTAGTTAAATACTTGTTTCCAAACTCTCCTAAAATACTTTTGACTTGAGACATTATCTTAGGTTCTATTTCCATTCTTAATCCACCCTTTAATTTTTACCAAAAATGCCACCAACTCTTATTGGGTTTATTTTTATGCATTCTTTTTTGTTTTTCACTATTCGACAAGGCATCGTCCTTGTCGTTTGA
>NZ_AZFZ01000014.1 GCF_001435895.1 Lentilactobacillus parafarraginis DSM 18390 = JCM 14109 | reverse complement strand
TGTGTCAACTTGACAGGGTACAGTACCATGATGTGGCCGCCTTTTTAGGTTAGTAGTTTAATTTACTTTGTCGCAAGATCCTCAAACTTCTTAACGTCCTTGCGCGTTCCCAAAATAGTGACCACATCGCCGGCCTTAATGACCGTTGACTGATTGGGAATGGCGGCGTCCTGGTCATCCATATGCGAGAGGGCGATCACGGAGACGCGATAGCGGTTGGTTAGGTCGAGTTCTTTAAGGGTTTGGTTAAAGAGTTTCGGATTCGTTAACTCAAATTCAACGACAACCAGTTCACCCTTGAGCTTCATGTCGTTTAAAATCTTGGGTTCCATCACATGCAGGGCGACTCTTTGGCCCATATCCCGTTCAGGCTGAATGATTTCGTCAGCCCCTAATTTTTCCAACACCTGGGCGTGGCGGGCATTTTCAGCTTTGCAAACGAGATGTTTAACGCCCAAATCTTTACAGATCAGGGTGGTCATAATGCTGGCCTCAAGGTCGGTCCCAATTGCGACAAAGACGTTGTCAAAGTTACCAATTCCGAGCTGCTGCAGCGCTAATTCATTTTGGGTGTCGGCAACGATGGCTTCGGTTGCGACGTCGCGAAATCGGTCGACATTTTCTTCTTTTTTATCAATCACCAAAACCTCTTGATCGTTCTCCAGCAGTGTGTTGACGATACTGCTGCCGAACAGGCCGAGGCCGATGACGGCGTAATTGCTTTTCACGGTACAATCTCCTTACTTTTAGCCAATCATGACGTTTTCCTTTGGATATCTGAAGGCGTCTTCCGGGCGCTTTGAATTGAGCAGTGAATACATGACGGTAAAGACGCCAACTCGTCCCATAAACATTAACACGGCAAAAATTAATTTGCCAATCACGGTCAGGTGAGGGGTGAGGCCCAGCGTGTAGCCGGTCGTTCCAAAGGCTGACACGACATCAAACATGATGTACTCAATCCCAGAGTGTTGCGGAATTTTTTCGGTCAGCGTTAGCACCAGCGTGGCTACTGAGAGCACCACCGCCACCAAAAAGACCAGGGTTAATGACCGGGAAACGTTGCTGTTGGTGAACCGCCGGCCCATAAACGTCGCGTCGCGTTTGCCGCGCAAGGTTGCCCAAACCCGGATCAACAGAATGCCAACGGTAGTGGTCTTAATTCCACCGGCAGTTGACCCCGGGGTTCCGCCAATCAGCATCAAGATCATGGTGAAGAACATCCCGCCCATTGAGATATGGGTTGGGGCGACCGTGTAAAAACCGGCAGTTCGCGGGGTGACTGACATGAAGTACGTGTTCATCAGCCGTTGGAAGAAATCCAGGTGCTGATTTTCACTAAAGTTGCCCTCGGTTAACAGGTAGACGCCGAAGCTCAGAACGATGAGACCAAGATAGGTCGTCAACGCTAGTTTGGTATGCAGACTCAGGTAGTGATCTTCATGATACAGGAGAATATCTTTCCAAACCAAAAAGCCCAGGGATCCCGAAATAATCAAGATGGTCAGGACAAACAGGAAATACGGATCGTTCTGAAACCGCACCAGACTGTTGTCAAACAGATCAAACCCGGCGTTACAAAAGGCACTGATCGAATGAAAAATACTGAAGCCGATGCCCTTTTTGAGGCCATACCGCGGATAAAAGTCAACCAGTAATAATAGAGCGCCCAATAACTGGATGGCCAGCGACAGGCGGACAACCAAAAACACAACGCTGCGGGTATTGGCAAATGTCTCCAGGTTCAGTGATTGCTGGGTCAGCAATTGGGTTGTCAGGTCAACCTTTCGCCGCATAAAGACGAACATCAGGACGGCAAAGGTCATGAAGCCCAGCCCACCAATTTCAACGAGGATCAGGATGACAATTTTACCAAACAAACTCCAGTGCAGCGCCGTATTAACGACCGTCATGCCGGTGACACAGGTTGCTGAAGTGGCCGTGAAGAATGAATTGATGGTGCTCGTGGCCGTGCCATCCCGACTGGCAATTGGCAGCGATAACAAGATGGTGCCGACCAGAATAATCGTGAGAAAGCCCAATGTTAAAATTTGTGGTAATGACAATTTTCCTTGAACGCGCAAGTAATGATTCCCCCTCAAACGATAAATGGTGCTATGTATAATCGCCCGTGTGAGCACTCCTATTATCTCATACTTTTGCGGATATACACCGGCTAAATACGCTATAATAAAGGAAATCCACAATTATGAGGGGCCTGAAATATGCTAATTAAAAATGTTCATATTCAAAATGCCAGCGCGATCAGCGACGTGAAAATTGAAAATGGTCAGTTTGTCGAAATTGCGCCCAAAATCGCGGCTCGTGACGATGAGCAGGTAATTGACGCCACTAATAAATTATTATTGCCGCCATTCGTCGATCCCCACGTGCATCTGGACGCGACTCAAACAGCTGGTGATCCGGAATGGAATCAGACTGGGACGCTGTTTGACGGGATTCGCATCTGGGGTGAGCGCAAGAAGACCCTCACCGAAGCGGATGTGAAGGCCCGGGCCAAACAGGCGATTAAGCGCCAAGTTGAAAACGGCATTCAGTTTGTCCGCAGTCACGTTGACGTGACCGATCCCAATTTGACGGCGCTTAAAGCGTTGCTGGAAGTGCGCGACGAGCTGGCCGATCAGGTCGAAATCCAATTGGTGGCCTTTCCACAAGACGGGATCCTGTCATTTCCTCATGGACGCGAGTTGATGACCCAGGCTGCGGAAATGGGCGCTGACGTGATTGGCGGCATTCCCCACTTTGAATTTACCCGGGAATACGCCGTTGAGTCACTTAAATTTCTGATGAAGCTCGCCGAAACCCACGATAAATTAGTGGACGTTCACTGTGATGAAATTGACGACCCCCAATCCCGAAGCTTGGAAACTCTGGCAACCCTGGCGTTGGAATCAGGGATGGGCGATAAGGTCACGGCCAGCCACACCACGGCAATGGGCTCATACAACGATGCCTATGCTTACAAGCTGTTCCGCTTGTTAAAGCTTTCCCACATTAATTTTATTGCCAATCCCTTGGTCAACACCAACTTGGGTGGGCGCTTCGATAGTTATCCGAAACGCCGGGGGATGACCCGGGTCAAAGAACTGCGTGACGCGGGCATTAACGTTGCCTTTGGTGAAGACGACCTCAAGGATCCCTGGTATCCCATGGGCAACGGTAACATGCTCGACCCGGTTGAAATGGGGATTCACGTTGGCCATTTGATGGGCTACAACGACATCTTGAATTCCTATCAATTTGTCACCACCAATGCCGCCAAGGCAATGCACATCACCGACCATTACGGCATCGAGGTGGGTAAGCCCGCCAACTGCATCATTATGAACAACGATAATTTCTATAATGCATTGAACGAACGATCCGAGGTTCTCTATTCGATTCATCGGGGCAAAATCCTGGTGGAGACCGCGCCAAAACGGGTCACGAACCACCTGAAGCTATAGGGGTTGGCCGCAATTGGGGGTGTGCGGTTGGGCACAAAAAAACGCGCCAATCTTAACGTTAAAATCACGAGGATTTCGATGCTAAGATTCGTGCGTTTGACAACTCAATCAGTTTAGTTGGCTTTTTTAACCTTTTTCGTCGCTTTTTTCTTTGCAATGGCAGCTTTTCTTGCCTTGGATCGTTCACGAAGGATATCTTTTAATGCGTTGATGTCGTCTTCATGCTGATCCTTCCATTGCTTATAAGATGTGCTGGTATCGGTATCGGTTGGTTTAAGTCCGGTATCCAACCAGAAGATTGCTTCCGTTAAGCTTGGAAAATTATGCATCCAAAGCGTTTGCCCATTCTCTGAGTCAAAAGCAACGTAGGAACGTGGGTGGCGCTGGAGAAAAGTATGTTTCCGAATCTTGAAGGCTTCCCGCTTTCTGGTCAAACGATAGTCCGACAAAATGTACTTTCCCTGCTTCTTAAGGCGTGGGAAACGTTCATTGATCTGATCAGAGCGATCCTTCAATAGCGCTTTTGCCTCTTCAATTGTGATTAATGTGGCTTTAGTTCGGGTCATGTGGTCTTAGCCCCCTTTACTACCATTTTCGCATAGATTAAACTAATTGAAAAGTAGATAGAAATATTATACACAAACTTTCTGAAAATTTAGACATTTAGAGGTGATCTTTTGAAATATTATGCCGTCAAAAAAGGCCGTAAGACCGGGATATATACGAATTGGCCGGATACTCAGAAACAGGTGAGTGGGTTTTCAGGCGCCCAGTATAAAAGTTTTGGTCTTCGCCAGGACGCCGAGGACTATTTGGGCGTTTCCCACTCTAAAGAAGATTCCCAGCAACTCGATTTACCGATTGTTCCGGGCCAAATTTTAGTGTATACGGATGGCGGTTCCCGGTCGCACGGAAATCGGCCGGGGGAACACGTTAAGGCCGACGATAAGGCAGCCTGGGCATTTGCCATTCAGCTTGCCGATGACGAGAAACAGATAACCGGCACCGGCGGCGAGTATGGGGCCACCAACAACCGCATGGAGATTATGGCACTGGTACGGGCACTGAGCTTTTTGGTGGCACACGATCACCAACAAGAACCGATCCTGGTGGTGTCGGATTCCCGATACGTGTTAAACGCGATTACCAAGAAGTGGCTGGCCAGCTGGAAACGTCGCGGCTGGAAGCGAAGCGCCGGGCCGCTGGTGAACGCTGAACTTTGGCAGCAGTTAGACGGCCTGTTACGGCAATTTCCAAAGATTAATTTTAAATGGACGAAGGGTCACGCTGACAATTCGGGCAACGTTTTGGTGGATGAGCTATTGAACCAAACAATGGATGCCATGAAGCATCAGGAAGGGGATGCCCCCGATGAAAATGTCACGGTGAAGTCGCTGCCAACTGACTCCGAGCCGCAAAAAGCCGCTTCTGAATCAACTCAGCGACCTGAGCGAAAGAAGCGGCCAATTAAGCTTGACACAGATGATATTAAACCAGTTCATGAGGCCCCAACGCACCTGTCACCAACAACGGAAAAATCGGTGCATGATATTGAAGAAAGCCTCAAGCAACTGGGGCTATTTGATGATGATCAGCATTAATGATGGGTGACGCCGTGATACCGCCGGTCAACTTCCTTACTCCAGAAGCCCCCGGATAATTGAACCGGTTCCTGAACCATGATGAAGGCGTCTGGTGAAATTTCTTTAATTTGCTCCATTAAGCGGCGGTCAGCCTTTCGGGGCGCCAGGATACTTAGCACAAGCCGAGCGCCGGCACGACCTTCAGCCCGGCTTACGGTCACCCCATAACCCAGATCCCGCAGCTTTTCAGCTAATTCTTCGTTGTGGGCGTGGACTGGATTTTGTGGGTCGATTTGGACGGTTACTTGGAAATTCACGTAGCCCAAAGCAATCTTGTCTTCAATGATGATGCCAATATAGATCCCGACACCGAACCCAATCGCATAGGCGGCAACGTTTAGCGGACTGTCAATGTGGTCCAGGGCGATTGCCAAGGCCAGCACGTAAACGACTTCCTCGCCGACCGCGACAATCGGCGCCAAAAATTGATGGCCCTTAACAACCAGCATCGTTCGAAATGTGTTGATTGAAATGTACAGCGCGTTTAATACAAAAATTGTAATGGCTAATCCCATATGTCCCATCCTTTCAGGTACCTTTACTTCTAATTTTACACTTTTTCATTTAGAATAACAGTTTACAGAACGGATGAAGCTTGATTTAACGGGCCGGCGTAATTGTTAACGTTGACAACGATTGCAATTAACGGTATTCTAAAATTTAGGTATTAATGACTAAAATATAAAAAGCAAGGTAAGGGTTGCTGACCTAATGGCAAATACGAAACTAATTCCATATTTAACATTTGAAAATACAAAAAACGCGCTTGAATATTACAAGCGCGTCTTCGGGGCCACCGACGTTAACCGGCAGCCGCCGACAGAGAAGCAGGCTGACGAGATGGCGCTGAATCCTGACGTTGACCTGGATAACCTCACGTTCAAGGCCAGCTTTAAAGTTCTTGGCCAGCAGGTCTTTTGTACTGACAGTTTTATGGGCAAACCCGTCGTGTCATCGTTGATTTCACTGATGTTGGAAGTGGATCAGCGTGATTCCGACGCCGAATCCGATTTGGAAGCCCTCTTCAAGCAGGTGGCCGAATCCGAAGAAGTGAAGGTCATCATGACGTTTGAAAAGAAGTCTTCCGGTAATAAGTACGGTCAAGTGGTTGATAAGTACGGGATTACCTGGATATTTAATGCGGTCAAGTAAGTTAATTAAATCAATCAAAACGGCGTTCAACCTTAGCTCATGGGGCCTTGGTGAACGCCGTTTTTTCTGCGCTCTTTGTACAAATTTTGAGAGTGTGGCGGCATCTTATTGATGATTATCATCCCGGTAATCCGGCAACGCCGTATTCTTCGTGGTAATATCAATAAACCGCGCCTTGCCATTAGTCGCGTCGACGGCCTTTTGTAGCCGCTCCTGGGCGTTCTTAACGATTGAGAGTTCCAGGACCTTGTCGGTGGCTTTAACCAGCTCATCAACGTCGGCCACGGAATCCTTGAGCGGCCGCGGATTGGTTTGGTCGAGCGCCCGCACGACAACCGCCTTGAGGGGGCCCATCTGGAGCAATTTCAACGTAATGTCGTAATCGATTCCGTAGGCGTCAGCGAGATCAAGGGTTTCCCGGATCCCGGCTTCGGCCGCCATGATGCCGTCGTTGGTGATTAATTTGAGCTTGGCGCCATTGCCTAATTTACCGGCGTATTCAACCGTGCCCATTAAACTCAGAACGGGTTCGATGCGGTCAAATGCCGTTTTGTCGCCGCCGACAATAAAGACTAATCCAGCTTCTCTGGCGTACTTAACGCCGCCGATCATCGGCGCGTCCAGCAGATAAGTATCCGCGGGCATTTTGGCCTGAATGGCGCTGATCTTGTCTGGATCCAGCGTTGACGTGACAACCAGGGCGGCCTTAGGGTCGAGATAGGTCACGATTCCCGGCTGGTCCTTCTCACCAATGTGAAGCGCCAACACATCCGAGGACATGACTGACGTTATCACTAACGCTGCGCCCTGAACGGCATCTTTCAGCGAGGTTGCAACTTTAGCGGCCGGATATTTATCGTGCTCGGCAGCCATCTTTTCAGCGTCCCGGTCCCAAATAGTGACCTGGTGACCCGCTTTTAACAGATGCGGCACCATATGTGATCCCATGTCACCGATGCCAATAAATGTGATGTTCATAATGATTCCCCTTTGCATTCATAGTCAATAACTTGTTTCAAATGGTAAAACATTTTGCGAATAATAACCAACATTTGCATTCCTGAACGGAGTCATCGAAACCGATCGTGAATTCATGGCAATTAAGGGCTGACATTGGCTTTCGGACCGCACTCTGTGATATAAATGACTTATACGAATCATCAGGAGGGACGACGATATGAGTGACTTTTCGAAGGTTAAAGGGGTCTTATTCGACCTTAACGGGATCATTACCGATTCGTGGGCTTATCACAGCAAGTCCTGGCAAGAAATCGCGGCCCAGTTGGGAATTGCGTGGTCATCGCAACTGGAAGAAGGGATTAAGGGGCGGGACCGGATTGATTCTCTGAACGCCATTTTGGCAGCTGGCGGTATGGCTGATCAATTTTCCGCCGACCAAAAGGAAGCTTTGGCTGATAAGAAGAATGCGATCTATCAAACGATGCTGGACAAGATGAATCCGGGTGATATTCTCCCTGGAATCATGCCGTTTCTTGACGAATTGGTGGCCAACCATTATAAAATCATCATTGCGTCAGCCTCCGCCAATGCTCCCAAGGAAATTCGGAAGCTGCAAGTGGAATCCTATTTTCCACTAATCGTTGACTTAAAGGAAATAAGGCACAACAAGCCGGCCCCGGACGTATTTGCCAAGGCTGCTGAAATGCTGCATTTGGCGCCGGATGAATGTGTCGGCATCGATGATGGCATGGTGGGCGTCGAATCGATTAACGCCGCCGGAATCGTGTCGATTGGCGTTGGCGATCCCAAGGTACTAAAAGAGGCCGCCATTAATTTCATGACGACCCGTGAGTTGACGCTTGCAAATATCGCTCAGGCTTGGCCTAAGTGATCCTCAATATATGTTTTTAAAACAACGGCTTGATTATGTTCCCGGTCCTTGGCGCCATAAAGAAGGATGACGTTGCCGGTCTTCAATTTATCGGCAATCTGGGTAATAAAGGCGGCTGTTTTTTCGTTTTGGTCCAGTTCAGCGATGTATTTGGTCTTAAAGTCCGGAAACTTTTCCGGGTCGTGGGAGAACCACGACCGTAATTCTTTAGTCGGGGCAATTTCTTTTTCCCACTCGTCGAGTTTGGCGTTCACCTTTGAGATGCCCCGAGGCCAGAGACGATCGACTAAAATTCGGTACCCGTCGGTGTCAGCGGGCTTATCGTAAATTCGTTCCAATTTAAGTGCCATTGACAATTCCTCCTATAAATTTTGATAGTGAAAGCGATGATAGTTTGAGAACCAGTGATCCATTTTACGCCAGTGCTTCAACTGACGAGATTGCCAAACAAATGCTGGGGATGCTGCTGACATATGAGTCCCCCAAGGGCAAGGTCGGTGGCTGGATTGTCGAAACCGAAGCCTACATGGGTCAAAAGGATTCTGCCGCCCACGCATTTAAGGGCCGACGAACCGCATCCAACGAGCCGCTGTATGGTCCCCCGGGTACAGTTTACATCTATTCGATCCACGGGCGTTACTTACTTGATGTTGCCGCCCAGGAAAAGGACGTTCCCCAAGGAGTGCTGATCCGCGCGATTGAGCCGACAATTGGTAAGGATATTATGCTGACAAATCGGGCCAAGGATGGGGTTGACCTGACCAACGGCCCCGGTAAATTGATGGAAGCCTTTGGAATTTCGGATAAGAAAATGAACATGCATATCTTTGGCGACGTCGCTTTAGATATTCACCAGGACGAGAAAAAAGTCCCCGCTGCCATTGAATCGTCCAATCGCATTGGCGTTTCAAATCAGGGGGACTGGGCCACTAAGCCACTGCGGTATTTTGTTAAGGGGAATCCCTTTGTGTCCGGCATTCGTAAGCGGGATGTGGATAGTGAAACGCGGGGGTGGCGGGAGTAGGTTGGCTGGTTGGTTGCAGGTTGGTTGCCTGGTAGATAGTGGTTGGTGTCCTGCTACCTAGCTGAAACGTGCTCCGACGGCCATGCTGAAAGCATTGCCTAGCCCTTTTGAGGGCGACAGCCCAAGTGCTAACGTCTAAGGGCAAAGAAGCAAAAATCCAAACCCGGGATTTCCACTTCTTTGCCCTTAGACACCGCACTTCCCGGGCTTCGTCGCACTCTAATTATTTCTATGCGCTATCTTCGCCGACACCGCACTGGCTATGGCTCCCACTATATCGTCAATGAACGTATTCGACTGGCCGTCCTTTGCCTCATCCAATTTGCGGACAATTCCTGACTTATCCTTATCCACGTAGCCATAATTGGTGATGCCAATCGTGCCGTAAATGTTGGCGATGTTCAGCGCGATTCCTTCATCCACCCCGAAAACGCCCGAGTCATTCATGATGATACTTTCCAATGGTTCTTTCAGGAGCCCCTGGGTTGCCAGGCGATCCAGTTCCAAACCAACCATCGCGTTATTCAACACTTCTCGTTTGTGCAGGACGTCGTTGGTATCTTTTCGCACCTCATCCAACGATAAGTTGGGAATGTAATTTTTTTGGAGTTCCATGGCCATTTTGGAAATGTCATCCGGGACGACCCCACGTTTTCTTAACGTTTCAATCACAAATTCATACGCTTTTGTATCAGGGAATTTAAAGTCTTTATTATTCATACGAAAACCTCCTTGTACAGAAAAGCCGGGACAAAATTAACATTTTGCGCCCGGCTTTTTGTTTTTTTAGAATTCAGGTAAATACTTCTTATCAATATCGGGATCTTGAATTGTCAAGATCTTTGGGCCATCCTTGGTGATTGCCAAGGTGTGCTCGTACTGGGCCGATGGCGTGCCATCAGCTGATACGTAGTAGGTCCAGTCATCCTTCTTGTCATAACGGTCACTGATCTCCCAAGTGCCCGTATTGACCATTGGTTCGATGGTGATGGTCATACCTTCCTTTAACCGCAAGCCACGATGAGGGACCCCGTAAGCAGGGACGTTTGGCTCTTCGTGCATGGAAGGTTGGATGCCGTGACCAATCAGCTCACGGACATCGCCCATGTGGTTTTCGTCCTCTACATAGGTCTGAATTGCGGCACCAATGTCACCCAGCCGGTTGCCGATGACGGCCTGATCAATTCCAAGATAGAGGGCGCGCTTGGTCACATCCATCAACTTCTGAACTTCTGGTGACACCTTGCCAACCGCATATGACCAGCAAGAGTCACTTTCAAAGCCGTCTTTGTTAACGGTTAAATCAACTTTGACGATATCGCCGTCCTTTAGAATCAACCCTTTACGGGGAATTCCGTGGGCAACTTCGTCGTTGACGGAGACACACGTTGCAAATTTATAGCCTTCAAAACCCATTTCTGAAGGGTAGCCACCGTGTTCTTTAATATATTTACGAGCAAACATTTCAATATCCCAAGTGTCCAATCCGGGCTTAATCATGTTCCGTAAGCCCAAGTGGACGCCGGCCAGCACCTTACCAGATTCGGCCATCTTTTCAATTTCTCGTGGTGATTTTAATGTAATCAAGTTTGTTTTGCTCCTTAGATTAATGTTCAAATAAAAAACATGCTAAATAAATTAAAACACACTTGGTTGGCTTTCTGCAACCGAAGTGAGTCAATTGGCGATTGTGAGGGGAATGAGACCAAACAAAATGAGGTTGGCAACAAAACGCTCGTTTCGCTTCAACCTCGGGTTATGCTTCATCGATAATGCCCTTTTGCAGAGCCTCGAGAATTAATTTAACTTCAGTGATTTTAGAATCAACCAGGTACTGCATGGTTTCATCCTTATCTTTCTTTGCGGAATTCATTTGATCGTTTAAAAACTTCAATTGATCATGAAGATATTCGGTTAGTTTCATGATGGTCACCTCACAGGTTCTCTTTACTATATTATATATCATTTATGACAAATGGACATTAATATGTTCTCATACGTCTATCAGCTATTTCGCTTGGTTATTGGGATTGGTCAATATAAGTTAAATAGTGAACAAACCCATTCTATCATAAAATTTGTTGATATGACATTTGAAATACTATTAGTTTAGAACTATTCTAAATAGTAAGGGGATGACATAAATGGTTCAAAATATTTGGTTGAAGTGGGGCTTTGTATGCTTCTACTTGATTATGGGCATTTTGCTGTGGTTAGGTGACAGTATGGTGGTCATGTACATGATGGTCATCGGGATGTTTTTGGAAGCGTTGATCAGTCTCATTGACTCCTATCGAAATCAGCACCGACCACGGTTCTAATGTTCGGCTTTTAAAGTGCCAGTCACCAGAATTAGCTCTTCACCGAGTATAATAGAGACAAATAGAACGATGAGGTAATGACTGAGAAGGTGATGGCGTGACAAAAGCATATTATTTAGGGATTGATCTTGGCGGGACGAATATTAAGGCTGGGCTATTTGATGACCAGTTAAAATTAGTGACCAAGCAGCGAACGCCGACGCATGAAGAAAACGGTCCCCAAGCGGTTCTGACCAGAATTTATCAAGCGTGTCATGATTTGGTAACGGCGGCCAACGTGGACTGGGCTTCCGTCGTGGCACTGGGGCTTGGGGTTCCTGGTCAGATGGACGTTAAAGCGGGATTGTCAATCTTTTCACCTAACTTTACGGATTGGGAGAATGTGCCGGTTGCTGATATTTTAAGCAAGCAGCTTGGCAAACCGGTCTTTATCGACAACGACGTTCGGGTTGCCCTGTATGGTGAGGCGGCCTTCGGGGCGGCTAAGCAGGCAAAAGACGTTGTTTTGGTCACTCTAGGAACCGGGCTAGGAGCAGCGGTAATGCTGAATGGCAAGGTCGCATACGGCGCCTCTGATAGCGTTGGCGAACTTGGTCACATGAATATGTATCGCCATGGTGGTCGGCTGTGTGCCTGCGGGAGCTCCGGCTGTCTGGGCCGCTACGTGTCCGGTCGTGGATTGGTGAAGACCATGCAGGAAAAGCTGGCGGCTGGTCAACCAAGCATTATTTCCGACTGGTTGAACGATGGTCAGGAATTGACGGCAGCGCTCATCTCGGATGCCGTTGCCAAGGGAGATGCGACTGCTCAGGAAGTCTTTAAAGAAACCGGTGAACTGTTTGGCTTTGGGCTGGTCAACGTGGTTAATCTGTTAAATCCGGAGTTGATCATTCTTGGCGGTGGGGTTGCCCAAGCCGGCGAGCCGTTGTTTAAGTACACCAAGCAGGTGATCCATGACCGGGCAATTGCGGTTGCCAAGAAAGCCGTTCATTTAAAGTTGGCTGAGTTGGGACCGGCTGCCGGGATGTATGGGGCGGCGGTGTATGCGAAGAAGCGGCAATCAACGGAGGAAAAGATATGACACCAACCGAGAAAATGATTGAGGCCCAAAGACAGCGTAGCGCGGCCTATAAAGAGGCTGATGATTTTTATAACCAGCAAAACGCCTACGCAGTTGAAATCTCTAATCTTAGAAAGCAAGTTGGGCTTACCCAGAAACAGCTTGCCGAAAGAATCGGGGTGCCGCAGTCGACGATCGCGCGCTGGGAGTCCGGCGACAGCAATATTACCATGAAAAATATGGAAAAGATTGCCCATGCGGTTCATAAGAAATTAGTGGTAACGTTCAAATAAAATAGGGCTGAATTCAACCCACTGTCAATGACAGCCGATTGGATTCAGTCCTATTTTTATATCATTATGTTAAATCTACCAAATCTTCACCCGATCTTCAGGCTTCAAATACATCCCGTCGCCGGGCTTTACTTCAAAGGTTGAATAGAAATCGTCCAGGTTCTTAACCTGTACGTTGGCCCGTAATTCAGCCGGTGCATGGACATCGATGTTCAGCAGCAATTGCTTGTATTGATCGGTGGCCTTCATCCGCCAAATTTTGGCCCAGTTGATGAAGAAGTCGTAGAGGTTGAAATCCTGCTCGTTCTTTGCTGCTTCGTTGGCGCAGCTGAGGCCGCCGCCATCTGCGATATTTTCCGAAACCGTCAGCTTGCCGTTGACCTTACTGCCGGCAAACGGAATGCCATCGAATTCTTTGATCATCTTGTCAGCTAACTTGGTGAAGTACTCATGATCTTCCTTGGTCCACCAGTTGTTCAGATTCCCAAGTTCGTCGAACAGGGAACCGTTGTTATCAAAGGCGTGGGAGATTTCATGCGCAATGACCGCGCCAATGCCGCCGTAGTTTTGACTGGACGACTGCTTCAAGCTATAGAACGGTGCTTGGAGAATCGCAGCTGGAAAGACGATCAGGTTCTTGAAGGGATCGTAGTAGGCGTTCACGGTGCTGGCACTCATTTCCCAACGGGTTCGGTCAACCGGCTTTCCCAGTTTGGCAAAGTTGTCGGCAATACCGATTTCACCAATCTTCGACATGTTTTCAAAGAGGGTGCCGCCCTGATTTTCTGGGGTGATGTGGTACTTATATTCAATCTGATCGATATGATCCGGATAACCGACGTGCAGTTCTAGTTTGTCGAGCTTGACAATCGCCTTTTTCTTGGTGTTTTCACCCAGCCAAGTGTTGTTTTGCAGGCGGTTCTTATAGACGTTGATCATGTTGCGGACCATGTGCTCAACGTCGGCTTTTGCTTTGGGACCAAAGTATTTCTTGCCGTAATAGTCGCCAATGGTTTGGCCAAAGGTGCCGGTTGCCAAGTAGAACGCCGACTTCTTTTGAGGAGTGGCTTCTTTCTTGCCAGATAAGGCGCGGCTGAAGGTGGAACCGGTTTGGCGGAATTCTTCCGACAGGGTGCCGGCAGCGCCATAAACCGTGTTAACCAGCATCCAATTCTTCATATCTTGGAAAGTGGTCTCATTAGCAATGTCATCCAGGGCTTCAAAGTACTTCGGCTCAGTTACGATGATTTGATCAGGAACCTTGTCGAATAACCCCGCTGCCAACTGATTAATATCAAAGTGGCTGCTGGATTTCGCAAAGTCGCTGAATTTCTGCGGGTTGTACATCTTGCTATAATCGGCAGACTCTTCGGCTGACTTGACGTGGGGTGCGATGGCCGCATCGAATTTCTTCGCGGATTCAACGATCTCGTCGGCTTCGCTGCTGCTGTAATCGGCCAAAATCAGAAGCTGACTGAGGGTCTTGGTGAGAATTGGCATCAGTTGTTTGTAGGCTGGATTGTCATTTTCGTAGTAGGTGCGGTCAGGCAAGAACAGGCTGGCGCTATTGGCAAACAGGGCGTTGACCCGGGTGTTCTTCATGTCGGGTTCGACGAAAAAGCCAAATGGCAGTGGATAACCGGTTTTGACCCAGTCAACAATTTGGGCGTTCAGGTCGTCAAAGTTTGAAATGCCTTCAATTTTTTCAAGGTAGGGCTTCAGCGGCTCAGCTCCATCGGCGTCCCGTTTCTTAAAGTTTTGAGCTAATTTATACAGCTTCAGCATTTCTGAGAACGGGGCTTCAAAGCTGTCGACATTTTTGTTTTCAAGCTCGTCGAGATCACTCATGAGCTGCTTATCAATATTGTCATTTAAATCCATGAAGCCGCCGGTTGAGGAATGGTCGGCAGGAATTTTGGCGGTCTTTTCCCACCTGCCGTTGACGGCCTTGTATAGGTCATCTTTCAATAATGACGTGTCAATCGAATCATTCGTCGATTGATCGGCGTTGCCGCCTTCGCTGTTATTGGCGCTTAAAAATTGGTTTCTCAAACGAAATTCCTCCTTGCTGAATAAAGTTTCATAAGTATAGGTGGTTCCGCGGCTAAAAGCAACGGCCTTAACGAAATTATAAGGCGTCAGCCAACCAAATCACCGTCTGTTTTAAGTATACGCTTAATGAACGGCAAAACGCGGAATCATTCCCTGCACAACTGGCAAAAATGACAAGCAAATTTCCGCTGGAAGCTGGCAACTGTGCTATCTTTAAGGTGTTAATCAAAAAATGATGGGGGAATAGCAATGGATTCCAAAAAAGCATCGAAGAAACAATTTAGCCGTGAAAAATCATTTCGTTTCAATGGGGATCACGACCTTAAAATCAAAAAGATCCCGACTTATGCCACTGACGAAAATTTAACCAAGACCGATATTAAGGCCCGGATTGAAACCAACATTACGACCTTACAAGATTTGCAGGGCAAGTTATACGCGCAAAACCGGTTTGGCCTGCTCGTCATCTTTCAGGGGATGGATGGTTCCGGTAAGGACAGCATGATTCGTCATATTTTAAGTGGTGTCAATCCCCAGGGCTGTGAAGTAACCAGCTTCAAGCAGCCGACTTCGATTGAATTAAATCATGATTACATGTGGCGGATTCATCGCCACGTGCCGTCACGGGGGATTATTGGGATTTATAATCGTTCCTATTATGAAGACGTGCTGGTTAGTCGCGTGCACCCTCAATTAATTGTGGATGCCCACATTGGCGGCATCAAGGATCTGGACCAAGTCGACGACGGCTTCTTTGATGACCGTTTCAAAGACATCAACTTCTTTGAGGATTACATGACCAGAAATGGGTTTATGGTGTTGAAATTCTTCCTGCACATGTCAAAGGACGAGCAGAAGGACCGGTTCAAGCGCCGGATTGAAATGCCGGACCATAATTGGAAGTTCTCTGCCGCCGATATTCGGGAACGCCGGTATTGGGATAACTATCAAACGGCTTATGAAAAGGCGATTACCCACACGGCAACCAAACAAAATCCCTGGTACATCATTCCATCCGACGATAAGTGGTATTCGCGGCTTTGCGTCTCGGATATTATCGACCGGCGGATGAAAGAATTACCGTTGAAATATCCGGATTTGGATGCCGCAAATAAGGCGCAGTTGGAAAACGCCCTCGACGAGTTGGAAAACAATTAAATAGATTCATCAAACAAGCCTTCGGTCACTGCGCCGGCGGCTTGTTTTGGTGTTGGGACAACTAAAATTATGTATCTGGTCAACGAACGGCAATCCCTAGCTCTGCCCGGCCAATCCGGCTGATTCGAGTGACTTCCCATTTAGGGGTCCAAACAACTTCAACGGAAACTTTGTTGATCCCGTCGATCTGGGTGAGGGCGTTGATAATATCGTTGGGCACGGTATCCATGCAGCCACAGGCGATTTCTGTAAATGTTGTGATAATTTTGCAATGGCCATCCGCATCCAAATTGATTTCATAAATGAGACCAAGATTATAAATGTCTAAGCCGATCTCCGTGTCATAAACCGTTTCTAATTGATCGACCAACTGATCGCTAATTGCTTTGGCCCGATCGTTTAACTTAATGTCATCTCTCATATTAACCACCCTTTCAAAAAAATGTGTGACTGTATTTTTTCATATATCACGGGATTTTTCAAGTATATATTTTAATTATATTTTAATGAGCACTAGAAAAATTCTGAACTTGTGTTAGAATTCGGTTACAATAGCATTAATTTGATTAGTGTTATACATATTATTGTTTGCGTTGAAAGGAGAGATTTGAATGGCAGATGATCAGGATTCACAAGATCTGCGAATCAGAAGTCACGTCTACGATGGCATGGTTAAGTCACCTAACCGGGCTTTAATGCGGGCAACGGGAATGAAGGACGAGGACTTCAAGAAGCCGATTGTCGGCGTTATTAGTACTTGGGCCGAAAACACGCCCTGTAACATGCATTTAAGAGGGTTCGGCGATCTGGCCGAAAAGAGTGTTCGTGACGCTGGCGGCTGGCCGGTTCAATTTGGAACAATCACCGTTTCTGACGGGATTTCAATGGGAACTCAGGGGATGCGTTACTCGCTTCCTTCCAGAGATATCATTGCCGATTCAGTTGAGACGGCCATTCGGGGCCACAACTGTGACGCGTTTGTCGCAATTGGCGGCTGTGATAAGAACATGCCGGGGTCATTAATTGGGATGGCCAACGCTGAAGTACCGTCGATTTTCGTGTATGGGGGAACCATTTCCCCAGGTAAATTAAACGGCAAAGACATCGATTTGGTTTCGGTGTTCGAAGCTGTCGGGAAGTGGAACGATCACGATATTCCCGCCGAAGAAGTGCGGCAAATTGAATGTAATGCCTGTCCCGGACCCGGCGGCTGTGGAGGCATGTACACGGCCAACACCATGGCTTCAGCAATTGAAGCCTTGGGAATGAGTTTACCAGGTTCCGCCTCTCATCCGGCGGAAAGTCCCGAAAAGAAGCAGGATGTCAAGGATGCCGGCGAGGCTGTTTTGAACCTGTTGAAGAAGGGTATCTATCCTAAGGACATCATGACTCGTGACGCCTTTGAAAATGCGATCACCGTTGTCATGGCACTGGGTGGTTCAACCAACTCAACGCTGCACTTACTCGCAATGGCGCATGCCGCTAACGTTGACTTAACCCTGGATGACTTCAACACGTTCCAGAAGAAGGTTCCTCATTTGGCTGATTTGAAGCCAAGCGGCAAGTACGTCTTCCAAGATCTGTTCAATGTTGGGGGCGTGTCAGCCGTGATGAAATATTTGCTGGCCAACGGTTACCTTCACGGTGACTGCATGACATGTACCGGCAAGACGTTGGCTGAAAACCTCGCTGATCAGCCAGATCTGAAGAAGGGTCAGGACGTCATCATGCCTTTGGATCACCCAAAGCGTAAGGATGGCCCATTGATCATCCTTCACGGTAATTTGGCTACTGAAGGTGCGGTTGCGAAAGTCTCTGGCGTTAAAGTTAACCATCATGAAGGGCCTGCGAAGGTCTTCAATAACGAAGAGGACGCGATTGACGCCGTTTTGGCTGATAAAGTTGTGCCTGGTGACGTGATTGTCGTTCGCTACGTTGGCCCTAAGGGTGGCCCTGGCATGCCGGAAATGCTCTCACTGTCCGGTATTTTAGTTGGTAAGGGTCAGGGTGAATCCGTGGCGCTGCTGACTGACGGTCGGTTCTCCGGTGGCTCCCATGGGGTCGTGGTCGGCCATATTGCCCCTGAAGCGCAGGACGGCGGCAACATTGCCTACCTGAAGACTGGCGATACTGTGGTTATTGACTACGATACCCGCGAAATCACCATGAAGGTTTCCGACGAAGAAATCGCAAGACGAAAAGCCAAAACCACGATTCCACCCCTTTATTCACGGGGAGCGCTTGGCAAATACGCGCACATCGTCTCCAGCTCCGCAAAGGGTGCCGTCACTGATTTCTGGCATAAGGATGAAAATTAAGATTACAGAATCGGTTTCACATTAGCTGAAATGATTTTGGCTCATTTTCAACGAAATATAGAAAGGACTGGCGCAAAGTTAAAAATTTTGCGCCAGTCCTTTTTCGTCCCGAATGTTGTTAATTGGTAAAAATTAAATAAAAGTTGATATGGCAACGCTTTCACCCGATTCAAGGCTTGAACTTCCCGGCATTCTGTTTAGAATGAAAATTAGTAGATGAGATGAGAGACTCATTTACAAATCGATCTAAGAATTGATTTTGAGAAAGAGAAAGGAAGTCTTTTTATGGCTAACGAAACGAGTGAACAATGGCGTCAGTCATTGAAATCTAAGGAAGCCTTCCAAGACTTTGTTAGAAAGTATTTTAACAACCATCGCGAAATGAAGGGTCATTACGATGACTCAATTTACTTTGAGGATTACGACATTCATTTGGACAGTAAGGATGGACTGGTCGTCACTTTGACAACCGGATCCTATACTGGTCAAGGAATGCCAATCAAGGATACCGAACACGTGTCAGTAGAGGACTTCCGTCAGTTACTATTAAACAAGCGGTTTGCCAAAGCCGACGTATCGTTGCCGGATGCATTCCATATGGCAGCTGACTTAGTGGCTTAATTTGAAAACACAGCGCTCCTTATGATAAATGACTTTCAATTAAAAGTGGGTCGGCTAGTTTAGTCGATCCGTTTTTTTATGGAAATTAATTGACGAATTGAACGTATGTTCGTATAATAAAAGGAGAATGATTAATCCGTTTCGAGAACCGAGGTGCGATCGTGAAACAGGAATCGTTATTTGTGGGTAATGACCTTGCTAACCAGCCGTTGGCCAGCCGGGTGCGACCGCGGACGCTCGCAGAATTTGCCGGCCAGCAGCAATTATTAGGCAAGGGTAAAGTCCTGCGGGAAATTATTGAGAGCGATCAACTGCCGTCAATCATCTTTTGGGGCCCACCGGGTTCTGGAAAGACGACCCTGGCGGAAATTATTGCCCGAAAAACCAAAGCCAAATTTGTGACTTTTAGTGCGGTGACCAGCGGAATTCGCGATATTCGTAACCTCATGAAGGATGCGGAAGCCAACCGGGACATGGGCGGCAAAACCATTGTGTTCGTGGACGAAATTCACCGTTTTAATAAGGCCCAGCAAGACGCCTTTTTACCGTTCGTTGAGAAGGGCAGTATCACCTTAATTGGGGCGACAACTGAAAATCCCTCCTTCGAAATTAATTCGGCTTTGTTGTCGCGATGCAAAGTCTTTGTTCTGAAACCGCTGCAGGTGACCGATATTGAACAATTAATTCGCCAAGCCCTCGTGCATCCCGACGGGTTTCCCAAACAGAAAATTGAAATTGGCGATGAGGCCATTAAGCAGATTGCTGAATTTGCCAATGGCGATGCCAGGGTCGCGCTGAATACGCTGGAAATGGCCGTTAATAACAGCCCAACAGCCGATGGGGTCACGAAGGTTGCCACCGATAATTTACATCAGTTAATGGCGACCAAATCTTTTCTTTACGATAAGAGTGGTGAGGAACACTATAATTTAATTTCTGCGCTGCACAAATCAATGCGAAATAGTGATGCCAACGCGGCCGTTTACTGGTTGTCCCGGATGATGAACGGCGGTGAAGATCCGTTATACATTGCCCGGCGCTTAGTCCGGTTTGCCAGTGAAGACATTGGGTTGGCCGATACCAACGCTTTAAATGTCGCCGTCAATGTGTTTCAGGCCTGTCAGTTCATTGGCATGCCAGAGTGTGACGTTCACTTAACCGAAGCGGTTATTTACCTGTCGTTAGCGCCCAAATCGAATGCGATTTATAAGGCGAAAATGAAAGCTGCCGAAGACGTCAAGCACTCGGTCAACGAACCGGTTCCGCTACAACTACGCAACGCCCCAACCTCATTGATGAGTGATCTGGGGTATGGGGCTGGTTACCAGTATGCTCACGAATCCAAGGCTAAGCTGACGAATATGCAAACGATGCCGGATTCTCTCATTGGCCATACCTACTACGAACCCACCGAGCAGGGTAATGAAGGGCGATTTAAGCGTCGCCTGGCTCAAATCAAAAAATGGGAAGCTGAACATGATTCTCCTAATCAGGAACAATGACTAACCGCGAGCCTTCTTTGATGCTCAATTTAAGAAAATCAACTATAATGACATCAAAAAGGGGGGACTTTCAAATTATGGAATTGTCACAAACTGATTTTGATATTCTAAACGCGATTAAGACGGGACGAGTTGGTGGTGGAACGCTGATTAACCACTTCGTTGACTATTGCGATAATGCAATTGGCGGTCATCCACAACCACTGATTGACGCTGGTCTCATCAAGAGTGATGGCACATCGGTTGACGGTTTGACCGATGCCGGTCTAGCAGCTTGGCAAGATTATAAAGATAAACATCCAGTCGCATAAACGCGAACAAGTCGGTTCCAGTAACCCCTGAGGGAAGTGGAAACGACTTTTTATTTGGTGTCGACTGATTTGTGAGTGCCTGAAGCATGGACTGGCTAACCCGCTCATTTTATCTTTCGGAAGCCACCTAGTATACTTAAGTTAACTTAAATAGGTGGCGTTTAACGGGATGGATTATGTGATGAAATGGCCCTTATTTGTGGCGTCGCTTTGGGTCTTGGGGTGGTCAATTGGTACCTATGGATTCCTGAAAAACTGACTCTTTGCTGGGATTGTGAGATCGACTTAGTACCGCCAATGACGAAATAATCAAAAGAAGGTTGGGTTTTTACTGTGATGACACTGGTCTTAATCGTATTAATCGCGCTGTTCGGCGCCCTTGTTCGAACGGTGTTTGGATTTGGCGAAGCGCTGGTCACCATGCCATTGCTGGCTTTGTTGGCGGTGAACCTGCAAACGTCGGTCGCGTTGATCGGCGCGCTGGGGTTAATTGTCGCGCTGCCGGGGGCCATTCGTTACCGGGTCCACATCAACTTTGCGGTCGTCCGGCGGTTGGTCACCGGTTCGCTGCTCGGCGTCCCGGTGGGAATTTTGTTGATTAAATACGTCGACAAGACAATTATCATGCGGATCTTCAGCCTATTCTTGATTGGGTACGGGACTTATTGTTTAATTCGAATTCACCAGCATCGGGTGAGTCCGCCCAAGTTTCAGGCTAACGGATACGACTATTTAGCCGGTCTGATTTCCGGCCTCATGGGGAGCGCTTATAACAGCCACGGGGTGCCAATTGTGGTGTATGGCACCCTGAAAAAATGGCCGGTCATGGAGCTGCGTGGTATTTTGCAGGCGCATTTTTTGTGTGTCGGGATATTAGTCGTCGCAAGCCAGGCAGCTGCCGGATTCTGGCACATTGAAGTTGCGGAACTGTTGGCAGTGATTATCCCGCTGCTGCTGATTGTAATCCCGCTTGGCAATTGGCTGGCTGACCACATCAATAATGCCCAGATGGTCAAATACGTTTACGGCTTATTGGTGGTGTTTGGCATTCTGCTATTTTTGAAGGCATAATTCGATATGTAAAGTCGACAATAAAAGCGGCTGGTTCCCGTTACCCGGAAACCAGCCGCTTTAAGTTTGGTTCTAGTTAAATTTAGATGTTAAGTCAATCAACCCGCCTTAGCCCGGAATGGGTCGGTAACGCGATTGGCATAAAAGTCATTGAGCGCGTCAACCCGCAGCTTATCTTCGATTGCTAATTCGAATTCGGCGTCGGTATCGAAGGGCGCGCGATCAACCTGTTCTCTGAGTTTGATAAAGCGATTGCGGGCACTTTCAGAGTAACCCGGCGCAAACGCCACCTCGCTTCCATGCGCTTTCAGGATAACTGGACGAACTTTCACCATGCTGTTTTGAGTCATAGGAATGCCTCCGTTCCAAGAATGAGTTGAAAAACGACTGTTCCCTTGAAGTGAAATTAACCTTCAAGGGATAATCATTGTAATCGATATTTCGATTGATTTCAAGGCATATTTCATGATTATTGGCACGATTTTCAAACTGGGTAAAAGTTGATGATGACCGCTTTCACAACCGCCGGCCCGGAGTTACGGTAGATGTGGCGACGAGTTGAATTGAATTTGGTGGCATCGTCTGGGCCAAGTTCCAAATGTTTGTCGCTAACGTCGATGGTAAGCTCACCCTGGATGACCATCACGTACTCTTCGGATTCACCATTCCGGTTGACCTTAGAGTGGCCAATTGACGTATAGGCAGACTGCGGATCCAGTTCCATCTGAAATAATTCAAAATTATGGTGAGGTGAATCCGGATAGTAGCCAAAGATTCGGTAGTGGCCGTTTTCAGATTCCTGGCGGGATGTCTGCGCTTTGCTGATAACCGCCGATTCAGTCGGCTGGCCTTCTAACAGCGCGGTGTAGGGGATGCCCAACCCGCTACAGATTTTCCAAATGGTGTTGATCGTGGGACTGGTGCCGTTATTTTCAATCTGCGACAGCATCCCCTTGCTGACACCGGAAAGTTCCGAAAGTTTCGTGAGGCTATAACCCTTTTCAGCGCGTATTTTTCTTAGATTGGTGCTCACAATAACCCCAATGTCCATGCTAAAAACCCCCAAAATGGTGTTGACATAAGATGATAAATGCATTAAAATTCGATTAATGTTCAGTATATTATACGGTTGTTACGTATATTAAACAACGAACGCGGATTTGATGCAAGGACTCATTTTGCCTCAATAAATTTCATTCCAGAGAATGGGGGAGTCAGCGTGAACAACGAATTAACGGTTTCAAGTGCGGCGCGGGAGACCTTGCCGACGGTTTTTGGTTACATAGGCATCGGGTTGGCATACGGAATTGTTGGCAAGGCTTCGGGAATCAGCCCACTGATGATTACCTTAATGTCACTGATTACATATGGCGGGGCGTCCCAGTTTATCATTGTGAGCATGCTGGTCACGCACAGCCCCATGATTTCAATTATTCTGTCAGCGTTTCTGGTTAACTCACGGATGATTTTGATGAGTACGACGCTGGCACCGTACTTCAAAAAGGAAAGTCTCCTTAAAAATATTATTCTGGGCGGCTTAGTGACCGATGAAAGTTTTGCCCTTGGGATGAATAAGCTGAATTTTACCGATCGGAAGCTGAATTTTGCCTGGTTTAACACCGTCAACTGGTTCGCCTACACGGCTTGGGCGGCGGCTTCACTGGTGGGGGCGCTGCTTGGCAACTTCATTAGCGATCCGGAAAAGTTTGGCTTGGATTTTGCATTGGTTGCAATGTTCATCGGGTTATTGTACCTGCAGTTGATTAGTGATAAGTCAATCAAATTCAAGCTGCAGCTGATCGTGGTCGCCTTCGTTTTGGTGGCGACGTATATCGGAATTATCTTTATTCCGGCAAATTTACTGACGCTGGTGGTAACGCTGCTGGCCTGCGCGTTTGGGGTGGTGATTAAACATGGTTTCTTCTAGTTTTGTCTTTTTCACAATTTTAGGATCGGGAATTGCCACCTGGTTGTCCCGGATTATGCCGTTTGTGATCTTGAAAAAATTTCAACTTTCATCCGGGGTCATCGAATTTCTGAGCTTCGTGCCCATTGCCATTATGTCGGCGCTGTGGTTTGAGAACCTGTTTATTCAACACTTAGGGCACTTACCATCACTTGATATGCCGAACTTATTGGCATCCCTACCAACCGTATTAAGCGCCCTGATTTCTAAAAATCTCCTGGTGACCGTTGTGGTTGGCGTTATTTCGCTGGGATTCCTGCGGTTAGTGTTGGGAATGTAGGCAGAACGCGATTTGCAACCAAAGATAAAAAGGTTGAGGCAAAATCCATGATTTTGCTTCAGCCTATTTGTTTACGCCGTGTGAAGATCCAAATTGGTGATGATTGGACCAGATTAACCGAATTAGTCGTTTGATTGATCGTCCGAGCTGGGGATACCAGCGACGGTCTGGAATACGTCAGCCAGTGATTGGGTCGTGTCGGCAAATTTCTTGTGCAGAATTAATTGGCGAAAATCTTCGATTGACATGACCTCTTTTTGCTTGAAAGGTAGGGGGACGTTTGATTCCCCGCCGGTGGATTGAACGCCGGTAACCAGTGTAATTACAAGGCCGTCGTGGCTATCCAAACGAACGGTGTAGTGTTCGTAATAGGACGGAATATCATACGAACCAGTTAATTCTTTGTGTTCCTTGAAGTAGTTGGAAATATAATCATTAAAGGCTTCCTTGGATTTCAAGGCTTCTTTCCACTCACGATTATTTTCTGTCATAAATGAATCCTCTTTTCTTTATTTTAGTAAATTATATTGTAACGGTCAGCGGTCTTTTCGTCACCCATTTCCAAACGGCTATCAACAAGTTAATAATGGCGTTAAAAGTAAGCGCTGTCAATGCTTATGAACCGCCAAGAGCTTAAAAATGACAGATGGTGAAGAAATGATACGATGAATGCGTAGTTATTTCAGTGATCACAATTTTTGGATATCAATGGTAAGTCGAAACTATGTGAGAAAAATAATTAATAATTTAGTAAAATCACGATCATTCTTTGACCCCTCTCATTTGCCATATCCTTCACGGCAGGCGGTTAGCTGTGCTTGAAATTCATAGCCGGATTCCTTTAAAATGCCAAACGGCATCAATAACTTAATCATTTCATAATTAGTAATATACTAATTATTAAGAATATGTAATGAATATGGGGATTAAGTGTTGTACTTAGCTGAGCAAGTTGGTATATTTACGGTGACATCAGGGGATGTCTAAAACATGCTTAGGATTATCAACATTCTGGAGGAGGAATTATCATGGAAGGGACAAAGCGGCGGTCAAAACTTGCAGCTGCCTGTTTGGTGGCAGTGATCGCCTTCATAACGCTGATTATGTTACTGGGCGGCCATGGCACACTTGCTCGGGCCGAACCGGTAGCGGACGCACCGCAAACAGCTCAGGTCACTGCCAATCAAGAAGCAGCGGTTGAATCCACAACTCCGGCAACTGGTACCGTTAACGAAACCAGTCCGCCAGCCCAGAATTCAACCGCGGCCCAAGAAAATTTAACGGAAACTACAACACCACAAACAACGACATCACAAACGATAACCTCACAAACCACAAAGTCGCAGGCCACATCCGAAACGGCACCGGTTCAGCAGACTAATCAACAACCGACCGTCGTTGGCGAGCAGCCTCGCGATGTCAATGAACCGGTTGCGCAAACCGCGCCGGTCACCACGACAGATTCCAAACAATCTGATCAAGGGGCCCCGGCGGCAACAACTGAGAAGGTTGTCAATCAACCAAACGTGACCGCGGCCAAAGATCAAACTAGCGGGCCGGTCAAGGACCAATCTCAGCTAGCTACAACGGCCACCCCACAAGCCAGCGCGGACGAAAAGGCACCGTCAATTGCCAAGGCGCCAAAGCAGGCTAAAGTTGCGGCTGCCAAGGCCGTCACCGACGAACAAACGGTGGTGACCAACGAGCAGGAGCTCAATGACGCCCTGAACAACGCCCCAAATGACGGGACGGCCCATACAATTAGTCTGGGGCAATCATTTGCGACAGTTGAAGGGATCTTCATCAAGCAGGGCCAAAATATCACCTTTATCAATCAGGGTGATCCGGTCCAACTCAACATTGGTAAGCAGATTCGCGTGGAAAAGGGTGCTTCCGTGACCTTTAAGGGAAGCCAAAAGGACGGCATCTCAATCGTTCCGGCGGCTGCCGACCACAAGATGATCTTTACTGGGGAACCCATCAATGAGCAAGCTTCCGCTATGTATGTAGCGGGTACGGCTGATTTAACCAACACAACGATTAAAGATTTCGTTATTGTGACCACTGAATATTCGTTCCACGACGGTACGGTCATCGTTGACGGCGGTAACCTCACGCTAAACGAAAATGCCTATATTATGAATAATCAGCTGCAACCCGAAGAGGGCGGTGGCGAAATCGGCGCTGGCGGTATTGTGACGGATAACGGCGCAACGGTCGTTATGAACGATGGCAGTTCTGTCATCGGAAACGTCGGTGGATTAGGAATGTCTCAAACTGTGGGTGGTATCAACATCCGCGGCGGATCTCATTTCATCATGAATGGCGGCCACGTTGACGATAATATCGGGCTTGCCGGCGGTGGCGTCATCGTTGGCGACATGAACGGCTGGTATGCAAGCTACGAATTTCCCAACGTGGCAACAATGGTGATGAATGGCGGAACCGTTGATGGCAACATTTCCCAGCAGCAGGCTGGCGGAATTTACGTCTTTGGAAACGGTGATGTAACCATTAACGGTGGCTCGATTAGTGGCAACCAAACCGGTTTTCTCGGCACCACCCCAAGTCCGACGGCATCCGGAGCTGGAATTGCCGTGCACGTCGGCTATCCCGGGCTTGATAAGAAGACCGCCGAAGAATTTGGCGAGCTAAACGCTGCTAAGTTAACGATTAACGATGCCGTCATTGATGGCAACCACGCGTCTGCCGCAGGTGGTGGGATCTACGTTAATTCCAACAGAGTGACCATCAACAAGGCCAAAATTACCAACAACCTGGCTGACAAGCACGGCGGCGGTATCTATGTCAGCATTGCTGATTTCACGCTCCACCTTGGCAATAGCTTGATTACCAAAAACGAAGCGATTGCCGGTCAGGATTCATACTCAAACGGAACGGTCCTGTTAGCCGGATCGGGCGGCGGTATCTGGTTCTGTCCGACCGGCTCAGCCGAAATTTTCGTCACGGACGGGACAGCGATTTATGATAACAAGGCCCTGACCCACGGTGACGAAGTGCTGAGTGAAGCAAAATCGATTGATCAGTACACGAGCCTTGCCAACCGGATGCTCGGTGGCGGCGGCGTGAAATGGTATCACGATCGGGACGGCCAGCAGGAAACGGACCCGGTCACCGTTCAAAACGTCACTGAATTTATTGGTTTGAAAAATGACGCAACGGACGCCGCCAAGGCCATTGCGGCGGGATTGGCAACCGTCATCATCACCGGCAATAAAGCCCCTCGCGGTGGTGGGATTGGTGCCAACGGCTCAGTGATTTTTGGAACCAAATTGGATTATGACAAAACAATCAAGGTCAACAAGGAATGGCAGTTGACTGACAGTAAGGTCAAACAGCCTGATAAGGTCACCCTCAATCTTGTGTTGGATGACCCAACCAGTCCTCAAAATGGCCAAGTGGTTGATTCAATCGAGTTAACCGCGGCTGATAACTGGACCGGCGCGTTTGAAGGGTTACCAACCAACATTGCTTACAAGGTCGCAGAAACACCCGTGACTGGCTTTACCGCAAGCAATACGGATTTGAAGGACTTGGGAAATGGCATCTTCGAAATCACCTTTACCAATAAGACGGTTGACGAAAAGACACCGGACAAACCAGTGACGCCAACAGATCCAGTTCAGCCAATACCGGACAAGCCAACACCACCGGTTAACCCGGTTGACCCAACGCCGACACCAACCACGCCTGTGGTCGTCGTCGACGTGCCAACCACCCCAGTTCCAGTAACGCCGTTGACCCCACGGATTGACCAACCCAACACACCGGAACCAGACGTGAAACCGGAAAATCCGGCAACTCCTGAAACGGATAAGCGGACGGAAAATCCAACCACGCCAACCCGGGATGAAGACGCTGAGATCCCAACCACCGATCAGAAGATTGATGGGCCGGTGACCCTCAGCAAGACCAACCAACCGGCAGGTAAAAATGTCCGGCCGGGTCAAACCGGAAAAGTTGCGAAAATCGCGGAACCAAGCAATGAACCAAGCAAGAATGACCCACAGCAGACCCTCCCACAGACCGGTGATCAGCAAGCCACCATGCCAGTCCTTCTCGGCATCCTGTTACTTCTGGTTACCCTGGGTGGTGCCGGCTTCATCAAGAAACGGATTTAATTCAGGATTTGAGGATTGTCATCCGCTAAGCCCCTCTCAACGGAACCTAGCACCGCGGATGAATGACCTAAATCTAAGCGCCAACTCCCAAATGTCAGGATGTAGACATTTAAGAGTTGGCGCTTTTTAGCTGGCGTATAATAGAACCGTTAAGCAACGCAAATTTTGTTTGGGAGGGATTCACATGCTTTCACTAACACCAATGACACAAGCGGATTATGATGATTATTTGGCCACGGCGGCGACAACTTTTGCCAGCGAAAAGGTTAAGGCTGGCACCTGGAACGAACAGTTGGCGTTTCAACGGGCCAGCGAAACCTATCAGCGGCTGCTGCCCAACGGGATTAAGACGCCCGATAACTACTTTTATCGAATTGATCAGGATAAGACCAAGGTTGGCGTTCTGTGGCTTGCCAAAAGTCACGATAATCCGGAGGCAGCTTTTATTTACGACCTCTATATTTTTAAGGACTATCAAAATCAGGGTATTGGCACTGAGGCATTACAGTTGGCTGACGATGAGGCCCGCCAATTGGGCTTTAAGCGCATTGCCCTTCACGTTTTCGGGCATAACGAGCGCGCCCTTCACGTGTATCAAAAAAGTGGCTTTGAGATTACCGATATTAATTTGGAAAAGCCCCTTTGACAACCAAAAAAGATCCGCCAGTGGGAAAGTCTCACCGATGGATCTCAAGGAGATAGTATCCAGTCCCTTTCGCTAAACGGAACCAGGAAGTGGGTTAGGCGGAAGGGATGGCTGCCACTAAATTAGAAAATTCGCGTGGCCGCTAATTGTTTGATTACCCTCATTGTAAGCGGTTTATTAAAAAGTGCAAGGATTTATCAGGCCGGCTTGTTACAAACTAAAAAGCCGTCGTCATTGCGGCAATGCTGATGAAAAGGGTATCATGGAAACGATGATTTGATTGCATTTGAACTGGAGGAGATAACCATCGTCGAAAAAATAACCTGCGCGCAAACATACGCCGTTCATGAAAGTTACGTGTTCCCACAGGATCTGAACAATAATCGGATTCAGTTTGGCGGTAAAACCCTGGAAATATTGGATGCCAACGCTGGCCTTTCGGCGGTGAAATTTCTGCCGAGTCATCTGGCATTTGTCACCGCGGGGTACGATCACGTTCAGTTTTTAGCGCCGATTACCCCGGATGACATCAGTACTTGCACCTCGTACGTGACCGGTGCGGATCACAAGGCCGTTGAGGTGTTTTCAAAATTCAACGCGTTTGATAAGAAAACCAAAACCAGCAAGGTCGCTTTTGTGGCCTTTTGCACGTTGGTGGTCACCAATCCGCTGGACGAGATCGACTTCCCGCAGTTGGTCGCTGAAACCCCTGAGGAGAAATACCTCGTCCAGACGTACCCTGATCGTTTGGCGGAACGCAAGCACGCCCTGGCTGATAATAAGGACTTGATTAGTCATTTATCATAGAAAATAGGAGATCGGTTGATCGCCCGAAATTTTAACGAAGCGGAGGAATCTAAATGGCAAAAATTTCAGAAGCAGAACGGCTGCAGATTTTTAAAGATCTGGTCGCCATTAAATCGGTGAATACCGACGAAGAAACGGTTAGTGAGTATTTAAAGGACCTGTTGGCCAAACACGGCATTGAGGCGACGATCATTCCGGTGAGTGAGCATCGGACCGATCTTCAGGCCGAAATTGGCAGCGGCAAGCCGGTACTGGGAATTTCTGGGCATATGGACGTGGTTTCCGCGGGGGATGAATCGCAGTGGACCAGTGATCCGTTTACCTTGACAGAACGTGACGGCAAGCTTTATGGGCGTGGCGCCGCCGATATGAAATCCGGTCTGGCAGCCATGGTGATCGCCATGATTGACATCCATGACCAGGACTTGTTAAAGACCGGCACCATTCGGTTGATGGCGACGATGGGCGAAGAAGTTGGCGAGTTGGGATCACGGACGTTTGCCAAAAATGGCGCGATGACGGACGTTGACGCGCTGATTATCGGCGAACCTTCCGGCTACCGGATTGCGTATGCCCACAAAGGCTCAATGGATATTCGGCTGACATCAACCGGCAAGGCGGCCCATAGTTCGATGCCTGGGCAAGGGTACAACGCCATTGATCCGCTCATTGAGCTGCTGCACGATGCAAATCATCAATTCCGCGGCGCTGATAAACATAATCAGCTATTGGGCGATTTGTCATTTAATACCACGATCTTTCAAGGCGGCAATCAGGTTAATTCCATTCCGGAGAGGGCGGTTGCTGAAATTAACGCCCGGACGATTCCCGAATTTGATAACGATGTGGCTGAACAGCTTCTGGATCAACTGGTTGAGAAGTGGAACAAGCGTGGTGCCAAGCTCAGTAAAGAAACGTACATGTCACAGCCATCGGTTGAGACGCTGGGGGATCCTGATTTGATTTCATTAGCGCAGTCAATTGCGAAACCCTACGCCGGCCATGACATTGAGGCGGGCGCCATCCCAGCGGTCACCGACGCGTCGAATATGCTGGCTGATAAGCCAAAGGATTTCCCGTTCATCATCTTTGGTCCCGGCAGCCAGTCGGTTCATCAGGTGAATGAATACGTTGATAAGCAGATGTATCTGAACTTCGTTGATATCTATGAACAATTATTCACAGAATACTTGGAAAATAAGCATTAGAAATGCTGTAATGGCGTTAAAATGGTAAACTTGATTTGTGAAGAACTAATCTGGAGGTGCTGGGGATGTACGAAAAAATTCTGGTTCCAATTGATGGCAGTGAAAATTCAAAGAAGGCTGTGTCCGAAGCGGCCAAGCTGGCTAAAAAGTTTGATTCGACGCTGATTATCGTGTCGATTGCAAGTGATCAACGCTATGTTCAGTATGGGGTGACCCTTGGCCAAGATGTCATGGCATCGTTCCAACAACGGGGCGAGGAAATCTTGGAGGATGCGGCGGCCGATGCTGAAAAGTTGGGCGTGAAGGCGGAAACTCATTTTGTAGTGGGTGTGCCAAAAATTCAAATTGCCAGAGAGCTGCCGGAAAAGTACGGCGTTTCTCTGATCGTCATGGGCAAGTCAGGCGTCAACGGATTGTCGAGAGCTATTTTGGGATCGACGACCGCGTATGTTGTGCGGCATTCGACTGTGAATGTGATGGTGATTGATGATCCAAAGTAGAGTGCGACGAGACCCGGTAGGCACGGTGTCTAAGGGCAAAGAAGTGGAAACCCCGGTTTTGGGTTTTTGCTTCTTTGCCCTTAGACGTTAGTGCCTGGGTCGTCGGAGCACGTTTCCACAATGTAGCAGGAAAGCTAGCGGAAATCCCGGGTATGGATTTTTGCTAGCTTTTTCTTAGACGTTAGTGTCAGTTGCGTCGCCCCTAAAGGGACTCGCCAGCGTTTTCAACGCGGACTTCGGAGCACGTTTCCACAATGTAGCAGGAAAGTCACCGGGAAACCGCAATCTTAGCTTCCTAATATCATACGCAAAACAAAATGGGATTGACGCATTTAATACGCCAATCCCATTTTTAAACTTGATTGTAATATCGGATTCGATGATCGGAATTATTTTTTCTGCGGCATCATAATGGGAATAATTGTAAAGATGATTGAAAGCACTAAGACCCAACCAAAGACGCCGTGAATTTGATTATGGGCAATAATTGGAATTAACGTTAGTAACCGACGTTCAGTAAAGCGTTCAATAAATATCGCAGCAGTGATTATCCACAGTATGATTGCTAGCATAATACTAATTTTCTTCATAATGAAAGTCCTTCGTTTCCGATTACAACTCTTTTTCCCGAATCGTTAACAACGACACGCCAATACAAACAACCAAAATAATGGCGCAAGTTAATAAATAGGGGCCAAATTGTGAAATTGTTAGTTTTCCTAAACTCACATCGTTGCTAACGCCGAAGAAATCAATGTACTTTAACCAATTCCAGTCGGCGAAGATATGGATTGTTGCCACTGCGAGTGGAAAAATGACAATCAGAATTGAACTGATGACGACCGAATTGGTTACGATCAACGTTAAAATGGCAATGCTAAAAACAATGCTGATGAAGAAGGCAACGGCGATAGTGGTAATGCCTGTTGTGCTCATTAAGTGCGCCCAAGATGTCCCGACATGGCGACCGAGTATCAAGCTAACGGCGATCACCGTAGCGAAGTAAGCGGCAATCGTGATTAAAATACTGATTAGCAGCATCACGTACTTGGCGGTGATAAATTGGAATCTGGAAATTCCGGAGATGAGGGTATTTTTGTAAGTTTGCTGGCTGAATTCGTAACCAATGATGATCACAAATAAACCGATTAACACGTACATAAGCACGCTTGAGGACATTGTTGTTCCCCGAATTCCATCAAGGGCCGTCCAATTTTCTCGTGATAACCGGGTCAACGCGTCTTGGTTTCCGTTGACCATGATCCCGCCAACCGACTTTGACTTGGTAATGAGGAAACTATAAGCGACGACCAACCCTAATGTGATATAGAAGCCCCATGAGTGTGTTAAACGGTACATGTCTGCTCTTATTTGATTAATCATTATTTTTCACCCTCATCTGTTTGTTTAAGCAACGTCGTGTAATATTGCTCTAATGAGCCTTCCTGCTTGGTCATGCCGTTTAACTCAACGCCATTCATAATCAAAAGTTGGCTGAGCTTACCGGTATCCAACTGATTGGTTTGGACAAAGATGCTGTGGTTATTTGATACCGAAAATGGTTTGATTTTCGCGTTATCCAACACCTCTGCTGCTTTGGCAACGTCGTTAACTTCCAAGCGAATGCCGGACTGCTTTTCTTTATCCAGCTCGGCCTTGGTCAGCTGCTTAATAAATTTGCCGTGGTGAATGAAGCCGAACTTTGTTGAAACTTGGTAGAGTTCACTTAAAATATGGCTGGAAATAAGGATCGTGGTTTGGCGCTCATGATTGAGCTTATAGAGAAGCTTTCGAATTTCAATGATTCCCGATGGGTCCAGTCCGTTAATGGGTTCGTCAAGAATTAAGAAGTCGGGGTGGGGAAGGATGGCAAATGCTAATCCTAACCGTTGCCGCTGGCCAAGTGATAGATGTTTTGCCTTTGTCTTTCGCTTTTTCTCCAAGCCCACAAAGGAAATGGCGTCGTCAATTGCATTTTTTGATTGAATCCCATTCTGTTTGGCGATGACTTTGAGATTCTGATCGACCGTCAAATTGCCAAATGCCGCTGGTGATTCGATCATTGCTCCGGTGCGTTTTAGAGCTTGTTGGTAATGGCCAGTGGTTTCGCCAAAAAGAGAAATGGATCCGTGGCGAAGGGGTGATAGCTTTGTAATTAATTTCATAATGGTGGTTTTGCCGGCGCCATTTTCACCGATTAAGCCGTAGACGTCACCGCGCTTAATTTCAAATGAGACTGAATCAAGGGCTTGGAACCTGCCGAATTTTTTGCTGACGTTGTTAAAATCCAAAATTGTTTCGGTCATGATAAATGCCTCCTTGGTTGATAACTCAATCATAAAGGGGACTTCTTAATTCCTAGCATAACAAAACCTTAATTAATCCTAAATTGTTCTGTGAGTAGATTAAGGTTAAAATTAATCATGACACGAAGGGAATGACGACATGGTAACCGCAAAAATCTTAGTGGTTGAAGATCATCAAGATGTTCGGGATTTGCTGCACGACGTTTTATCAGATAACTATCAGGTGGTTGAGGCTGTTGATGGCGTGAGTGCGCTTGCCAAATTTCACTCGGAACAACCGGATTTGGTTATTCTGGATTTGATGTTACCTAAAGTGACTGGTGAGAGTGTCCTGAAGACAATTCGCAAAACAGCGAATGTGCCCGTCTTGGTGTTAACCGCAATCCAAGATAAGCAACGGGTGGTGGCGTTATTGAAGGATGGCGCCAATGACTATCTTACTAAACCGTTCGACATTGACGAGCTGCTTGCCAGAGTGGCGGTTCAACTCCGTCAGCGAACGCCCACCGTTGAACGGTCCGCTCAATTAACATACGAACATATTTCATTGGATTCGGCGACTCACCAAGTAATCGTTGACGGAAATCAATTAAGTTTACCCAAAAAAGAATTTGCAATTCTTCAAATCCTGATTGCCCATCCTAAGCAGGTCTTTACCAAGGAAAGTCTATACGAAACGGTCTGGGGTGAACCGTATCTGAATGCGGAAAACACATTAAACGTTCATATTAGTAACCTCCGAAATAAGATTAATGATCTTGCTGGAACGACGAATAAATATATTATTTCAATTTGGGGCATTGGCGTGCGGTTTGCCTAGTGAGGAGTGACGAGATGGTAATTGGATTAACAGTTTTATGTATCGTATTGGTGATGATTATCGGCTTGATGGGCCTCGAAATCAGGCGGATTAATCGTGAATTGGCATACATCAACACGCACGAAACAAACATTGAAGTAACGACCAACACGAACTGGCCGCCCTTTAACAAATTGGCCAAGTCAATCAATGAAAGCCTGTCTAAAACGCACCAGGCCCGCATTAAAAGAATTGAACAGGAACGTCAAATTAAGCAGATGCTGACGAATTTGACGCATGACATCAAGACGCCTTTGACCGTGGCAATTGGCTACATTCAGTTGTTATCAAAAAACCACGATGGTGATCAGAATCAGGCGCGGTACCAACGGATTGAGAATAATCTATTAGAAATAAACTACTATCTGCATTACCTGATGGACTTTAATCTGTTGCAAGAAAAGAATTCTCAGTTATCAATCTCAAAGGTTGACGTGTCGAAAGTCTTAGAAAAAACATTGTTCAATTATTACGACGAATTAACCGCCAAGGGACTGCACATGGCGATCCATATTCAACCGGGAGTCGAGATTCGAACGGACAAGACCTTACTTGAGAGGGCCTTTCAAAATCTGATTAGTAATTTACTTAAATATGGGCACACAGATGCCGAAATTACATTGCGGGATAAGGATGTTGAACACTTTGAAATTATTTTTCGTAACCACACCTTACAAGCAGCCAACGAAACGGCCCAATTAACTGACCGATTTTACACCCAGGACACCCAATCAGATCGTCGCAGCACTGGTCTGGGGTTAGACATTGTCCGTTCATTGGTCACCACATTAGGCGGGCAATTGCACGTCACAAGCCAAGACGACACTTTCACATCGACCATCACTTTCCGATATCGACAGTTGACCAACGATAGGTAAGGACACTGAGCAACCAACTGATGTTTGAAGAGCCCTACAATCATTAGACTTACTTGTCTAACAATTGTAGGGCTCTTCACTGCCGTTGCCGGTACTTTTTCATCCTTTATTTTTCGCAAGATATATTTCATAAACTAATCGGGTTGTCTGATCATCATGTTGCGGATATGGCGAATTAGTTGGCGTCCCATATAAGGCGCCATCCACAACGTCAACGCCAAGGGAATAGTTCATCATCGATGCACGTTTGCTGGCATTATAGCCATTCGCGTTAAGAATTTCAGTTATCCGTTTAATCCGTGGGGTAATCGCCTGGCCATAACTGTAGTAGAGATAACTGTCAATACGACCATCTTGATGCGGATTTGGATTGTTAGGATCCTTAAGATCACTAATTGCAATAAAGTCGGTAAAATTCTGATTTTTAATGGGCGCGGTTGCCGTGATATTATCAATTGAACGCGATAAGCTGATGTCAACGGGGCTATTGGGAAATAGTTTAATTAAGGCTTTAGTTAAGCGTTGGCTAGGGTTGGAATTGATGTAATTCAAATACTGCTGATTACTCGAAATCTTATCTAATGGCGTGGCAATTGCTTTTGTAAGATAACCGCTCCAAACGAGCCCTTTAACTTTCTTATTAGCAGAATAGACCCGATAGTAAATTGATCTTTTACCTTTAATCCTTTTGGTGGAAGCGTTAGTAACCAGCCAACTCGTATAACGATAGTTTTTAACGTTATGTAATTTTCTGGTATGGCTATAATTCCAGACATACCCCTTAACGTTTGGCTTGGTATAGTACATTAGTGGACCGTCCATTACCGACCAGCTGTAAGGCTTCTTTGCTTGAACAGTTGATGTAGCGGCTAGTACTCCACAAAACACTAATCCCGCTAAAACTATTTTTAATAGTGGCTTTTTCATAAAATGAGCCTACCCTTCTTTTTGCTATTTAGTCGTTGGTGGCAATAGTGCAATCATAATGATCCCATAAAAAATGCTATTCTTTGGAAATGCATATGCGCCAATCGACCAACCGGAAAAATCAGAAAATGTTTTATGATCAGCCTTCAAATACTTTTGAAGCCAATTTTTTTCAAACTGTAAAAAACTGACCTTATTCTGTCGAAGCTGATTATACGCACCAGGTACTGCTGAGTACGTGGAGAATCCACTAGCTTTCTTTTGCTTCTCAGCGCCTAAGATTTTTCCTTCATATTCGTAGTAAGTATCACCCGGCTCGTAAGTATTGACAGCATGAATATAGTATTCCGCTACTTGTTGTAACTGCTTATCCGGAATGGTCCCTGGAAACAAACTGATTAATGATTGATTTAATTTTGAATCAATTAAGCCTGCTGGATAGGTTCCCTTAGTCAAGGCGCCCTTGGTGAGGTAACCTTTCCAAATGTAGCCGCTCATGGTTTTTCTTGAGTTAGTTGCTTTATAAAAGATTCCGGTTTTATGACCATTAGTCATTTTTAACGACTTTGAAACGTACCAAGTTGTTACTGGCCAGTGAGCCAGACGATGTTGTCGTTTTGTGAGGTTCGCATTCCATAGGTACGCATGACTACTCTGACCGTTCCAATGATACGGAACATTCTTATAAGTCTTAGTTTTAATAGGAGTGTATGCTTCCTTCGCGTATGAGGGATAAGATTGAGCAATAAATCCAATGATCAGACTAGGAATTAATAGCATTAAAAATTTTATTTGCTTTGGTACGTTGATTCTCTTCTTATTCATTTTAAATCTCCCTTCAATAACCGTATTATCCAATAGCCGAGAACTGTTTGCAAAGTTATTAACCGCTTGTAAACGGCACTCGTAAAATGTAGGTTTGGGGGTGCGGACAAGTGGTGAGTTTAATTAAAAGGTTGGCAGAAATCTCCCGGTTTTAACCAGGTAGATGAATGCCCAAATTCAACGCCGAAAGGCGTTGTCATCGTTGGTTACGTTGATCATCAATATAGTGTTCGACAACTTCTTTGCTCATATTGCCAAGCGTACTCATGTAGTAGCTATGTGACCATAAATGGCCACCCCAAAATTTTTGGGCTTTTATTTCTGGATGCTTTTCGAAGAATAGACGCGCAGAGCCACCCTTAAACGCTTTGACAATATTGGTTGGCGCGTATTTAGGCTTAAAACTGATGAGGAGGTGAACATGATCCGGCATCACCTCCATGCGTTCTATGATGACCTCATTCAAATTAGCAATCCGCTGGAGGATCACTTGCATGTCTTTTATCAATTGGGGATCTGTGAATACCGGGTGCCGATATTTAGTGACCCAGATTAAATGAAAATGGAAATTGTAAACATAGTTACGTTCGGAAATGGCTTCATCTAAATGCGGCTTTTTATTACTCATATGACAACCTTCTTCCTGGCTACTTATCGCCAATGTTATCTCTAACTATCTTCTCATATGTTATCATTAGAGTAACATGTTTAGGAGGTGAAATCTATATGGGTCAGACAATGGCGCAGTTACCGTACCATTATGGGGTTAAAGTCCGCATTTTCCCATCGAATGAGCAAAAGCGGTTAATCAAACGCAACAGCGACGCGAGTCGCTTTATTTATAACGAAATGAACGGCATGAATCGCGAACTATATCAGTTAAAGCGGGTTAAAATCCCAATTGGGATTGTCCAACAACGCATTCAAACCCTCGAACAGCGCCTTAAAAATCCGGCAACTGGAATCTCTAATATCCATGGCTGGTTGAATGACAACGTGTTAGATAGTTTGATGAAAGCCAATGCAATCAAAAACTATCGTGCCGCTTGGAAAATGTTTCGCAAGGTTCATCAGTCGGGCACCCCAGTGTTCCATCGAAAACGAACTGAGCAAAAATATCAAACTTCCTGTTTGTATCCAGGAAAAGTGAAGGCTCCTAACATGATTAATGGGAGTGTCCGGCTCCTTGATCACCAATATATTCAGGTTCCCAAGCTTGGTCGGCTACGCTTTCGTGGAATGCCGGCAAAATTATTGGCTCGGAAACAGGGGATTCGGATTGGGACCGTTACAATTTCGATGGACGCGACAGAACGGTATTACGTTTCCCTGCAATTGGCTTCGGAACATTCTTTCGTGATTCAAACGGTTAGTAAGTCGCAGACGGCCATTGGAATTGATTTGAATACGGCTAATTTCCTCACTGATTCCAATGGCAACGTCGTTGCCAATCCTAGGTACTATCGTTCTGTCAAAGGAAAATTAGCCAAAGCCCAACGCAAGTTATCGCGCCGAGCATTACGGGCTAAGAAAGAACACCGACAATTACGTAATGCCAAAAATTATCAAAAACAACGTCGGATAGTGGCCGATATTCAGCGCAAGGTCGCCAATCGCCGCAGCAATTTTCTGCATCTTGTCTCAACGACACTTATCAAGAACCACGATTTGGTTGTTGCGGAGGAGTTGCGTAGTAAAAATCTGTTGCGGAATCACGCATTAGCAATGAGCATCAGTGATGTTGGCTGGCGAACATTCTTAGGTATGCTGACATATAAGGCGACCTTATATGGAAAAAAGTTCGAAACCGTGAACCCTCGGAATACCACTCAAACTTGCCACGACTGTGGTTTCATTATGGGGAGCCGTGACACTCATAAACTGACGCTGGCTGATCGTGCATGGACTTGCCCTGCATGCCGGATGCAGCACGTTCGTGACCATAATGCCGCCCAGAATATCTTAGCAAAAGGCATCATACCCCGATAATCACCATGTCCGTCTGGCAACCTACGGACGCTAAGGGCTTTGGTAATTAGCACGTAAGACCTGCTGACAGGCAATCGCTGTATCTAAGCTAATTGCGGTCATGACACCGTGAGGTGTTATTCTCGCAAGCTCCTGAATTTATTCAGGAGTGGTTGACAGGTATTCCCGAGGGGCGATAACTTAATATAAGCCCCGATAAAATCAGAAAAGTAAATAGTAGCACAATAACACTGATTGAAATAAGCAATCGGTCACTAATTGTTCAAAATATATTTTGAAGATCTGCCCTTGCCAATAAGTTGTATTTGCTGACTTTTCTTCAATTCACTAAGCGCTCGCTTGATGGTTATATCGCTGTATTGTGGAATCAAGGCCGTCAGCTCGCTTCTGGACATTGGCTTTAATTCTTGTCCCAATGTCTTAAGAATTAAGTCCGCTGCAGATACTGATTTGTTTTGTACTAGGCTGAGCCGATCATTAAGGTTGCGGTATGCTTGTAAAATAACACCCAAAAAATAATCTAAAAAGGGCGCATAGTCATTCTGGTTGTTTTGCCAATTTAAGGAGCTCTGCTTAAGCACTTCATAATAAGACTGCTTAGTTTTTTCAATTAGTTTTTCCAGGCTAATGTACTTTCCGACATCAAGTTGTGCTTGATACATAGTTAACAGCATTAACAGTCTCGACATACGGCCGTTACCATCACGAAATGGGTGAATCGAAACAAAATCAAAGATAAAAGCACCCAATAAAATGAGTGGCGAAAAGGTTTGTTGATTGACTGCCAAGTTATAATTAGTACAAAGTTCCTGAACCAATTGTGGGGTTAAATAGGCTGCTGGTGGTTGAAAACGGACTTCTTGCTTACCATTTGCATATTCAGTAATGATTTGGTTATCAGAATTTTTGAACTGACCACCCCAGGTACTGTTGGTATAGCTAAATAAGCGCTTATGGAGCGTTAAAATCGAACTATTGTTAATCGGAATGTAGGCGTACTGTTCGTGAATTAAAGCCAAGACGTCCCGATAACCCGCAATTTCCGCCTCACTGCGATTGCGCGGACTCGTTTTTTGATGAACCAATTGGTTTAACCGCGTGTTACTGGTATAAATTCCTTCAATCCGATTAGAAGCATCAGTACTCTGAACCTTCGCCACATTAACCAAGTGATCTAAGGCTTCTTTATAGGTGATTGACGTAGCTGATAAACGCCCTTTAAGTTCATAAATTTGGTTCAATTTGTCATTCATCGAAGCAGTTATTTCTAAATGGTTTAAAGTTTTATAATCAAATTTTTTCAGGATCATCTCACTCCTTTCGGTATCATTGTACATCCTTTGATACCGAAAATGTATAGATGATACTGATAAAGTAAATCATATTGTGTCAATAAAGGCCAATTGTGACTGTGGATTGTAGTCAATATTTGAGACCAATTTTAAGCGTCATTCAGAACCGCATTTACCTTCCACAGCTCAAATCAATCATTAATTGGGATTAATAACTTACTTGAACCATGGAAAGCATCAAATCATGCGCTTCAACCCTTTATTTTTGGTAATTTTTACCCCAGTACGTCCCAACCTCGGCGCTTCAATGTTACAATAGCCCTAAATTTTGAGAAAAAGGCGGGCACAATGAAAGCTAAATTAACCAGTAAAATGACTTGGGTCCAAATTATTGGGGTGCTGCTCTTTTGTTTGGTGGCCGTATTCTTGACCGCCCATGACGATAGTCTGTACACCAAACCGATTTTTCAGGTTACCCGGGTACAAAACGGTAAGGTGACCAAGATGTCGGACGAATTTCACAACACCGACTACTATCATCAACAAACGCTCTATGGGCACATTACAAACGGCAAGCATGCCGGCGAGGCCCTCACGATTCAAAATAGCTTTTCAAATTCTGGGGCGATGGATCATGAGTACAAGCCAAATCAAAAATTATTTATTATCTTACATACAAAGCCGAAGCTGCACGCCACCGTTAAAGATTTAAAGCGTGACGTGCCGATTGTCCTGCTGCTGGCACTGGCGGTGAGCTTGTTGATGATCGTTTTGAAGGTTCACGGGGTAACCGTCATCGGCAGCATTGCGATTAACACGCTGCTGTTCTGGGGGGCCGTTAAGCTCGACCACGCAAATAATGGCGCGGCAGTTATCCCAATTTTTAGCATTCTAGCGGTGATCTTTTGTTTTATCACGTTGTTTTTGGTCATGGGCTGGAATAAGAAAATGCTGGTTACGCTGTCGGCTGTGCTTTCCGCCACCGCAATCACTGTATTGCTGACGCTGCTGGTCTTCGGCGTGACCCATGAACGCGGGATGTACTACGAGTCGATGCAGTATGTCACTCAGCTGCCGAAACCGTTATTCTTGGCAGAGGTGCTGATTGGCGTCTTGGGGGCGGTCATGGACGAGGCCACCGATATTGTGGCGTCGTTGGCAACCTTGAAGCAGGAGCGTCCTGAACTGAGCAAAATGCAGATCTTTACGTCCGGCCGCCAAATTGGTAAGTCCATCATGGGGCCGCTGATTAACGTTTTGTTCTTCATTTTCATGGCTGAAACCTTGCCGATGACCCTGCTGTATCTGAAGAATGGCAATACGTGGCACTATTCGTTTTCGATGAACATGTCGCTTGGGATGACGTCCAGTCTGATTAGTGGGATTGGGATCGTCCTCACGGTGATTTTGTCGAGCCTGTTTGCCGGACTTTGGATCAAAGGAGATGAACGCTGATGGGATCATTGACCGCACTTGGACTTGTTTTGTTGATCTTGATGATCATCGTTGGCGGCAAGCAGGGGATTTCGTCGTTTCTCAGTATGGTGGTTAACTTCGGAATTCTCTTCTTTAGTATCGTTTTGATTGCCTTTCATATGCCGCCAATTATCGTGACGGTGGTGGCAAGTGTGATTCTGCTGTCAATCACCATTTTCTGGAGCAGTGCGAGTGATAACGCGTCAACCACGGCTTTTCAGGCTTCCGTTCTGATTTTGATTTTGCTGATTGCCATTATTATTCCAATCGAATACTGGGCCCGGGTTGGCGGCTTTGGGCTTGAAGACAGCGAGGAACTGGAAGGCCTGTCGCTTTACGTTGGCATTAACTTTACCAAATTAGCCATTTGTACGGCAATTCTCAGTTCGCTGGGGGCGATTGCCGAAGCGTCGATTGCGATTGCCTCCGGACTGGATGAAATTACCACCCAACACCCAAAAATTCCGGCTGATCAACTGTTTGCGGATGGCATTTTTATTGGTAAGCAGATTATCGGGACGGCGGTCAATACGCTGTTCTTTGGTTTCTTTGGGAGTTCAATGGGGCTGTTCATTTGGTTTTATGGTCTCAACTATTCGTTGGGTGATATTTTAAATGATAAGATATTTGCCGCGGAACTGATCGCCATCGTGATTTCTCTGATTGGCGTGGTCCTGACGATTCCGGGAACGACGCTGATTATGAGCTATAAGTTGCGGCGTAAACAACGCCAGGGGCAAAAGACTGAAAGTGATCACTAATGACTAAATCTTTGGGGGTCACAATTATATTTTGGTTGAACTTTTTGGTTAGCCCCATTTTTGCCTACATGATGAATGGGATGATCTTTTTTCAGTTATTTGATTCGGGAACGTTGCCGTTTGTTAAGCCGGAACTCATGCCCTGGCTGACGCTCGTGACTTTTATCTGGATTTTAATTGCCAGCGACATTTGGATTGGCATCTTAACCCGACTTAAATTTGTAAGCCAACCGATCCTTAATAATCGCGTTAGCATTGTTACTAAAAAGTTAGGGGTTCTGGAGATCGTTTTGCTTGCGATCGGAAATGTTCTGCGGCTCGCGGCCGAAGCATCGTCATTTGTGACCCTCGCTGTGAATGATATTGCCGTGGTAACCGCCTTGCCCTTATTAATTGGAATCAACTATCAATTTTGGCAATCACGAAATCGAAGGTGGGTATTGATTGGGGTTGGAATTCAGAGCCTTGTTATCTGTCTGTTCATGCAAGGATTTTATGGCTCGGTTTGGTAATCAATTTAGCGATAGGTAGGGATTAACGATGTCAGATATTTATGATGATGCAGCATTCTTTCAAGCGTACAGCCAGATGAACCGCTCCAAGGATGGCCTGAATGCGGCCGGGGAGTGGCATGAACTTAGAAAACTATTTCCGGATTTTCATGGCAAACGGGTGCTCGACTTGGGCTGTGGTTACGGCTGGCACTGTCGGTACGCGGCTGATCATGGCGCCAGCCAAGTCGTTGGAATCGATGCATCCACCAAAATGATTGAAAAGGCCAAATCAATGACGGATCAAGCGCAAATTCATTATCAAGTATTGGATATGATGGCGATTGATCAGCTTGCCGGCAGCTTTGACGTGGTCATCAGTTCGCTGGCGATTCACTATATCAAGGATTATGCCGGGTTGATTAACTTGATTAGGGCGAAAATGACTTCCGGCGGCAACTTAATCATCAGTGTTGAACATCCGATCTTCACGGCAGAAGGTCACGAAGAATGGGTCCTTGGAGATGATGGCCGACCAAAGTATTGGCCGGTAGATCGCTACTTTGATGAATCCAAACGAACCACGGATTTTCTGGGCTATCCAGTTGAAAAATATCACCGGACGTTAACCACCTATTTGAACACCCTGTTGAACCAAGGCTTCAACTTAGATCAAATCGTTGAACCGACTCCCACCCCTAAAATGTTGGCGGAGAGCCAGGAAATGCGTGATGAATTGAGGCGGCCGATGATGCTGCTAATTGCGGCGACACTCAAATAAACATCGATTTGAAAATACAAAACTAGTTAAGGTTCGCCGGCAACTGTTGTTGGTGAATCTAGCGTTAAAGGTTCTAATTACTTTGTGATTAGGGCTTTTTTTAGCGAGAAACAAAAAACTGTCATTAGCAATAGATTAAATCTATTACCAACAACAGATAGTTAGAACCCAAAACGGGGAAATACGTCTCAGCTTATTTTTCGGTGATTTAAAAAATTAAGAAGCAAGCGGGAAGCCGTTATTTATGATGGATCCACCGTCACCACAATCCGCCCGTCATGCTGTTTGCCGAGTAATTGATGGCCTTCAATAATGCCGTCGATTGTAAATGGTAACTGGTAGCCGATCTTGATGGTAAGTTTCTTTTCCGCCATCAATTTAAGCAGCGTGTTGAGGGCTTCGGCATCCGAAACCGCCCTCGTTGGACTGATGGGTTTAAACTCGAACGGCTTGTTGGAAAGCGGCTTGTCACCGCCCACGCTGGTGATGATACCGTTGTCCTTCACAATTTGAGCGTCGGCGTCGATATCTGCGCCGTTAAGGGCGGAATTAATGACCACATCAGCCCGGTTGGTCAGAACCATCGCGGGATCCTGCTTGTTGTAGGAAACGTAATCGTTGACGCCCAGTGACCGGACGTAGGATTCGTTACGACTTGACCCAATGCCAATGACGGTTGCCCCTAAGTTCACGGCTAATTGGGCTGCCAGCGAGCCAACGCCACCAGAGGCGCCCCGAACGACTACCGTCTGGCCGGATTTAACCGCGCCAAAGTAGTAGACGGCCTTGTAAGCAGTGATGCCCGGCGTTACGATCCCGGCAGCTTCAGCGAATGAAACATTGGCGGGAATTTTAACCGTTCGGGATGCGTCCGCATACGCGTATTCTGCGTAGGATCCGTGCCCGTGGGCTACCACGCGGTCACCCACGTTAAATCCGGTGACGTTGGCGCCGAGTTTGGCGACGACGCCGGCAACATCCCGCCCCGGAATGACCCGGTGAGTGGTTTGTTTATAGTCGCCGGCCCGCATCGACTTTTCAAAATTATTGAGATTAAAGGCCTTCGTTTCGATTAAAATCTGTTGGTCAGAAATGTCCGGCGTTGGCACGTCGTATTCTTCGAAGACGTCCGCGGCGCCATTGTGATCGTATCCAAATGCTTTCATGGTGAATTCGCTCCCATCTAATTGAAATGCTATTGAAGTATATTGTTCTTAGTACATTAAAATTGTAAGGGTTATTAATCAAGGTATCAATCAAAGCGCTTATTGAAAAAATTAATAAAAAATGCGGCGAGCAAATTTACATTGTTCGCCGCATATTAAGAATTTCCATTATTTGATGGTCAATTAGTCGCCATAAACGTTATATGACCGTGGACTAGTAAAGTAACGATGACCGCCAGCGGAATAGATGCTGGCAGAAAATTGATTATTACCGTCAATATAGGGCGTGTGACGATTCTTGATGGCAAGGCGGTAACGATACTTTTGGTGATGTAGGTGAACGGTTTTGACGCCCTTTAAAGGTTGCTGGAAGTAGAGATATTTGGTCGCACCTTTGTTTAAGGTATGGCTGATTTTGACGTAAGAGGTCGGCTTTTGCGTATATCGCCAACGACCGTCAAAACCTGCTAATGTCGTGCCGGCGTATTTGTAAAATTCCAAGTAGCCGTCGGACGTAATCTTTAAGGCGTTACTGTTAAAGGGATGACCATGATGATAGCCTGCCGTCACCAAATTCTTAAACGCTGTAAGGCCGCCCGAATAGAGGACGTTTTGACCATATGGCAATGTGTAAGCTGGTCGCTTGACCTTGGTAAATCGTCCTGGGTAAGCTGGTGCCCAGATTTGAAATCTTTTCGAAGGATGCTTGACGCCGAGACGCTTCTTTAAAGCATAACTGAGGTCGACATTGTTATCATAATTGGCGACCAGAACCTTACCACCTGGGGCGCGGCTGGCACTGTCAGTTCCAGCTGTCATGCTCAAAATGGTGCCCTTAGGCAATGTAACTTTCTGACTCTTATAGGGGCCAACCTTGGTACTTTTATTGACCCGGTAGTAGTCATTTGAGTTGGCAATTTTAGCCATTTGTGAAGGCGTAATTTTCTTTATGGTTACCGCTGCGTTGACCGGTTGCGAGAGGCCAAAAGCGGCCACTGCAGATAATCCTAGGGTGAGTAGAATGAGGTGCTTCTTAAATGTCATATTGGATCCCTTCTCTTTGGGGTGGAAATTATTGAATTTATATAGTGGAAACGTGCTTCGACGCCCGCACGGAACGTGCTGGCTAGTCCTTTAGGGCGACGCCCCTGATGCTAACATCTAAGGGCGAGAAACTAAAAATCCAAGCCCGGGGTTTTCACTTCTTTGCCCTTAGACACCGTGCCTCCCGGGCTTTGGCGCACTCTAATCCCGAACCTGCCCATTCCCCCGGATCACGTACTTCGTGGTGGTCAATTCATTCAATCCCATTGGGCCGCGAGCATGGAGCTTTTGGGTGCTGATGCCGATTTCGGCCCCGAATCCAAATTGGAAACCGTCCGTGAACCTGGTTGACGCGTTGACATAAACGCAGGCCGAATCAATGCGGTCCAAGAATTTTTGACCGCTCTGGTAATTGTCCGAAATGATGACTTCCGAATGGCCGGTTGAGTAGTGGTTAATGTGGTCGATGGCCGCATCTTCATCCGCTACGACCTTCACGGCCATGATCAAATCATTGTATTCAGTTGACCAATCGACATCAGTTGCGGCTTTCATGGATGGCACAATCTCGCGGCTCCGTTCGTCTCCCCGCAGCTCAACGCCGTGATCCTGCAAAGCCTCGGCAATCGTTGGCAGCATCTTCTCCGCAACGTCTTGGTGAATCAACAGCTTTTCGGCAGCATTGCAGACTGACGGGCGCTGAACCTTGGCGTTCACGACAATATCAACGGCCATCTGAAGTTCGGCGTCTTTGTCCACGTATATGTGACAGTTCCCAGCGCCGGTTTCGATCACCGGCACGGTTGAATTCTTCAGCACGGCTTGAATCAAACCGGCCCCGCCGCGGGGAATCAGGACATCCACGTAGTCGTTTAAATGCATCAGTTCATCGGCCGTTTCGTGGCTGGTATCGTGGAGAATCTGAATCATGTTCTCATCGAGGTTGTTGTCACGAAGGACACCGCGTAATACTTCAGCCAGCGCGAGATTACTGTTGAAAGCTTCCTTGCCGCCACGCAGAATGACGACGTTGCCGCTCTTAAAGGTGAGAGCCGACGCGTCAACGGTGACGTTGGGGCGGGCCTCAAAGATCATCGCAATAACGCCCAGTGGCACCCGCTTCTGTTCAATTAACAAACCGGCTTCGTTAGTCCAGCCCTTGTCAATATTACCAATTGGATCGGCGAGGGCGGCCACCTGGCGTAATCCTTCGGCCATATCCTTAATCCGCTGGTCAGTGAGTTTTAGCCGATCCGTGAACTTGGCCGGCATATCCACGGCGTTTGCCAAATCTTTTTGGTTAGCCGTTAAAACTTCGGCAATATGATTTACGAGTTCGTCGGCAAATTGATTCAAAATCTGATTTTTAGAGACGGTATCAAGCTGCGCCATTTTGTAGGAAGCGGCTTTCGCCTGCTTGCCAATTTTGATAAGTTCTTCATTCATGGTAAATGCCCTCCTTAGGGGATTTGCGACGGGACTGGGTAACGAATGGGTTCAACATTTCAGCTAACTTGTCGCGCACACCTTTGAAAACCAGGTTCCCACTTGGCGGCCGGCAAGAATATCCAAAATAATGCGCGGGTCCTTGCCGTTAGCTAGAACCATCTGCCGATTCTCATCCAGCATCCGTTTAGCCGCCAACAACTTGGTCTGCATGCCGCCGGTGCCAAACCGACTGCCAGTGCCGCCGGCAACCGTGAAGGTGTCATTGGTGATGTTGGAAACGGTGGGAATCATCTTGGCGTCAGCAAACTTGTGGGGATTGTGGTTATAGAAGCCGTCAATATCGGACAGGACAATCAACAGGTCGGCGTTCATATGACTGGCCACAATCGCGGACAATTGGTCGTTATCGCCAAAGGTCGTCTTGTGGTCCAACTCATCGGTGGCAACCGTGTCGTTCTCGTTGACAATCGGAATGACGTTATCTTTGAGGAGACAGTTGAAGGTGTCCATAACCGAACGGTTGCTTTTGGGATAATCGAAAATGTCGTGGGTTAACAGCACCTGAGCGATATCGGTGAGGTAGTGATTAAATCGCTGCGTGAATAATGTCATGAGTTCGGATTGGCCGATGGCTGACAAAGCTTGTTGGGCACCGATTTCTTCCGGCCGCTTTTTTAAATGCATCTTATTCAAGCCCACACCCATGGCACCCGAAGAAACCAAAATGAGCTGCTTACCCTGATTGTTCAGCGCACTTAACGTATAGGCCAACTGGTCGAAAGTTTCCAGATTCACCGCGCCATTTGGATGGATCAGGCTGCTGGTGCCGACCTTGACCACGATTCGATTTGCATGAATATCACGTTTTACCATTTCACTCACCTAAATTTCTCCATATTTTAGACAAAAAAAGCCTTACTTTGATTGAGACACCCCAATAGGGCGGTACCATTCTCATTCAAAGCAAGGCTTCACACTTTTTATTTCATAACGGGAAATACCGTGTCTGATTAAGACAAAGTCGATGAAGATAGGATTCGTGCTCTTAAGCGGCTTTCAGCGGTTGTCGCTTTCTCTTTAATCACACTACTTGGTCTTCTTTAAGTAACCCTTATCATATAGAGTTGGGTTCCAAAAGTCAACTGAAAGGTGCATGCCGCGAAATCCGTTGCCAATCAAAGAGACTAGTCGGTGCTCTAACGCGTCACGCCGCACGTTTTAAGCCGTCTTCAGGAAATAAAGTTCCTAATCGAAATTCAGAGCTTTACTGTAAACCCAATATTTCTGAGCGTTTGAACTATCGGAGAAGGTAATTCGATACCAGGTACTGCCTGATGATTTCTTACCGATATCGTCAATGTAAACCTTCTTACCAACTGAAGCGCTCACTGATGACCATGAGTACGTCTTAACGTTGGCCCGGGAATTCTTCACGTGATTATACAGTCTGTATGATTTGTATTTATCTCCTAATAACGCTTGATCATCCACTGACTTGTAGGTCACCTTATCGAAGGCCTTCTTTTCGTGAGAGCCCTGAAGATTCTCGTAAGTTGTTTTGACGAGCTGATAGAACTGGGCAAATGTATAGCTGGCACCAAAGTAGGTTTTGCCCATTGAAGCATAGTAAGCGGTTGGATCGGTGTGATCGGTCCCCCCGAGGAACTTGGAAACGCCGCCGTGAGACCAGACGGTTCCCTTGCCATCGTACGCGGCATCGTTCGGTGTCAGGCCGTATTTGTCCAGAATGTAGGCGGTGTAATAAGCCGCGTTGGCGATTTCATGGGCAAACGCGGACTTACTGTGAACGCGAACCTGCTCGAACTGGACAAACCGCGCGTTAGCCGGGTATCCGGCACCCCAAGCCAGATAGTTGGTGTTCGCGATATTAATAATCCGGCTGGCATCTACAAATGAATGAACAAACGCTGCCTGGTAGTTCTTCTTCATATAGGCAATTTCATTGTAAATGGTCGAGTTCGGGTTTGCGGTTTCGTGAACCACGACCCCTTCTGGCTTACCGGTTCCTTTGCGGTACGCGTTTTTCGGAAACCCGCCCCAAATTGATGAGGTGATATTGGCGTGTGAAATATTATTGTTGGCAATGTATGAGTTAACGCTCTCTGCGTGCGTTGTGCTGCTGAACGAAAAAATCCCCATTGCAGCAATCGCTGCCGCAGCAAACTTGATGATCGTTGTTTTTTTCAAAATCATTTTTCCCTTCAGAAGTTGACAGTTTCATAAATCGGTTTTAGTGGTTCTTAATTTTCTTTTAGTGGTGCAATGTATCAAAAATTTACATGTTAACTTGATTACGATTAGTAATATAAACGATTTAACCCGGTTGTTTCAAGCCGTTAAAAAGCCCCTAACTGGCGAATTAACGCGCAATCAGGGGCTTTTAGCGACTTATTGTCAATCATATTAAGAGTTGTTGACAAAAAAATAAAAAAGCGGATTCAACCTTGTCATGCTGGGCTGTCTCCGCTGTAATATAAGTTTAACCGTTACTTTTTCAAATGCATTTTTTTAGCGCAGTCAGGACAAATTCCGGTGACTTCTAATTGGGCGCCGGTCACGGTCATCCCGGCTTTTTCGTGGGCAACTTCCTGAACGTGCTTCACAATGTCCGGATACTCATCGTCAAACACATCGAAAATTTTCCCGCAATTTTCACAAATGGCGTGGTAGTGGGGCACCCCGAAGAAGTCGTAGCGCAAACCGCCATCCTTATTCGGCAGTTCAATGACCAATCCGTTATCGACGAACAGCTTTAACGTATTGTAAATGGTTGCGACACTGAGATTTGGCAGCTTATCATCGATGCCATCGCGAATTGTTTCAACTGAAGGATGGTTATGGTGGCCAATTAAGTAGGTCAGAATAATTTCACGTTGTGGTGTGATCCGAACGCCCCGTTTTTTAAGTTGCTTTAAAGACTGATCCAACCGTGTATTAGTAGCCATAACATGCATTCCTCCTGTGCTCGCTTGTTGACGAGTTATTACTTGTAAAAAATAACCTGTATTAATCTAATTATCATCTTAGAATCATTCTAAACGAAAACGGGACATAAATCAATTGTTTTCCGCCAAATTTGCGGGGGGGTTTGGGATTTATCGGGGGATTTCTTCGGGGGCGTTTAGTCCGGGATCAACTGGACTTCAAAGGTGGTTGCGTTGACCTGCTGGAAACGGGTATCTTCGAGAATTTTGGCGATTGCCGTTGACGGTTGTGGCAGGCGCACGGCCAATTTGGAGAAATTAAAATGATCAGCGGCAAATTTCACCGCCCGGTCGATAACCTCGCTAAATGAGCCGATGTTTTCTTGGGGCAGGGTGAAGTCTAGGCTGCCAGTTGTTTGATTGGACTCGAAGCCGGAAATGGTAATAATGCCCTTAAAGTCCCCGGTTGCTGAATCGGTGACCCCCCAGGTCAGCTCATGGCCGTTCATGACCTTTTGCATAATGTGATTGATGTCGCGAACCGTTTCGAGAATTTCAGCGGGCATCTTTTCGGCAGCAACGGTGGAGAAGTATGGCTTGGATAACAGCTCATCGACGTGTTTGACGGGCGTCTGGGTCAACCAGTCAAGTGTATAGTGGGCGGTGAGAACGGGGTGGAACTTTTCAAATGAGGCCATGAATAACAATCCTTTCGTGAAAAAGCTTACATAATCTATTTTGGTGACGGTTAATGTGTGGCATAATGGAGATATAAATAAATTCTGGAGGCAATATTGTGATAGAAAAGTACTTGATTGGGACCTATACCAGACGTGTCAGTAAGGGCGTCTATCAGATTGAGTTAGACACCGACGCGCAAAAATTGCAGAATTTACAATTGGTTGGCGAAGCCATTGACCCAACCTACGTTGCGGAATCAAATCAAAAGCGAATCTACGCCATTACCAAGGTGAAGGACGCTGCTGGTAACGTCACTGGGGGATTTAAAGAGTGGGATGGCAGTTCAGACCAATTCCCACTCGCTGATATTGCGGCGATCCACGACCAGGAAACTTCCCCGGCCTACATTGCCGTTGATGAAACCAGACATCTCGTGTTCACTGCCAACTACCATGCGGGCACAATTTGCACTTACAAGATTGGCGATGACGGTGCCATCAATCGCGCCGATCGGATTATGGATAAGGGAACCCTCGGCTTTCGTAAGGAACAGCAGGACGGCCCGCATCCCCATTATATCAATTTGACACCCGATAACCGGGTGGTAGCCGTTGATTTAGGCGTTGATAAGGTATTTATATATGATTTGAGCACTGATGGCAAGTTAACGCCGGTCAGTGAGCTGCAAATGGAGGACGGCTATGGGCCGCGGCATATCGCCTTTGACGAGAAGAAGGGGGTCGCCTATCTGGTCGGCGAACTAAGCAGTAACATTGCCGTATTGGATTATGACGAAAAGCAGGGTAAGTTAAGCCTGCGCAATATTATGTCGACCATTCCCGATGACTGGACCGAGCATAACGGTGCCGCTGCCATCCGGGTAACGAAGGACGGCAAATTCGTTTACGTCTCCAACCGGGGTCACAATTCATTGGCAGTCTTTAGTTCAGACGAGAAGGGTAATCTCAAATTAGTTCAACGCATCTCAACGGAAGGTGATTTCCCACGGGACTTCAACCTCAGTGATGATGAATCATTTGTGATTTGTGTCAACCAAAATTCCGATAACGGCACGTTGTACACGCGCGATGCCCAAACCGGCAAGTTAACAATGGTTCAAAAGGATGTCCACGTGCCAGAAGGCGTTAGTGTCTTGAGAAGAAAATAATTGATTGGCGCTAGATTATTAATTTAACACTGATTTTTAAAATTCAAAAGCGATAACTTCTTGAAATTGGGGAAGTTATCGCTTTTTGGGTTGGGTTACGAGCTTAATTTTCGATTGGCTTTTTTCGGCTGAACTGCCAAATTGAAAGGGTGACCAGGCAGCAGATTACCACAATGGTGACTGTCGACCCCACGGATGCGGCAAAATTTGCGTTCGAGAAGAAATCCGACTGGCTGATTGGCAACAGCCCGAAGCGGTACGCAAATATGGTGGGGATGTAATAGCCAAAGGGTGCAGCCATTAAAATAGCGTTGATCACCATGCAGACGATCCCGACAACAGTGGTAATGATCGCGTTTCGAGAGATGTTGATAAGTAGGGCACCAAAGGGCAAATTTAAAAGGATGACGATTAGTGAATAACCCCAAAATGAGGCGGTCATTTGAAGGACTTCAACAATTGTGGCGTGAACCATGAGCAGAAGCCCCAGTGCCATAATGAAATAGTTGAGAAGGCACATCGCTAATAGAACGAGTCCCGCTACGGTCAGCTTTGAGATAATCAGTTTCTGCTTTGAGTAACCATAGGTAATCCAATCAACGTATGTCCCGTTGCTATATTCCATGTAGAAGACCGCAGTGGCAACCATCATCACCACTAACGGGAAAAATAAGGCGTATTGATTGTATAACGGAAAATAAAGGTCGAATAATTGATATTGTTGCTTGATTAACAGTGGCCGCGCCATGTTGATCACAATTGGTAATAGGGCTAATAAAAAGAGCATCCCGATACTCAAACTGTGGCGTAGTTTAATCAATTCGCATTTAATTAAAGTTGACATTGTGGGCGACCTCCCCGGTGATAACAAAATCAAATAAGTTCTCCAAACTGGTGACCGTTCCAATTAGTGGGGCCTGGAAACGTAAACTTGATTGAGTTGACAGCCAATAGTCAGTCCCAAGAATTTGACTTACCTGCCATTGACTGTCAGAAAGGGTGGTCCCGCGGGCTAATTTTTGATAAACATCATAATTGGCATGGGGAAGATTGTTGATACAACAGATAATTTCACCCTTATTGACGAAAACAATCTTATCGACAATCCGGCTAATTTCGTTTAGATTATGACTGGCTAGCAAGATTATTTTGTTGCGACGAATTTCAGGATCATTGAGCAAGTTTCTCACTGCTCTGATCCCCAGTGGGTCAAGACCATTTTGTGGTTCATCGAGTAGCAGGACCTGCTTGTTGCCCATCAAAGCGCGGGCGATGCCTAACCGTTGTTTCATGCCGAGAGATAACGATTGAAACGGCATGTTTCTCGCGTTATTCAGTGAAACCTTCTTCAAGATTTCCGTGATTGCCGATTGCTGAACACCGATATACTGGGCGTACAGATTGAGATTCTGCTGAACGGTTAATTTTTGATAAAAATTGGGATATTCGATTAATTTGCCAACCTTTGCATCACTGACTGGCTGGCCGTTGACGGTTATCGTGCCGGCGTATCGAGTGATGCCAAGAATTGATTTGAACAGTGTGGTTTTCCCAACCCCGTTTGGGCCGATAATGCCATAAACATTACCTGGTTGAAAATCGATGGTCATTTTTTGAAGAATTGGTTGATGGTGGACGGTGAGATTTAAATCTTTAATTTTAAGCATGGCTATCACTTACTCCCTTTGAAACAGATCATTGACGGTAATTCCCAGGCTTTCCGATAAATCCAGAGCTAATTTTAACGTGGGATCATAATGGTTGTTTTCAATCATATTGATTGTTTGGCGACTGACGTGACACTGTTTGGCCAGCTCTGCCTGGGTCATCTTCTTTTCCTTTCGGAGCACCCTAATTTTATTTTTCATTCAATCACCATCCAAACCAAATATGAAATGACATAGGTTGCAAACGAGACCAACAACGCTTTTTTTGTTGTTTTACCGGTTCGCTTCTGGACACTGCGTTGGTAGACATATTCCCAAAATGAAAAGAAAGCAACGAAGCCCGCGGCGATACAGAGGCCTTGGAAGAGCCAGATGACTTTCATCGTTAATCGCCGTCCTTATTAGCTTGATGAACTAAGTAGCGGTACCTGATGTAGAAGAGCAGGTAGGTGCCGACACTGATGACTAAGTATTTGACGTTGGTAATCAGGCTCGCAATTTGCGCGTTGTCAAGGTTAACCGTTTTGGGCCTCATCAGCAGGCCAACGACGTCAAAGGCGACTGAGAAGAGACTAATCACAATCGTGACAAAACCAACTTCGACTAAGGCGTGGGAGAGGTAGAACTTGCCCATTTCATCCTGCTTTTTCCCACGCATGAGCATCGCAAATTCAATGATGAGCACAAGACAGATAAATAGTATCGTTAAAATGATCATGTTGAGATCCCTCGATTCAATAATGGACGTGATGGTGTTTGATAAAATGTCAAATTGTCTTGACATATTTTTCGCTCTTAGAATACGCCTTCAGCGAAAAATGTCAAGATGTATTGATATTTTTGCCTTTTTTAGCTTAGTGAATGATTTGAAAGTGGCCAACAACATGCCACTACCTAAGTGGTTAAAAATCCGTCATAACCGGTCCTTGGTTCGTTGGGCGTATGGTGTATAATCAACTCATAAAATGATGTTAGGGCCAACTTATGGACCGGGGCCCTGCATCCTTCCTGGGAACCATGTGGGTGAGAATTGACAGTTGGTTGACACGCAGACAAATTAAGAGAGGCAGACCGATGGATACACTTAAGAAACTGAGCGAACTTCATGATTATGTTAAAAAGAATTACGAACAGGGCCATTATGACGACGTTAAAAAAGACTATCAGAATTGGTCACAGAGTCATGACTACGGCCAAGAAGGGGCATCGACGACTTCTAAAACCGACTTTCAAATGGGATACGACCAGGCAATGGATGATTTTAAAACCGGGCGGCCTTTTCGCCGATATCCGGATAAATTAGGGTCCGTCTGAAAACTTTATTT
>NZ_AZFZ01000139.1 GCF_001435895.1 Lentilactobacillus parafarraginis DSM 18390 = JCM 14109 | reverse complement strand
GCAATGGCACTTACAGCAAGCACCATCATTAATTGCCAGTTCTTTTTCATCACTGCCACTCCCTTTTTCTAAGTACGCCAATTATAACCATTACAATCTGAAAGCACAACCTATTTTAGAACGAATATAATCTGTCCCACTTAGATGCTCGACATTCATGGTTTCTATTAATTGAGCCATGGCTAAACTCTTCTACCGAAAATTAACTCAAGTGTCCATCATCCCCAACCAGAATCATAAACCGGAAATGATTGACCCCGTTAATTTTATGGCTTCCCTAATATTCACTTCATATTATACTGCTCTTATACTAAAAAAATGGACTATTTTTATTCAGTCCGTAAAATGAAAGTATAGGAGTATTTTTATGTCAATTCGTTATTCACAAGATTTCAAAGATTCATTGGTTAAACTTCACCAAGAAGGCCGTTCACTTGAATCATTAGCAGAAGAATTTGGTCCGTCGAAAGATTCTATTGCTATTTGGGTTAAACAAGCTACCCCAATCATGATCAAGGGTCAGTCAAAGACTTTAAAAGACGTCAAGCAACTAGAGAAGCGCCTCGCTATTTTGGAGGAAGAAAACGAAATTTTAAAGCGAGCGGCCATCTTACTAGCCAAAAAATAGTCCGTAATGTGGGATTGCCGCTCGTTAACCAATTTTTAGCACAAGGCTACGCGCTTGTGCGTATTTTAAGTGCACTTAAAATCAAATCTAGTACCTATTACAATTGGCGCCATTGGCAGCCCAGTCAACAAGAAAAGCGTAGAGAATCCCTAAAACCTTATATTTTAGACGTTTGGAAAACCTTTAAATTTTATGGCTATCGTCGTATTGCTGCTTATAGTCAACTAAACAATGACTGTCCAAAAATATCTGAATATATGACACTCAAATTAATGCGTGAATTAGGGATTAGATCACGCATGCAAAAACGTTATCGAAAGCCAAAAACTGTGGTGACTGTTGATCAAAAACCCAATCTGATTAGACACTTGCATGATTTGAGCGGTGTTTGGCAAACAGATATCACTTATATTCAGTTGACTAACCACAGATGGGTCTATTTAGCGACCGTTTTGGATCCTGAGAAGAGAAAGGTATTGGGCTATAAAATTGGCGATACAATGACAGCCGAGCTAGCCACAAGTGCCTTACAGATGGCTTTAGATAAGCATCGAAAGCCGTTAATTATTCATTCAGATATGGGGTCACAATACACGAGTGCTGAATTTAATATTAAATGTCAAAATTATGGCTTGAAACATTCATATTCACTCAAAGGACATCCATACGATAATGGCCGTATGGAAGCATTTCATTCAATATTGAAACGTGAAGAGGTGTATTTGAAGGCATACGAAACATTAACGCAAGTCCAAGCAGCCATTGGTTGGTATATCAATTTTTATAATCGCAATCGTATCTCAAATGTTGCCTAATTAACTGAATAAAAATAGTCCAAGTTATTGACTTCTGAGCAGCCATCACTGAATTCATGGTTATAGACCCGTAATCGTTCGACCGTTCGGGCTAACGATTCAACGATACCTTTCGTCTGGGGGCGAAAAACGCGACAAGTGATTGGTTGATAGCAGGCATCCTGACTGAATTGCTTAGAACCTGTCTAGTATCTGCTGAATCTGGCATGACAAACTCCTCAGTCGGTTTTCCACAATTCTACCAGATTCAGCAGATACTAGACAGGTTCTTAGGACTAAAAAATAAGTTAAATGATTTACACCATGAAATCAGTAATCGAACGCAAAAACAACTGAAAGCATTTGCTAAACAGAATCCAGAAATTAAACAACCAGATTCTGAACCTGATCAAAGCCTAAAACGTTAGCCAGTTTTTAAGGGACATGCTATAATGTAATAGAAAAAGGAAGTCCCGCTAGAACAGGGCTTCCCATGTAGAGCCGTTAAAGACGGTGGCAGATTTTAACGATATTTAATAACCGCTAGCTGACCAGAGCTAAGGCGGTTATTTTTTTTGCTGACTTTTGATCAGCTCAACAATTAATGCGATTAAGGCCACGATAAAAGTACCGAAAGCCAGCATTAATTGTAAAGCGTCCGCAACGGACACCTAGGCTACTCCTTTCGTTAGGATTTATGGGCTTTAAAGGTTTAACACCATAAGC
>NZ_AZFZ01000138.1 GCF_001435895.1 Lentilactobacillus parafarraginis DSM 18390 = JCM 14109 | reverse complement strand
AAATTGGATCAGTTGAACTTGACGGCCACATGTTATTTACACCCGTGATAAGTTAGCAACGAAGTTAGGTGTTAACGTCAGCACAATTACAGAAGTTTTCAAACGGTTAGTAAAAAAGGGTTATTTAGTTATGAAGCACCAATTCAATGGAGCAACTAAACTATTCTTACCAAAATTTGAAAATGAAACAAATCCAGAAGCCAATCATCACGGGAGTATTAGCAGCCGGCAACCCACTATAAATTGGATATTTACCAATAAAGAAATTCTCAAAAAATTGGATAAGAGCAGAAAAGGGAACCATAAAGACCAGGTTCCCTAAAGCTCGATGCCAATTCCAATGACCAACCAAAATGGCATTTAAAATCGTAATTACAATTCCTAAAATTAAAAATGTCCAAAAGAGATTCCAGCCAAAGGCAACGCTTAAGTTAGCTTCAGCAGCAGTCCAATAGGCAGATCCCAAATAAGACGGATGAATTTTAGCACTTGTAACTAAGGTTAGGACATTTCCGGCAGAGTTGATGATAATTGAGATCGTAAAGTAGAAAATTGACATTGACATCGAAAGTGTTCGACCGCTTAATATTTGTTGTGAACTGGTCTGCGACTTCAGATCTCTTTTCATTTCTAATCACCAACTTTAACAACAGCTTTAGAAACTCCCTTAATTTTCCCTTGGAGAACATCTTCAACTTGGTCCAAGGTTAAAACGTGACTGATAATAGGATCAACATTTACTTTACCGCTAGCTAACAAAGAAATTGAGTCCTCAAAAGCATTTGGGTTAATAAATGAGCCTTGAATTGTCAGTTGTTTTTGATAAACCTCGTAGGTATTCATTTGAAAGTGAGCATTTGGTTTACCAACACCAAACATCAAAACTTGGGCGCCCTTACGAGTTGCCTCAACGGCTTGTTCTTGAGTCTGCGGTAAACCGACGGCCTCAATTACCACATCATATCCTGAAGGGATCTTATCACGAGTAGTATTATAAATATTGGTAACACCAAACTTTTCCTTGTTAAGTTTAAGCTTTTCGTCAATGATACCGGCAAAGTCAACTTGATGAACTCCATATGCTCGAAGTAATTGAACGAATAATTGCCCCATGAAGCCATCACCAATCACTAAGGCTTTTTGATAAGGAGTAATCTTAAGTAACTGCATACCATGGACAGCACATGAAATTGGCTCCAAGGTTGCTGCATCCTTAAAAGAGACACTATCAGGAATCGGGTAAACAACTGAAGCAGGAGCCGTAAATGATTGTTCCAAGCCACCATTTCGAGTAACACCAACTGCTGACAAATTATCACAGAGTTCGGGACGCCCAGTGTGGCAATAGAAACACTGACCACAATAAATATTAGGATCAACGGATACTCGATCACCAATTTTAACGTTGGTGACCTCTGAACCGACTTCAGCAACTACACCTGAATTCTCATGACCTAAAACAATGGGAGGTACAGCATCAGCTGAACCTGGTAGGCCATTATATAATGCATGGTCAGTGCCACAAATACCAGCATATTTAGTATCAATACGAACCTCATTAGGCTTAAGCTCTGGTGTATCAATATCTTCGATCTTCATGTGTTTTGTAGCGGTTAATACAAGTGCTTTCATTAATATGATCTCCCTTTGAGTAATTTTTGAAATGTGTTTAATCCTGAGTACGATACACATTTACAGGGATAATTGATCTTAAACAATCATTTATGTAAACGTATAAGGTTGGTCTTCACAAGGAGTTTTGTAACCCCTTACAATTATTGATTGTAGTCATATTTCTAGACATGTCAATGGTGGAAATTTTTTTAGGAAATAACGAACTATAATAATTTATATTAAAAGAAGAAAGTACTAAATTGGTATAGATAATAAACTAAAACAAAACGTATACTAGTGACATCATTGATATTATGCATAAATATGATTATGGAAACNTTAATCAAAAAGTAATCGTTTTGAGTTATTAAGGAAAATATCATGTAAATATTTAATACTATGCTTAATCATAGTTAAAGTTATCAGATATAAGGGAAGTAATATTAGAAATGTTACATAAAAGATTGATAGATAGTTTATTGTTTGAGGTAATTGTAGCTGAAGTATGTACAATGTTTTCCTTCTATATTTTTTCAGCTTCTACAGAAGCAAGTGTTAACACCTTGGTAAGTG
>NZ_AZFZ01000137.1 GCF_001435895.1 Lentilactobacillus parafarraginis DSM 18390 = JCM 14109 | reverse complement strand
TGTCAACGCCGATGTGAAAATGTCGTTTTTTGCCGATTAAAAAATGCTGTTTTTTACCGATAAAGTTTACAGTGTCTCACTGCTCCTTTCTTTATTTTGTGCGTTGAAACCTGATAAATCAGGTCCGGAATTATCCTTCTTTTCAATTAAATGATCTTTCATTCGATATGATCGACCAGTGATTCGGATAACTTTAGCGTGATGAACCAAGCGATCTAAAATGGCGTTAGCTAACATCTTATCTGAAAAGGTGTTTCCCCACTTAGAAAGCGGAATATTAGTGGTGATAATGGTTGATTTCCGTTCGTATCGTCTTTCAATTAACTGAAAAAACAGCTTAGCGCCCACTGACTCAATTGGAAGATAACCAATCTCATCAATGATTAGAATTTGAAAACGGGCATACCGGCGTAGCACTTCTTCGCTCCGGCCTTGAACTTGTGCTGTTTGAAGCTTGTTGATGAGGTCGCTACATCGAATAAACTGCGTTGAAATTCCTTGTTTACACCCTTCAATTCCAATGGCGGTGGCTAGGTGAGTTTTACCGACACCGGAGGTGCCGATAAACAAAACGTTTTGATTCTCTTGAGTGAATCTTAGTGATCCCAAGTCCTCAATTATCCCTTGGTTAATTCCCGGTTGATAACTAAAGTCAAAGTCAGCTAACGTTTTTTCATATGGAAAGCGGGCTAGTTTAATTCTCAAATTAATCTTTTTTTGTTCCCGGTATTTAAGCTCAGCCGTTGTCAATTCGAATAAGGCATCACTCAAGGACTTGGGTGCTTCATCTTGATGATCCAATAGGTAGCCTAAATGTTCGGCGAAACGATCTAACTTTAATTGTCTAAGGTTGGTGTATAAAGCTTGGTAATTGGCCATTTTCTCACTCCATTTCATCAAACATCTTCAGGTTTCGGTCGACGTAATCATCAATGACTCGGTCATCACGATTCTTATAAAGGTCTGATCGGACAATCTCTTCCATGTCATCGCGAAGGTAAGTAAATCTTTTCAGTGAAATAGGGTGAGAACGAATTAATTCTCCGTTATAATAAATGTATAGAGTATTGTCATCGTGTTTAATTTGTACGGTTTCGTCAATATATCTTATGGGGACGGAGTATTTCCGATTTTGAAAGACAATCATTGATTCCTTGCTAACTTTCCTTGCGATGGTTTGGCTGGCATAGGCATCGAGTAAGTCGTGATCAAAATCATGGAGATACTCTTTTTCTTTATCAAGCAATAAATAAGGCGGAATTTGAGTCGCCTGAGACTTCTCATGATTCAGCTGATCACACGTCAAATGGACGATCTCGGCTAAGTCTAGTGGCTCTTCAAACTCGTGGTTGTAAACTTTGATTCGCTGAGTAGTTCTGGCCAGCGCCTCAACCTTTCCTTTGGTTTGTGGCCGAAACGGTCGACAAGCAATTGGCTTGAAACCAGCGTCCTTAGCGTATTCAACGAAGGTTTCATTAAATACCGGCTTACCAAAATTACTTTTATGATGATCGACGACAACCTTTTGGTTGTCAAACCAGATTTCTTTCGGCACACCCCCGGTTGCCCAAAAGGCATTAGTTAAGCAATCAAAAAAGGTAATTTGGCTGCGACTGAAGGTAAATTGCATGTATTTCATTCGCGAGTACCCTAAAACATATAAGAAGATGTTGCCTTTGACAATCTCTCCATGCCGAGAAACCAACGTTAAATCTTCTTTCCAATCAACCTGGGCTGAAAGCCCTGGCGAGGTTTCAATCCGGATAGTGGCTTTTTTCGTTGCGGCTTTTCTGATGGTTCGACAATAGTCTCTGAGAATACTTTGCTTTCCTTGATAGCCACGTTCTTTGATAAAGTAATAAATTGCCGTTGCCGAACAGCCTTCTAGAACCTTTTCTTCAATCGTTTTTCGATAATCGTCAAGTTTACTCGGCCGCCGTAAGGGTTGTGACTGCTCATCTGGGGGCGTAAGCCCTAAATTGTAGTATCTTTTTACCGTTCGTGGATCAACACCGTATCGCCGACCAATTTCAGCGAAGTTGGGCTTTATTTTGTTCATAATATATTGCTGGACACACTGCTCAACATCTAAACGCATTTCAGTTCCTCCAAATTTGAGATGCGTTTATTTTACCGTAAAAAAATGTTGGAAAACCGACATTTTCTAATCGGTATTTTCCAACATTTTACAACCGTTGCTGACA
>NZ_AZFZ01000136.1 GCF_001435895.1 Lentilactobacillus parafarraginis DSM 18390 = JCM 14109 | reverse complement strand
TTTTGGTACCAAATTTCAGTATAGGAGCAAAGTAACCCATTATCTGACAGCCAACAAGTTAAAATCACGTGCTCAGGATTATTTAAGCTTGCTAATTAAGTTGTATAAAGCTAAAAAACCAATTCGTTTTGTTATTAGTAGTACCGCTGTCAGTATTAAAATGACGATTGCTAGGTTTACGTTTGGCTTTAAAGATGGTTATGCAGATGAATACGCCTGTACTTTATCCTTACGTGAATATCGATCGTATGCGGCTAAGCGTGTGAAGCCAAAAAAGAAGAAAAAGAAAGTTGCTAAGAAGGGGAAAACACGGAGTAAATCTGCAGTAAAAGTTAGCCGTGGTTCAGTTGTGGTTGCTACGGGCTCTCTATACAGTACAGCAGTTGGGGGAACAAAACTAAATGCAACTGTAAAAAATCGCACGGTAAAAGTAATGTTGATCTCACCAAATGCGAAATATCCGTATTATATCCAGACATTAACTAATCAACCTTTAGGCTGGATTAGCAAAGCTAATGTTAGGGGGTCGTAGAAATGGGAGTATCATTGTTTACGATTAAGACCAAAGGGGCTAAAAGCTATTGGGATATTCGTAAGTTAGCTAGTAACGTTAAATGGACAACTGATGTAGATTATTCTGCCGGCCAATTGACATTTGATTTAGTTGAAACTAACGAAGGCTTTACGCCGAAAAACGGCGATGAAGTTCGCTTTTGGTGGAATGATGCTAAAACATTCTACGGTCGGATCTTCGATATAAAATATACTTCTGACGAAAAATTTAGCATTACAGCTTATGATAATTTGCGATATTTAAAAAATGAGGATACATTAGTATTTCCCTCTTCCACACTAACTCAACGATTTACCCAAGTATGCAAATTGGCTAAAATTCCCCATAAAGCTAAGGTGGTAACCAAGCATAAATTATCACCGGTTTTAAATGATGATAAAAGTTATTTTGACATGTTAAAGTCCAGTATTAAGGAAGCTCGTAAAGCCAATGGCAATCATTACTTTGTTGCCGATCACTATGGAACAGTTGAATTACGTAAAGCTCCCTATTATCGAACTAAAATTATTTTAGGAGATAAGTCTAGTGCTGAAAGCTTTACATTTGAGAAGTCGATTGATAATGCTTATAACGCCATCAAAGTGGTTAAAACTAGTAAGAAGGAAAAAGCTAAAGTAACGGCCACTAAAATTGTCCAAGCTGGTAAGCAGGGCAACACATTGCAACGTTGGGGAAAACTGCAAAAGATTGAAAAAGTAACTAAGGATAAGACCAATTTAGCTCAGATGAAAGTTCGGGCTAGTAATTTGTTGAAACTATATAATCGGCAAACCTATAAACTGAGCATTACTTGTACAGGTAACCAAGCATTAAGGGCTGGTAATTCGGTATATGTAAAACTATCCAGTTTAAAAGATATTGGTTTAGGAACCAAGCAATTGGTTATTACCAAATCAACCATCACATTTGACCCGAATTACACTGCTGATTTAGAAATCAAGGTGAGAATGTCATGACAGGTGATACATTATTAGACATGATTAATAGCCGTGGAGGCAACCCCAATGAATATAGTGACATCGTTCCCGGGAAAGTGATTAGCATTTCACCATTAAAAATTCAATATTCATCAACGGCAATTTTAACTGAAGATTTTTTAACTTTAGGAGAACACGTGACTAAGCATACAGTTAAAATGACTTACCAAGATCGTTCAGATGATGGTGATATCAAACGAACAGAAACCGTTACAATTGATCAATCGTTAAAAGTGGGTGATGGCGTATTAATGTTGCGTGGTGATGGTGGTCAACGTTTTTTAGTTTTAGAAAAGTTAGGTGACACAAATTGAATGATGAATTAGATGAAGTCCAAGATTTAACAGATGATGCTAGCATTCCAGTGGTAACTGAAACGGAGGCAGACGATGATATCGATCAAAACCTTAACGATGATGGCAGTCCAACCACAGGTGAAACTGATGATGTGGAAGAAGAAACTTCCCCCACCTACACTTACCAGGTTAAGGCTGGGCGAATTATTCAAATGACGGATGGCAAAGATGCAATGCTACAGGCAATCGATAAATTGCTACAAACGGTTCGATTTGCTTATCCAATCTATGATGAAGATTATGGTCATGATTTAGAAGATCTGTTAGGCAAAGAGTTACCGTATGCTCAAACAGAAGTCGAACGATTACTAACAGAGGCTTTAGAAGCAGATGATCGGGTTTTAGATGTGGAAGTACAAGATATTGTGCCTGACACTAAAGGTTTTCTGACTGTAACGGCATTGGTTACCACAATTTGCTCCTATACTGAAATTTGGTACCAAAA
>NZ_AZFZ01000135.1 GCF_001435895.1 Lentilactobacillus parafarraginis DSM 18390 = JCM 14109 | reverse complement strand
ACTATATCATACAGAGAACGTTAAGTCAAAGTACGAAAGTTGAAATAGCGAAGCGGAAGTCATACACTACAGTTGAATTAAAGGAATTCAGAAGACCGAGTGGAACGAGGTCAATGCGCACTTACACACAACAACTAAAGTTGTTTGTGTTATTGTGATAAATCGTTGTATAAGAAGTCGCCGTTGGCGACAAAAAAATCAAACCCATAGAACCAAAGAAAGGTTGTGACCGACATGGCAATTTTCCACATAAGCTTTAGTAATATTAGTGCTGGTAAAGGAAGAAGTGCAATTGCCGGAGCAAGTTACCGAAGTGGCGAAAAGTTATTTGATCAAAAAGAAGATCGAAGCTATTTTTATGCTCGATCGGTTATGCCAGAAAGCTTTATTTTGACACCAAAGAATGCACCAGAATGGGCGAGTGATCGAGAGAAACTATGGAACGAAGTAGAAAGAAAAGATCGGCGAGCAAACTCACGCTATGCAAAAGAGTTTAACGTGGCTTTACCAGTTGAATTAAATTCAGATGAACAGAAAGAATTGTTGACCAAATATGTTCAAGAAAATTTTGTTGATGAGGGTATGGTTGCCGACGTGTCTATACATAGAGATCACTCAGACAATCCGCACGCTCATGTTATGCTAACTAATCGTCCATTTAACCCAGACGGAACATGGGGATTAAAAAGCAAAAGAGAAAACATATTAGATGAAAATGGAAGCAAAACTTATACGGGAAATAGTCGTTTTCCAAGATCAAGAAAAGTGTGGTTAGTTGATTGGGATAAAAAAGAAAAAATTACCCAATGGCGGCACAATTGGGCGGTTAGTGTAAATCAAGTTTTAGAGCAAAAAAATATTCCCGATCGGATCAGCGAGAAATCATTTGCGGATCAGGGAATAGATGAAACACCAATGCAACACGAGGGAATCAATAGCAAGCGGCATGAAAGAAAAGAATTTAATCAACAAGTTAAGAACTATCGTAAGTCCAAAGCTGGCTATAAAAACATGCAAGAAAAAGTAATTAATAGAGGTCATTTAAATAGCCTAAGCAAACACTTCTCATTCAATGAAAAACGGGTGGTTAAAGAGTTAAGCCATGAACTGAAAACGTATATCAGTTTGGAGAGCTTAGATGATAAACGGCGCATGCTGTTTAATTGGAAAAACAGCACCCTAATTAAACATGCAGTCGGGAAAGATGTGACTAAACAATTATTGATAATTAACCAACAAGAAATTTCATTAAAAAAGGCAGATGAACTCTTGAATAAAGTAGTAGATCGAACCGCAAAAAAGCTTTATCCAGACCTTGATTTTGAACAGACCACACAAGCTGAAAGGCGAGAATTAATTAAGGAAACTGATAGCGAGCAAACAGTTTTCAAAGGCAGTGAATTAAACGAACGCTTAATGAACATTCGTGATGATTTATTAACCCAACAATTATTGACCTTTACTAAGCGTCCGTATGTTGGTTTTAAGTTATTAATGCAACAGGAAAAAGAAACCAAAATTGATCTGAAATATACGCTTATGATCCATAATGATAGCTTAGAAACTTTAGAACATGTCGATAGAGGACTGCTAGAAAAGTATTCACCAGAAGAACAGCAAAAGATTACTAGGGCAGTCAAAGATTTACGAACAATCATGGCAGTTAAACAAGTTATTCGAACTCAATACCATGAAGTTTTGAAAAGAGCATTTCCAAATGGTGATTTAGATGATCTTTCACTAGTTAGACAAGAACAGGCTTATACAGCCGTGATGTATTATGATCCAGCTTTAAAACCATGTAAGGTTGAGACGATTGAACAATGGCAAGAAAACCCACCGAAGGTTTTTAGTACCCAAGAACATCAACAAGGTTTGGCTTATTTGTCGGGGCATCTTAGCTTAGATCAGCTAGGAAGTCACCACTTACAGCGTGTCTTAAAGCATGACGGAACTAAACAAATTTTTCTTGGTGAATGTAAAGCTGATCCTACTATCAAGACCAGCCAGATTGAGAAAATTCAAAGGCAGTTAAAAGAGCAACAAGATAAGGACGATCAGTACCGAAAAGCAAATATAGGACGTTATCAACCATTGAACTACAAGCCGGTTAGCCCGAACCGCTACTTAAAGACAGCCTTTAGTGACGCTGTTATGGCCGCCCTGTATGCCCGCGATGAAGATTATAAACGGCAGAAACAAGCGCGTGGCTTAAAAGATACCGAGTGGGAAATGACTAAAAAGAAACGGCAGCATCAAATCCGCAATCGACATGAAGACGGCGGTATGCACCTGTAATCTAAGTTGATACCAGCAACTATTCTTTAGAAGCTGTCCAAGATCCATGATTTTTGATATACTTCTATGTAAAAAGC
>NZ_AZFZ01000134.1 GCF_001435895.1 Lentilactobacillus parafarraginis DSM 18390 = JCM 14109 | reverse complement strand
CTTCCGCTTGTATCAAGGGATTTCGGCTCTTCATTAGTAATCTTTTTTTTGTAAATGTCTTTAGTTGTAACTTCGAGGTCAGCTAGATAAAGATGATTTGGTAGATTCTTCTTTTTCTTCGGATCAAATCCTAAGTTAACTTGATAGAGTAACTTTGCCCTTTCTAATTCTTTTTTTACTTTAACAATTTTCGCATTGCCCCAGCCAAATAAATTATGAAGCTCTTGATTTGTGAAAATGAAATAGACTCGATTCTTCTCATCAATCCAGTTGTTTCTTAATGAGTAATCTAGACGATCACGTAAAATCATATATCCTAACTTAGCACTATCACTTAGCTTTTTGTATTTTTCTCCGTATAGTAAAACTTGTGGGAATTGAAAAAAACGGGTTTCATAAGCTTTTTTTGATTCAATAAAATTAAAATTTGTTTGATCCATAATAAAACTCCCCTTCATTGACTTGTACATGCTGTCTTCAAAGAGAGTTGCTAAAACATCAGACTTGTTCTAAAATACAAATTTGATATGCTCTGACTGAATTATAAAGCATCATTGGCAGTGAGGACTTTGTAAATTCACCAGCATGTGTTTGTTTGTGAGTTGCAATTCGGCAACTTTTTTAATTTTTAAGAACTAAAAATGGACTAAGTAGTTATTAGAAGCTACTTAGTCCATTGGTCTTATCTTCGTTTTAATTAGTTTACCTTTGCTTGCCCCTTAAGGTTTGCTTGCGGTATAATTAGCACGTAAACAAGATTACAATTTGTTCAAGCAATTTTAACTTGGCGGTGAAAATTGCTTGGACTAGGTAGCTGCAAGATAGCTACTTGTCAATACTGCAAAAATCCCAATCCCGAGTGGATTGGGATTTTTTGTTTATGAACAAAGCATATCATTCTGCAAAGGTTAAGTAAATAGTTTTATGATATGATTTATGATTAATCATAAATCATATAAAATTTGTGATTAATCATAAATCATGGTAAAATGTTTATGTAAAGGTAGGTGCTACTATGAATGGGAAAACACTATTAAACTTCAACTTTAAAGGTGGCGTTGGTAAGACCACCTTGACTGTAATGGAAACCTATTTATTGGGTCAAGAGGGGAAAAAAGTACTACTGATAGATTTCGATCCCCAGGGAAATGCAACTGAAATTATGAAGGAGACTTATAAAGCCGATTTAAAGCCGGAACTTTCATTATATGAGGGCCTTCTTGGAGGGAATTTGTCTAAATCTATTGTGTCTGTTACAAACCAAATTGATATGATTCCTACAGATTGGACATTGTCTTTATGGATTGGTGCTGTAGAAAAAGTTAGTCGGGTTAAACGTAATATTCTATTACCACAAATGCTTTCAAAGTTAAAACAAAATTACGATTATATTTTTATTGACGTACCACCAACAATAAATGTCTTTACTAATAACGCAATCATGGCTTCAGATTTCATCTCAATTGTCTTACAAACTCAAAAGCAGTCATATACAAGTTCTTTAAAAACAGCTACGCATTTAGGTGAACTACGTGAACAATACAATGGAAGTTTTCAGTTAGTTGGTGTCATATTGTACTTAATGAAGCCACGTGCCAAAGTTGATACTGAAATTTCTGCACAAGCAAAAGACTTTTTTGGCGAAGGGGTCTTTTCAAACTCAATTAGAACTCAAGAACGGGTTAAAACGTTTGCTAATGAAGGAATACGGAATAAAGACCATTGGGATAAAAGAGCAATCCAAATGTACCAAATGGTTCTTAATGAACAACTACTTAGGATTCAACAGTTAGAGGAGTAATTTATCATGGCAGAAGATTTTTTAAACAAAGTTAGTAAAAAGGCATCTGAACAACTTAAAAATCTAAAAAGTCCATACCAATTCGAAACAGAAAGAACTAAAACCGTTCAACTTCGCATGAGCACATATAAAGAAGTTAAACGCATCGCTTTTGAGAATGACGAAAAAATTGTTGATGTCTTAGAAAAAATTATTCGTGAAGGCCTTGCCCAACGTAAATAAGATTGAGCTTAACTTATGTATTACNATAAAAGATTAATCTTTTATCATAAATCACACAATCAATAAACTTCACTGTACAAGGTATATTTAAAATAAATTTGATTTAAACATACGTGGTAGATCGCAAATTTAGGGGTCTAGAATTTTTGGTGTTGGAAAGTATTTCCATTCCAAAAGTACTAGGCCCTTTTTGATAACAAAAAAAGGCATCTAAGAAGCTGTCCAAGATCTATACTTTTTTATATAGAAGTATATCAAAAAAATAGATCTTGGACAGCTTCTTAATAGCACAAAAGCGTATCTAAACAACGCTTGCAACTTTGTATTATCAAAATCGTGGCGTATTAACGACTGTAAAGGACTTTCCATATTCCTTGCGCGTTTTAATTAATCAAGTAAAAATATAGTTATTGATTATATGTTGTTTTT
>NZ_AZFZ01000133.1 GCF_001435895.1 Lentilactobacillus parafarraginis DSM 18390 = JCM 14109 | reverse complement strand
TGTAACTGCTAAAATAAAGTGAGCCAATTTCGATCAATAAGGTTAATCCAAAAACGCTCATTAAGATTGAGCCACTTGGCTAAAACAATTAACTAATCCAGTACAATAGGAAGATAAATTGTGCTGGAGGTCGAAAAAGGTGAAAAAATTGGCATTATACTCAAAAATTATTGATTTAAAGAATCAAGGATTCTCAAGAAGAAGCATTGCGACGAAACTAAGCATTTCCAGAAATACCGTTAAAGCGTATTTAGACCGTGATGAAAATGAAATGTCTGAGTGGTTGGCTTCAACGCGCAGCCGGAAAAAGGCCTTGGACGACTACCAAGAAACCATTCTTGATTGGCTCAGAAAGAATCCCGATATGTCAGCAGCACAGATTGGCGATTGGTTGGAAGAACGTCATTATGGTAGCTTTGCGGAAAGTACCGTTCGGCGATATGTCAGTGACCTGCGGAAAAAATACAAACTTGATAAGCATAGTAAGCGACGCCAGTATGAAGCTGTTCCGGAATTACCAATGGGCTTACAAGGACAAGTTGATTTTGGTCAAACCTGGCAGACCACTACCTCCGGTAGTCGAATAAAGCTATATTTCTATGCCTTTGTGTTAGCTCATTCCCGTTATAAATACGTTGAATGGCAGCAAACACCGTTTACAACAGCAGATTTAATTCGTTGCTTACAGCATACTTTTAAATTTCTAGGTGGAAAACCTAAACAAATTGTTTACGATCAAGACCGGATCATCGTTGTCAGTGAAAACAATGGTGAAATTATTTTTACACGAGCTTTTCAAGCCTTTCATCAGGCAGAAAAGTTTGAAGTAATTGAATGCCGGGGCTTTGATCCGGAATCCAAAGGGAAAATTGAAAACGTGGTGAAATTTGTTAAAAACAGTTTTGCCCGAGGCCGTATTTTTAGAGATCTTAGTACTTGGAATCTTGAATCAATGGCGTGGTTGAAGCGACGAGGGAATGGCAAGCAGCATAATGGCACCAAACAAATTCCGGCAGTGGTTTTTCAAAAAGAGCAGTCCTATCTACAGCCAATCGCACAGTATCAACCAGTGACTAAACAAGTCATCAAGCGAACGATCCGCAAGGATAACACGATTATGTATCAGAGTAATCGCTATAGTGTCCCCTTTGGGTCCTATGACGTTCATGGGCGTAAAGTTATTCTACAAATTCAAAAACAACAGTTGCGGATTATCGATCAGGAAACCGGTGAAATCTTAGCAACGCACCAGGTCTCCCACGCCAAAGGACGCTTAATCCAGCGTTCTAATGACCGTCGAAACCGACAAATTGGAATTCCAGAGCTAAAGGCACAAGTTGTCCAAATGTTTAGCCAGGTAAAGGCCGCTAAACAGTTTGTGCAACAAATTCATGAAAAGTATCCGCGTTATATCCGTGATCAAATGCAGGTAATTTTGCGATTACAGAGCCTTTATTCCAAGAAAGAGTTAGATAAGAGTCTCCAATTTTGTCTGGATAATCAATTGGTTAGTGCTTCAGAATTTAAGACAACTTTGGCGACACTTCCCGGCTATGAAGCGCACTTGGAGCGACTGCAGGCCGAAGCAATTGAATTACCGGTTTCTCAAGCAACCAAAGAGAAGCTAAAAAGTATTCAACCAGAAGTGCGGCCATTAGCGACTTACACTCAGATACTAAAAGGAGCTCATTATGGAACAAACTAAAGAGATTCAAACCATTATGCAGGAATTGCGGTTGAGTGCCACGGCGAAGGTTATTTCAGAACTTATTCAAACCGCCAATACACATGAAGCCACCTACGGCGACTTTCTTTTATCGGTTTTAGAACACGAACAGCAAGCGCGAGCCGAAAAGGCACGCTTACGACGTTTAAGGTGGGCGGCATTGCCTTATCAGCGTTCACTGGATGAATTTGATTTGACCGTTCAGCCAGCGTTAAGTCGTAAACAAATGAATGAACTGCGTGAATTAAATTGGATTGATCAAAGCTATAATTTAATTCTTTTAGGACCAACCGGTGTTGGAAAAACTTTCCTATCCATTGGCTTGTGCGTCGAGGCAATCGAGCACGGTTACAGCGCAATCTTTCTTACGATGGGTGAGCTGATAAAAGTTTTAAAAACCGAAACAATCTCACATCAATCTCAAACCCGGCTAAAGCGTTTATATAAAGCTAATTTGATTGTTTTGGATGATTTGATGTTTATGGCCCTGAATAAAATGGAAGCTAATTTATTCTTTCATTTCATCAATAAATTGTATGAACAGACTTCATTTATCATTACGTCAAATAAAAGCCCCGAACAATGGGGCGAAGTCATTGGTGATGAGGTAATTACCGGTGCCTTTCTGGATCGAATGATCCAGAAATCCCAAGTCATTGAACTGGTTGGCGAAAGTTATCGGATTACCCATCGTCAGACAATCTTTGATGATTAGGTAATTAAAGGTAGAAAAAAGTCCTGAATATTTACATATCAGGCTTGAATAAGGGTGGCTCAACCTTAATGAGCGAAACATAGGTAAAATGGCTCAATCTTAATGAGCGAAATTGGATCAGTTGAACTTGACGGCCACA
>NZ_AZFZ01000132.1 GCF_001435895.1 Lentilactobacillus parafarraginis DSM 18390 = JCM 14109 | reverse complement strand
CGCAACGAAAACTAGTTTACCAAGATATCGAAGACCGGTCAAGTAAAAATTTGAATTTCTAAAAAATTTTCTCGGCTTCATTCAGCCACTCGCCACGCATTTCTGCTAAAGAAGTAAATCCAATGGATAACTGATAGTCGGTCCAATAATGATAACGTCGCCGATGAACGGGCTTTAGATGCTTTAAAACATTCAAATTAACAGCTTGCGCACGCGTCGATAAACTAATTTTACCAGTGAATTCATCGATATCAATGATCAACGTTTCAACAGAATCACCAACCGAAAATAACTGATTAATATCGGCAACATACCCTGAACGACACTCACTGATGTGAATTAAGCCCTGGTTTTGATCTCCGAGGTCAACAAACACCCCATAGGGCTGAATTCCTGTAACGGTTCCGCGAACTTTCATGCCCACTTTTAGCACCATCATCATCTTCTTTCTTCTCATAATTGATCTACTAAAAACTTTCCACACTGATTATACCAAAAAGTTGATTTTTGTTTAAAGTCTTTTCACAACTGACAAAACAAATGAAATGTTTGGTAAAATCAATAAAAATATCGAAAGGATCTGATGCTTTGAGTACACTGATCGATTTTATTTTCCACATCGATGATCATCTGATTAACATTGTTAATACATTTGGCAATTCAACGTATATCATTCTATTTTCCATTATCTTTATCGAAACCGGGATTGTCATCTTTCCGTTCCTTCCGGGAGACTCGTTGCTGTTTGCAGCCGCAGCGTTAGCGGCAAACGCAACCTATGGGCTAAACATCTGGGCCTTCATCATCCTATTTCTGATTGCCTCGGTTGCCGGTGATTCGCTAAACTTTTACCTGGGCCGCAAATTTGGTGAACTCATCCCCAAACATCGGGTGCTTGGTAAGTTCATTAAGGAACGGGACCTCAACAAAGCACGAAGTTTCTTTGACCAATTTGGGGCCATGGCAATTTTTCTTGGAAGGTTCATGCCAATCATCAGGACCTTAATCCCCTTTGTTGCGGCAACCAGTAACTTCCCATATCGGAAATTCATCAAATACAACGCAGCTGCCTGCATATCATGGGTCGCCATCTGCTGCGGTGCGGGCTATTACTTTGGAAACATCCCGCTGGTAAAAGAAAACTTTTCAATGGTGATTATTGGAATTGTGGTCGTGTCCTTAATCCCAGCAGTCATTGGGTTTATCAAAGCAAAAATGACTCCTGAAAAATAAGCATTCTATCAGGTGATCTTCAATCAGTTCATCGCCTAAAATTAATCGAATTATCCGGTCACTAATTTAAAAATAGGAGCGTCGTAATTTCTTACAATTACAACGCTCCTATTTTTTACAACGGTTAGGAAGCTCTTCCAACAATGTAAAAGCCCATTTTTGAATCGCCCGCGCCGGGCAATGGGTTCTAAATAAATTGATCAGCCGCCCCACCATTCACGGATGAGCTTCTGTGCAACCGGCTCCTTCTAAAACAAAAAATGCCGCATGGCGGGTGGTTAACCTACCATGCGACACAATGCTTACTGCCATAAGGAGAGTACAGGATTTGAACCTGCGCGCCGGCGCAAAACCGGTTCGCCGGATTTCGAGTCCGGTGCATTACCACTCTGCCAACTCTCCACAACAGATATCATTATATCAATTGTTGAATCAGTTGTAAATTAATATGTGAATACCAGCAACAATTATTCTCAAGTAGCTAGCATTCTCATCCAATCGTTTTTGTAGCCTTAATACTTCAATAGGGTGAAGAAATCGTAGTCTTTGATCTTATCACGGCCCTTTAATTCCGTTAATTCAATTAAAAAGGCCGTTCCAACAACGATTCCGCCAAGCTTTTCAACCAAACGAATTGTTGCATCGATCGTTCCCCCGGTTGCAAGCAGATCATCGGTCACTAAAACTCGTTGACCAGGCTTCACAGCATTGGTCCGTAAATACAGTGAAGATTGACTGTACTCCGTGCCGTAGCTCTCTTCAATCGTTTCGCCGGGAAGCTTATTCTTCTTGCGGGCAGGTGAAAAGCCCACCCCCATTTGGTAAGCAACTGGGCATCCCACGATGAATCCTCGAGCTTCTGGTCCAACGATCATCTCAACATTTCGGTCCTGGGCAAATTGAACGATCTGGTCAGTTGCGGCACGATAAACGTCACCATTCTCCAACATTGGCGAAATATCCCGAAACAAGACTCCGGGCTCGGGAAAATCTGGGTAGGACGCAATGTACTTAGAAAAATCAATTGACATATTCTTTCTTCCTTTCGTCAGTCGGCCAAACAATGTTGAACGAAACTGACTAACTCATTCGTGTTAGAAGCAAGAAGTGATTTTTCAGCTTCTAACTGCTCCTCACGTAACTGATAGCTCGGAGCTGACGATAAATTCTTGGAACGATAATTTGGATTAAGATTGACGACCTCGTCCTGAACAGTAATAAAATCGAGTTCTAAAAATACCTGAATCATAAACACGATTGTTTGGCTGGCAATGTCCAAGTGATCCGCCAACTGCTGCAGGTGAGTCGCAATATTGAAATTAGGATACTGTTTAACGAACCTAAATAGTTTAGCATAAGAATGACGATCTGGCATCCTGAGCTATACCCCCAAAGTTAAAGTAAA
>NZ_AZFZ01000131.1 GCF_001435895.1 Lentilactobacillus parafarraginis DSM 18390 = JCM 14109 | reverse complement strand
TTACTTAAGAGATTTTAGACAGCTTCTAAGGATAAGATTACCTTCGCGGCTGAAAGAGATGTGCCACCGGAGACCAACCCCTACCTAGTCGGCTATTACGACCGAATTCGCCCGGCCATCAAGGACATTGTCGAACACGAGGATCAGATCACCAAGCCAACAATTGAACACTACGCTGAGAAGCACAAGGTTGACCCGTTTGAATTTTCCCTCGACGTCAGCCTGTTTTGTGATGTCATCATTTGCGATTACAACTATTTGTTCGACCCTCAGGTACATCTGCAGCGGTTTTTCTCGGTGCCGGATAAGCAAAATTGCTTCCTGGTCGATGAAGTTCACAACCTGGTTCAGCGTTCCCGGGAGATGTACTCGGCGACCCTCACCATGAAACCCATTGATTCGCTGGTCACCAAATTATCCGCCAAAAAAGCCGCCAACCAAAAGGTGATCCAAAAGCTCCGATCCTTGAAGCGCTCGTTCAAGCGTTACAGCAAGGACGCCGAAGAATCGCCCGATCATCAGATCGCCCAGTTGGCACCGGTGACCAACTTCAACGCCACGTTAAACGATCTGATTGGCGCCATTCACGAGTGGCTGGCCAACCGCAAGCCATCCGACACCGTTGACGCGGTCGTCGATTACTACCTAAAATGCCGGCATTACTACCTGATCAGCCAATATTACGATGATGCCTACCGAACCCGAATTATCAATGATACGACCACTCACGACGTGATTTTCCGCCAGTTCTGCCTGGATCCCAGTAAATGGCTCAAAGAAAGCCTTGACCTGGGGCGGGCGGCAATCCTATTCTCCGCGACCCTCAGTCCGATCTCATACTACCAACGGGTGTTGGGAAACGAATCCAACAGCCTGCAAATGGTGTCAGCATCGTCGTTTCCCGCCAAAAATTGTCAGGTCATCATCGCCAATAACATCAACACCCTGTATGCCAACCGGCAGCAGAGCATTCAGCCAATTTGCCAGACCATCGCCACGCTCATTTCCCAGAGGGCCGGTCATTACATGATCTTCTTTCCGTCAATGGCTTATCTGGAAGCCGTTCTGAATCAATTTATGGATCAGTATCCCAGCGTCCACGTTATTCGCCAGGAAGCCGACATGGATAATGCCGCCCGCCAACAGTTCCTGCGGGAATTTCAAACCGATCCGCAACAGACGAAGGTCGGCTTTGCGCTGCTTGGCGGGATTTTCTCGGAGGGCATCGATCTCAAAAATGATCAGCTCATCGGCGTTGGCATTGTCAGCGTTGGCCTGCCCGGCATTAACGACGAAGCCAACTTGATCCGCGACTATTTCGATCAGCTTAACCACCAGGGATTTTCCTACGCTTACCAACTGCCGGGATTCAACAACGTGAGCCAGGCAGCTGGCCGGGTGATTCGCACCACAACCGATAAGGGGGTCATCGTTTTGATGGACCACCGGTTTAGCCAGGCCAGGTACCGAAATATTTTTCCGGACCATTGGACGAACGTTCGGGTCATCAACCAACCCGATCAGCTAAAAAAACAGCTCCAGGCCTTCTGGAATTCTTTTCCGAATTGATATTTAAGGTGTATACTAAACTTACCATGCGTTAATTGAAGGATGCCAGGAGGGATTAGGATTTGAAATTAGCAATGTATAATCAAAAGCCGACATTTGTCGCGTTCCAGAACGATCAGTTGTGGGGCGTTCCGATTACTGGTTATGACTCAATCGACGATATCTTGAATGATTGGCAGAGCTTTGAATCTAAGGTATTGATTAACATTTCGGACAAAGCAATCATTAATGACGACAACGCCGAACCGATTGACGGCACCAAGTTCGAACAACCGGTTACCCATCCGCGCCAATTACCGGCGATCGGGTTCAATTACATTGACCATATGGAAGAAATGGCGACCGCGCGTCCCAAACGCCCAAACGTCTTCAACAAATTTGTGAGTTCGCTTGCCGGGCCCGCAAATTCCATTCATCTAAGCGGTGATACGGTCGACTGGGAGTCTGAACTGATCGTTGTGATTGGTAACGGCGGCAGAAATATCAGCCGTGAAGACGCAGAGGACGCCATTGCCGGCTATATGGTTGGCCAGGACATTTCCGACCGGACGCTTCAATCAATCGATGGCCCCAGCACCCAGTTCGATCTCGGAAAATCATTTCGCAATTATTCACCAATTGGCCCTTACATTTCAACCATTGCCGATACCGACGATATCGTTTCGAAAAATATCATCACGAAAGTCAACGGCGAAACCATGCAGAAGGCCACGATTAGCCAGATGCTGTTCGATATTCAGACATTGGTTTCTTACATTTCCGGCGTTATCGAACTATATCCCGGCGATCTGATCTTTACCGGAACGCCAAGCGGCACCGGCGTTGGCCGCGATCCACAAGTCTTCTTAAAATCCGGCGATGTCTTTACCAGTGAGATTGATGGGCTGGGAAAGATTGAGACCAAGGTAAACTAAAGCCATAACTAATTGATTTTATCATCAAAACAAGGTTCCCTAGTGAGTTGTTCGCTCATTGGGGAACCTTGTTTGCGTTAAGTTTGTTTTACTGAAAAATTCAGGGGGTAATGGTTACGGTTGCGAATGCTGTTGCCCTTCCCGATAACCCTTAATAAACGCCGACAGTTCTTCGAGTTTATTTCCAAATACCGAATTCCCCAAGTCGACTAGGGTCTGTCTTAAAACAAGCTTTTTA
>NZ_AZFZ01000130.1 GCF_001435895.1 Lentilactobacillus parafarraginis DSM 18390 = JCM 14109 | reverse complement strand
TAGTGTTGCACTTGATTTGACAATTGAGGGAATATAAAAAGTCTTAATTACGATGTCGACCACGCAAATGATAAAAAAATTCGGATCGCCTTTTCAGGTATAGCTGGTAACTTCTACATGCCGGACCTCGTTTTACAATTTTACCGTGCTGGAATCTCATCAATGTTAAATCCAACATTTGTTCCGTCATCATCAGCACTCGAATACCTTTCAGCTGGAAAAGTTGATGTGGCTGTCTATTCATGGAATGTGCCGTTTAACGACCCAAAATATTTTCTAAGAACACTACAAATCACGGACTTTGTTCTCATTGTTAAATCCGATAGTCCATTAGCTAACGAAGACAACATTTCGATTAACCGTCTACGCGATTTGGAATTTATTGCAAGAGACCATAAATACCTAACGACAGAGGCACTTATGGAAACATGCCGTACTGAAGACTTCCAACCCAACATTATCTACATGGCCAACACACTTGAACTAATGATTAGTCTTGTTCAGCGAGGCATGGGCGTCGCATTTATTCCTGAAAGCCGCATTAAGGGTATTTCTGGAATTGCCATTATTCATTTTAATGAGTCACAGCGTATGCATTCATATTCTCAGATTGCCATGCGTAAAAGCTTCATCCCAAATAAATACCAGCGTAAGGGTATTGATATCCTCAGTAATTTCAGAAAATAGTTAGCTTACTTAGTCGCACTCTTAATCGCATTCTCCACTGCCTCTTTCAATGCCCGGTTTGTAGATGATGCGCCCGAAATAATATCCACATCCGTGGTGTTCGCTTCAACAAACTTAGACGGCATTTCTTTAATGGCAACAGCACCGATTCCCTCAGTCTCATGGCTTTCAAGGACTTCAACGTTTTTGATGATCTCATCTTTATATGTGACACGAACAACAATCTTGCCACCAATTCCGGCTTCAGTAGTTCCAACGTATTGGTCGGGTCCTAATTTGATGTTATCGATTCTTTCGCCATCAACTAAATCATTAATTGACTGAAGTGGTTTCTCGATTTCAACTGATTGATCATTCTTTTGTTTTGCCGCATTTTCACCGGCAATCTTACCGAAAATAAGGCATTCTGCTAAATTACCGCCACCTTGATAACGATTCGTACAGATTCCGCCAAGTTCACCCGCACCGTATAAATGCGAAATTGGTTCGCCATTAACACTTAAAATTTCAGCATTTTCATTTCGTTCTGGGCCACCTTGGGTATTCAGTACAGCTGGTGCTAACTTAATGGCGTAAACTTTTCCGTTATCAAATGCGTCCATTGATGTAGCTGCACGGTCAAATGCCAAATCCTCACCACTCTTAGCGAACTCATTGAATTGTGCAATTGTTTTCGTTAAGTTCTCAGCTGGAACAGCGACTTTTGTTGCCAATTCAGCTAATGAGTCTGCAGAAACCGTCTTGTCTAAAAATGGAATATATCTTAGCTGGCCATTTTGCTTCTTTTCTTCTACAAATTTGTCATATTGTTTCTGATCAAATACCAGCCAGGCATTGTCGTAGGCGTGTGGCAAAATATACTCGCCGTGTTCGTAAATGTGACCATGACGGAACTTGGCATCTTCCTTCATGAACCGGGTTCCGTCATCAGCTATCGCAACAATTGATCCGTTGTACAGCTTAGTCCAGTGACCAATTTGTCGACCTTGAACACCATCTTCTTCAGCAAACGTGTAACTTGGCACGACTCCCAATGATTCATAGTTACCGAGATGCCACATCTTTGAGCCAACTTCTTGCGCCATTGAAATCCCGTCACCCTTGTTGTACAGCGTGCCAAATGGTGTCAGTTTGTGAATGTGGAGGTAGTCTTGCTGCATTTGGTGGTTATTTTCAAAACCACCCGTTGCAAGAACGACCCCGTTTTTAGCGTGAATGTAATATTTTTCGTGGTTTCGCTCAACAACGACCCCCGTTACTTCCCCACTCTCATTATTTTGAATTAAGTTGCATGCCTTCGACTTTAGCCAAACATCAATGTTCTCGCTGCGGTCCAAAACTGTTTTCCGAATTGTCTTCCATAGTCCAGCATCGAAATCTTGATTGTGGACTAGGGCAAAATCAAATGTATCGCTGCCTTCATATTCTGGGTACTCGGCCATGTGTTCCTTCTTATCAAGCTTGTCTCCAGCTTTGACATCGCGTGACCAAACAAAGGCGTCAATCCCAAAGTACTTTTTGAAATAGTCCGGCATATCCACAAAACCATCTAAGTATGTATCCAATGTCTTTTGGTTAATTGAAAGTGGTTCTGTTAAATGGGCGTAGTAGTCGCCAATTTTTTTGCGATCAGTTGCCATCGCAACGTGTTGTGCAGAGTAACGGGTATTTCCACCTTCGTGACCAAATGGTGCAGCATCAACAACTAGCACCTTTGCCCCGTTATCAGCGGCAAACCGTGCGGCGGTTCCACCGGCGCCCCCAAATCCTAATACAACAACGTCATAATCAGCGTTCCAGTTAATATTGGTTTCCTTCATTACGTTTACCCCTTTTAATATTTTTAAGAAATGTAATCGCTTTCTAAAGTCTCCAAATTATCCGAATTTTAAAAAACAAATTGCTCCTTCAGCTTGTTTGAAATAAATTCACATGACAATTTAAAGCAACATTTCCATTTCTCGTGGTTTCGCTGGTTAATATAACTTAAATTAAGTTAACTGTCAATTTGAATTGGCAAATTCTATAATTAATCCGAACAGAAAT
>NZ_AZFZ01000013.1 GCF_001435895.1 Lentilactobacillus parafarraginis DSM 18390 = JCM 14109 | reverse complement strand
AGTGTTGCACTTGATTTGACAATTGAGGGATTTCTTATAAATTAAAGATTATTAATAAAATAAAGTTTTGATTAGAAGAAGTAGCCGGTTTTAAATGTAAAGAGAGCTCCGCGGCTGAGAAGGAGTCGTTTGGATCGGTGAACACACATCTATGAACTAACCGATTGAACCAAGTAGATCGATTCGCAAGTTTAGCGTTATCAGGGTTACCACAGCTGTTATTGGCCAAGTGTCGATGACTAGCTGCTGGCAACGTAAGGCACACTATCGTGAGGTAGTGGCAAATTGGGGTGGAACCGCGATTAAAATTCGTCCTCGAAGACTGAAATTCAGTTTTCGAGGACGTTTTTTATTTCAGAAAATCCTGATCTTAACGCAAATGATCAACGCTTTATCAATGAGCAAAATTTATCATAATAATCCAAGGAAGTGGCAAAATGAAAAACAAAAATTTACCTAACGGCACCCGCGATGAATTTGGCACCCAGGCTGAAGTCAAGGAACAGATTCAAATGAAGCTGCTGAAAATCTTTAAGGAACGTGGCTTTCGTAAATTGACCACCCCGGTTGTTGAATACTCCGACGTATTTGAACCTTTGAGTACCGACAACTATCGGCCGTACCAGTTTTTGGACGAGCAGGGTGAAACCCTAGTCCTGCGTCCCGACCTGACACTCCCGGTTGCCCGTGTCATGAGCACCACCGGCGTCGATCTGCCGGTTAAATGGTATTACAGCGGCGACGTATTTCGGGTGAAGAAACGCTTGTCTGGCAGCTATAACCAGACGACCCAAGCCGGAATTGAGATTATTGGGTACAAGGGCATCAAGGCTGACTGGGAGTGTTTGGCAGTGGCGTTAGCCGGTTGTCGGGCAATGAATTTAAATGACGTGACGGTTGAAATCAGTCAGGCGAAATTCGTCGATACGGTGGTTCGACAGTTGAACTTACCGGAGCCAACCGGTAACAGTCTTAAACAAGCGTTGTTCGCCAAGGATTTAAGCCGTTACGAGAGCCTCTGGTCACCCCTAAAAGAAACGGAATTTGCGCCGTTCCTAGCTGAATGGCCGTGGCTGTTTGGTGATTTCGACAAGGTGATTTCGGTGGTTCAGACGCTGCCAAAGACGTCGGAACTCAAAAAAATCATTGATGATTTGATTGCCACCAAACAATTTATTAATCAACAGTTTCCAGATGATCAGGTGACTTTGGATCTGAGTGTCCGGTCGCCGCAAAGTTACTATACCGGCATGGCATTTCGGGGATTTACCGGTAAGTCGGCCGATTATTTGTTCAGCGGCGGGCGCTACGATAACCTCCTGACGAATTTTCAGAAAGTTAAGGCGTCCGCTGTCGGCCTGGCGTTTGACGTTGACGCGTTGGTTGAACGCACCCCACTGCCGCCTGAACCGAAGCAAACGTTGATCTACTTCGATGACCAGCAGTGGCAGCTTGCCGAACAGAAGCTCGCAGAGGTACCGAACGCAACGTTGTGTTTGGCAGAGACAAAGCAAGCCGCTAAGCAGCTCGCAGACAGTAACGATAGTGACTTGATCGATTTAACAGAAAGCAGGTAAGCTCATGGAACCCATTAAAATTGCCCTAACCAAGGGGCGGACAGAACAGCAGGTTCTTCCGCTACTGGAAGCCAGCGGAATTGATTGCTCAGGCCTTCGGAATAAGGGGCGCAAGCTCATCTTTAATGATGATCCCCGGTATGAATTTATTTTGGTGAAGGGCCCGGATGTGTTGACGTATCTGAACAATGGCTCCGTTCAGGTGGGCATTGTTGGCAGCGACATTTTGGATGAACAGGGAAATTCTCAGTACGCCATGCTGAATCTGAGTGTCGGTCAGTGTCGGTTTGTTCTGGCGTCGACCGCTGATTTTAACCCCCAGCAACAGCGGCGAAAGATCATCGCTACCAAGTATCCAAACATCACCAAACGTTATTTTGAAGGCATTGGTGAGGATGTGGAGATTATTAAAATTGAGGGATCGGTTGAATTATCGCCACTGATTGGTTTGGCTGACGCGATCGTCGACATTGTTGAGACCGGCAACACATTACGGGAAAACAACCTGCGGGTTTATGCCAAATTACAGCCGGTTAACACGAAGCTGGTCGTCAACCGGTTAGCCCTGCGGCAATACCAGCCCCAAATTAAGACGTTAATCGATCATTTACAAACGGCCGATCAAGCAGCCGTTGAGAAAAAATTAGTTAAGGAGCGATCATGATGCGAACAGCAACGATTAAACGAAATACGGAAGAAACGCAAATTGAACTGACACTGAACCTCGATGATTATTCAACAATTGATGTCGATACTGGAATTGGATTCTTTAACCACATGCTGACGGCGTTTGCCAAGCATGGCCGGTTTGGGTTGATTGTCAAAGCCAAGGGGGATTTGGAAGTCGATCCGCATCACACAACCGAGGATGTTGGCATTGCTTTAGGGCTTGCATTAAAGCAGGCGCTTGGCAATAAGGCGGGGATTGAACGGTTTGGATCAGCTTTAATCCCGCTGGACGAAACCTTAAGCCGAGTTGTGATTGACTTATCCGGCAGGTCATACTTAGTGTTTGACGCTGAATTTGCCAATGATCACCTTGGCGGCTACGACACTGAAGTCACGGAAGACTTCTTTCAGGCCTTTGCCTTTAATGCAGAAATGAACTTGCACGCCGCCGTGCTTTATGGGCGTAACACCCACCACAAAATTGAAACGCTGTTTAAGGCGCTGGGCCGGGCCTTACGAGCTGCGGTCACGCTCAATCCTGAGATTAAGGGGATTCCATCAACTAAGGGGGTTATCTGATGATTATTGTCATTGATTATGATACCGGTAATACCAGAAATTTGAAGAAGGCATTGGACTTCTTGGGCGTTGAAAATCGCCTGAGCGCGGATCGAGACGAAATCCTGGCCGCCGACGGGGTGATTCTTCCCGGCGTTGGGGCTTTTAAAAAAGCAATGGATGCCTTGGAAGACCGTAATTTAGTCGACGTGCTGCGTGAGGTTGCCAAGCAGGGAACGCCAATGCTGGGGATTTGCTTGGGGATGCAGCTGCTATTTGATCGGAGTTTAGAGTTTGGTGATACAAAGGGCCTGTCGCTTATTTCCGGCGAGGTGGTTGCCATTCCAAGTGATCTGGGCGTGAAGGTTCCTCACATGGGCTGGGATCAAAACAACCTCAAGCAGGCCGATCCGATTGCTGAGGTATTTGACAAACAATATAGTTACTTCGTGCACTCATTTTACGTGAAAACCGCTCCCGAACGGATTTTAGCCAGTGTTGATTACGGCGTTGAAATCCCGAGTATCGTCCGGCAAGAAAACGTGATCGGCATGCAGTTTCATCCCGAAAAGAGCGGTGACGTCGGTCTTGCCGGGCTTACAAAATTTAAGGAGATGGTATCGAATGCAGATTATTCCCGCAATTGATCTTAAAAGTCAGGAAAGTGTTCGTCTGTACCAGGGCGATTTCAATAAAACCACGATTATCAGTGAATCACCCGTTAAGCAGGCGTTAGCCATTGAAAAGGCCGGGTTGACCAATCTGCATTTGGTTGATTTGGACGGGGCTAAATCCGGTCGGCCAGTTAACCGGGCAGTGATTCAGGATATCTGTCAGCAAACCAGCCTGTCAGTTGAAGTCGGCGGCGGGATTCGCTCCCTCTCCCAAATCAATTCCTACTTAACTTCCGGCGTTTCCCGGGTGATTCTGGGATCGGCCGCGTTAAACGATCCCGACCTGGTTCAGGAAGCCATCAAGCAGTTCGGCGCTGACCAAATTGTTGTCGGCATTGACGGCAAGGACGGCATGGTCGCCGTTGCCGGCTGGCTGGAACAGAGCGCCGTTAAAATGGCGGACCTAATGGCATCCATGGTCGCATTTGGCGTGAACACCTTTATCGCCACCGATATTTCTCGTGACGGGACGATGACCGGCCCCAACGTCGACCAGCTAAGCGACCTGCAGACGAGTTTTCCCCAGACAACGGTGATTGCTTCTGGTGGCATTCGCAACGTTGCGGATTTGTCACGGCTGGCAGAGGCCGGGATTAAAGCTGCCATTGTTGGCCGTGCCATGGCAACCGGCGATCTACCGATTGAAACCCTCGCGGAGGTGAACCAAAATGTTAGCTAAACGGATTATTCCGTGCTTGGATGTGGATCACGGCCGGGTCAAGAAGGGCGTTAATTTTGTGAATTTAAAGGATGTTGGCGATCCCACCGATATTGCGGCCGCCTATCAAAAGCAGGGCGCCGACGAACTGGTTTTCCTTGACATTACCGCGACAAACGAAAAACGAAAGGCAATTGTCAATACGATTGAGAAGGTTGCCAGTCAGGTGTTTATGCCCCTGACGGTTGGCGGTGGGATTCATAGCGTTGCTGATATGATGGCCCTGCTTAAAGCGGGGGCTGATAAAACCGCGGTTAACTCTGCGGCGGTGCAGAATCCGGATTTAATTTCGGAAGGCGCTGAAAAATTTGGCAGTCAATGTGTCGTTCTGGCAATCGATGCCAAATTTAACCCACAAACTCAGTCGTATCAGGTATATGTAAACGGTGGTCGAACGCCAACCAATTTGGACGCCATTGAATGGGCCAAGACTGGCGTTGCCAAAGGCGCTGGCGAGCTCTTAGTTACCAGCATGGACAAGGACGGTACCAAGAGTGGTTATGATATCGAATTGTATAAGCGATTGACCGCGGCCGTTTCGGTGCCGGTAATTGCGTCCGGCGGGGTCGGCAAGGTCACTGATTTTCCAGAAGTTTTTCAGCAAGCCGACGTTGACGGGGCCCTGGCCGCCTCAGTCTTTCACTTTGGTGAACTGACAATTAGCGATGTGAAGAAAGAATTGAAAAAAGATGGGGTGATCGTACGTTAACACCTGATTTTACAAAGTATCCCGATCGATTAGTTCCAACGATCGTCGTGGATAATAATACCAACGCCGTTTTGATGATGGCCTACGTCAATGAAGAAAGTTATCAGCGGAGCCTGAAAACCCGCCAAACCTGGTTTTGGTCCCGTAGTCGGCAAGAATTGTGGCACAAGGGCGCCACTAGCGGCAACACCCAACAGATTGTCTCGATTGACATTGATTGCGATGAGGATACCCTGCTAATGCGGGTGATTCCCGCTGGGCCAGCTTGTCACACCGGGCACACGAGTTGTTTTTACCGGACAGTATTAGAGGAGGAAAAAGCGTAATGGCAGAAGAACAGAATTTATCCGAACTATATGATTTGATTGAGCAACGAAAGGCAAATCCTGAAAAGGGATCCTATACCGATTACCTGTTTACCCGTGGACTGGATAAAATTTTGAAGAAAGTTGGCGAGGAAGCCACCGAAGTGGTGGTTGCCGCGAAGAATGATTCAGATCCCGACTTCATCTTGGAAGTTGCTGATCTGGCCTACCACGTGGAAGTTTTAATGGCGGAGCGCGGCATTACCCCCAAGCAAATTCGCGAAGAATTAGCCAGCCGCGAAGGTCGCCAAAGCAAAATTCATGACCGCCAAGAAATTAAAAAGTGGTAACCATTAACTAACTTATATTAATGAAGGAAACACCATATAATTGAAGCAATTTAATTCTTATTGGAGGTCACTCATGGTAAAAGAAACCGTTACGCACTTGGATCCCTACGTCCCGGAACAGACGTTAGCTGATATGAAAAAGCAGTATGGTTTGGCATCTTTAGTCCGGCTTTCGGCAAACGAAAACGCTTTTGGGACATCCCCGGAAGTTGCCAAAGCACTTGAGAAGTGGCACTTTGCTGACGCGAACCTTTATCCGGATAGCAATGTCGAAACGTTAAGGCGAAATATTGCTACCCGGTTCAACATTGATGAAACTAATTTGCTATTTGGCAACGGGTTGGATGAAGTGATTGAATTACTTTGTCGGGTTATTTTGGAACCGGGAGATGAAGTGATCGACCCGGCACTAACCTTTTCGGAGTACCAGTTACATTCCCAAATTGAAGGGGCCAAAATTCGGCCGGTTGATTTAGACGCGGCCGGGACAATCAATTTGGCAGCCATTAAGAAGGAAATTACCAATAAGACGAAAATGATCTGGATTTGCAATCCCAATAATCCAACCGGGACGTTCATTCCCGCGGCCGCCGTTCAGTCATTCATGACGGACGTTTCCGAAACGGTTACCGTCATTGTTGATGAGGCCTACATTGACTTCGTTGATGATAAACAGGCAAGCATGATCGAACTAACCAAACAGTTTGCCAACTTGGTGGTTTTGCGGACCTTTTCTAAAGCCTATGGGCTGGCGAATTTTCGGGTTGGTTACGCTGTTTGCGGTGAGCCGTTAATGGGCTATCTGCAGGCTGCCCGGCTCCCATACAATTTGAGCACCTTTGCTGAAATTGCCGCCACTGCCGCGTTCAATGATCAGGAGTTTGTTAAGCGGGTGGTTGCAACGGTCAGCGCCGAGCGGGTGAAATGGCAGCATTTTTTAACCAAACAAAAGCTACCGTTTTACGAATCAGCCGCCAACTTCGTTTTCTTTAAGGCGGGGGATGCTGATGGCTTACACGCTTATCTGTTGAAAAATGGCTATCTGCTGCGCAACGGGTTGAAGCCCGGTTGGCTGCGGGTGTCAATTGGAAAACCGGGCGACAACCAGGCGGTCCAGAAATTGATTGCCGCTTACTTTAATTAAGTTTTTCCAGGCCATCAGTGGTATTTAGCGATTGAATGCGTTAATATATAGTTTACTGGAAATTACGACCTTCACTCGTGGATTCTCCAGAATCTAATTGAAATGATGGTGGTTTTATGCAAGACAACAGTCAAACTCGGGTTGTTGTTGGAATGAGTGGCGGCGTCGACTCTTCGGTTGTCGCCTATCTGCTCAAACAACAGGGCTACGATGTGATTGGCGTTTTCATGAAAAATTGGGATGATACCGATGAGAACGGCGTCTGTACGGCAACTGAAGACTATAAAGATGTTGCCAAAGTCGCCAATAAAATCGGCATTCCGTACTACTCAGTTAACTTTGAAAAGGAATATTGGGATCGGGTTTTCACGTATTTCTTGGATGAGTACAAAAAGGGCCGAACGCCGGATCCGGATGTCATTTGTAATAAGGAGATCAAATTCAAAGCGTTCTTAGATTATGCTTTGGAATTGGGAGCGGATTACATTGCAACCGGCCATTACGCTCAGCTGACCCGTGATGAGGATGGTCATAACCATCTATTGCGTGCCGTTGATGGCAACAAAGATCAAACCTACTTTTTGAGCCAGTTATCAGCTGATCAGATTGATCGGGTGATGTTTCCAATCGGCAACCTGGTAAAGCCCGAGGTTCGGGAAATCGCCAGAAAAGCTGGTTTGGCAACCGCTGACAAGAAGGATTCGGTTGGAATCTGTTTCATTGGTGAGAAGAACTTCAAGAACTTCCTCGGTCATTATTTGCCGGCAACTCCTGGCAAAATGATGACTGTCGACGGCGAGGTTAAGGGCACCCACGATGGCTTAATGTATTATACAATCGGTCAGCGGCGGGGGCTTGGAATTGGTGGCGACGGGGTTGATAATCAGCCCTGGTTCGTTGTCGGCAAGGATTTGAAGAAGAATATCCTGTACGTTGGTAAGGGATACCATAACGAGTTACTCTACGCTGATTATTTGGAAGCTTCAGATATCCACTGGGTTAACAATCTTGATCGTGGTCAGGACTTTCACTGCACGGCTAAATTCCGTTATCGTCAGAAGGATACCGGCGTCACCGTTCATTTGAGTGCTGATGGCAAGTCCGTCCGGGTTGATTTTGATGCTCCGGTTCGCGCGATCACGCCAGGTCAGGCAGTCGTCTTTTACGATGGCGACGAGTGCTTGGGGTCGGCAATCATTGACGCTGCTTACAAGAACTCAAAGATTTTGCAGTACGTTTAGCATTCAATAATCGATTTTGGACAAAAAGACACGTGCCCGGGCAAGTTGCTCGCAGCACGTGTTTTTGAGTTGATCATCATTAATGGTAAATTGATTTCAGACCAGAAGTGCATGAATGGTCTTATTAGCTGACCAAGAACATGAAAATTGGCATTGTGATAAACGCACAAATTGTTGTCCAAAATTGAATGGACGCAATTTCCGACTCGTTAATTTTGAATTGGATGGCTAGGGATGTTGGCAGGGTCGCCGTCGGAATTGACAAGGTTAACACGACAATATTGATAATGTTGGCTGGGGCGTGAAATAGCAGCATGACCAACCAGACGATGCATGGAAAGGCAATTGTCTTGGCAAAAACGCTCAGGCCAATCGGGACGTTCATCGTAATTCTTCTGGTGAACAGCACAATCCCGATTGAAAACAGGCCAAGCCCGCCGGCAACCTTGCCGAGCACCATGAACGTATTTTCAAGCTCTGCGGGCATCTGCCATCCGGCCAACGCAATGATGAAGCCGGCCAGGGCGCTGATGACCAACGGCTTCTTAAAGGTATCAATGAGTCGGGATCGCAGGGAGGTAATTTCGCCTTCCTGAGCAAGCGCGGCATACACAGCCGGCAAAATGAGAATGTTAATGCTAATTGTGCTGAGGCCAATCGTAATGGCGCTGACCTGGTTACCGAATAACAGCGGCAAGATGGCCGAGCCAATGAAGGGAACCGACGGATTGGCAACCGACATGGCCCGCAGCGCAGCAAGGTCAAGCGGAATTCGAAAGCCAAAATGGTAGGCGATTAGGAGAACCAGGTAACAGACAAGCATGCTGCCAAGCAACCAACCAGCCAAGGGGATGTCGGCAATGATGATGGTTCGTGGCGTTGACCAAATCCCAGCGAATACGCTAAATGGCAAAGCGTAATCCATTACTAATTTAACGAATACCTGACTATCGTGATCCGTAAAGTCGTTTCGGTAGGCGGCAAAGTAGCCGAGGCCAACCGTGACAAGAATTGGAATAAGTGCGAATAGTAGTGTTTGTAACATCACAATATCCTCCTAATACAATTTTTAGAATCGGGATTCTCAATTAAATGAGAAGTTGATTAGAAAACGAGTTAGCTTTAGGTTACCACGCAATCAGTGGAAATGGAAGAAGATATTACATGCGAGTGAAATTATGACATTTGAGCCGGCCCCATGAGTTGAATTTGAGTTCATTTTGAATTGGGATCGGCGAAATTGTGTTGCGATAAATGCGGGATTTCCGTTGGTGAAATCAAGGCTTCTTTCAGCTCGAATTCCTTTGAAATTCGGGCTAATTCCTGTCATAATGTGTAAGTGATAGACACAATGGGAGGAAGAACTTTTGACACGAATATTCTTTGTGCGGCATGGCAAAACCGAGTGGAATTTAGAGAGCCGTTATCAGGGAGCTGGTGGCGATTCGCCGCTGCTTTCTGAAAGCTACAATGAAATGGCCCTTCTTTCAAAGCATTTTGAGACGGTTACGTTTAGTCACGTCTATGCCAGCCCGATCAAACGGGCGCGGATTACCGCTGAAAGAATTGACCGTAAACTAAAGGGCCACCCAAAGATTTCATTGTTTTCACGACTTGAGGAATTTCATCTTGGGAAGATGGAAGGCATGAAATTTGATGATGTTAAACACCAATACCCCGACCAATTTGAAAATTTTCGCAATCATCCAGATCGTTACGATCCCACCGCAATTGGTGGGGAAAGTTATCTTGACGTCATTAAGCGAATGACCCCCGCCATTGACGTGATTGTTCGCAACAACCCCGAAGATAACGTGATGGTGGTCAGCCATGGGGCAGCCCTAAATGCTGAGATTAACTATTTATTGGGCGCTAAGCTTGCGGACCTTCGAAAACGTGGTGGGCTAGCAAATACCAGTACCACAATTCTGGATAGTCAGGATGGCGGCCGGGCATTTTCACTGGTGAAGTGGAATGATACCAGCTATTTAAACAAACAATTAGATGAAACTGATTTGGTGTAGGTGATTAAATATGGCAGAGAAGCGTTCAGAAAAAATTAAACGATTGCAGAAGCAAAATCAGGAAAATCAACGTAAGTATACTAAGAAGCGGGAAGCCGAAGAAAAAAAGGCCAACCAGCTCATTCACGGCCTGGTTCAAAAAATCGATGCGGAACCGAAAAATTACCATCATTATTATGACCTGGCAACCCTGCTGGTCGAGGGTAAGGATTATGAGCAGGCTGAGGAACTGTTGATGAAGGCACTCGGCATTTTTGATGCGGCCGATAAGGTTGTTAAAGACACCCTAAAATTTGGGTTGGGAAACGTCTATTATGCTGCCGAAGAATACGATAAGGCCATTAAGACGTTTCAACAGATTGATGACGAGAAGCTCCAAGCCGAAGCTTACATTATGTTGGCGCAAAGTTACATGGCCAAGGGAGACAACAAGCGGGCGATGGTGTTTGCCCTTTCGGCTCAAAGTACCCACCGAAAGGATCCAACCGTCAATCAAATGATTGGGGATAATTTACTTGCCCTTGGTAATTTTTCCCAAGCAGCCGATTTTTATGATCAAGTCTTAAAAACCGAGCCCCAGAATGGCAAGGCTAATTTTAACCGCGGCTTGGTGGCGATGGTGAACGGCGAGCCGTTTGATGACTATTTCAAAAAAGCCAAGCAGTTTGACCCGGCATTCTATCAAAAGGGTCAGCAAAAATTGCAGGATATCGAAAAATTTGTTCAGATCAACCGCAAGAAGAAGGGACCTGATGATCAGTCAGATCACTCGTAACCGTTGATTTGACTTGGTTAACATTGTGACAAGGAGAATGGTTGTGGACCAATCGATGGGATTATTTGAACCCCCAGAAAATACAAATCAGAAGACATACGTTGATGGCCGGCTTAAGGCAATTTTCTTTTCGAGTCATGATAGCTTTTATAAGGTGCTGCTGGTAGAAATTACCGATACGAATCTAAACTGGCCGGAAAGTGAAATTGTCGTGACCGGCGATTTTGGCGACGTTGTTGAAGAAAATAGCTATCATTTTGTTGGCAAAGTGATCGATCACCCGCGTTATGGTAAGCAATTTCAAGCCAGTAACTATACTTCCCTGATTGCAACGACCAAGGAGGGGGTTGTTAAATACCTCTCCGGGGATGGTTTTCCGGGAATCGGCAAGCGAACCGCTGAACGGGTCGTTCGCATTCTGGGTGAAGACGCCATTCAAAAGATCAATGAGGATGGTCGGGTTCTTGATTCTGTGCCGATTACGCAAAAACAGCGCGACGCAATTCTAGATAATTTGAGCGTGGATGACAGTCTTGAACGGGTCATCGTGGGGCTAAATTCATACGGTTTTTCTAGTCGGATTGCTTCCGACATTTATCAAAAGTACCACGAAGATTCGCTCAAGATTATTGCTGAGAACCCATACCAGCTGGTTGAGGATATTCGCGGGATCAGTTTTAAACGTGCGGATGCGATTGCGCTGAAGCTTGGAATCACTGCCGATTCCACTGAGCGAATGCGGGCTGGATTGCTCTACGCGATTCAGGAACTTTGCTTCGAAAATGGTGACACTTACACCACGACTGGTGAATTGATCAACACGGCCACCCAGTTATTGGAGAGTAATACCCAAAATCGGGTGACCGGCCAACAACTGGGCCAGGCGCTTGTTGAGTTGGCCAAGGATCATAAGGTGGTTGGGGAAGAAAATCGGATTTATCTCAGTTATGTCTATAACGCAGAAAACCAGATTGCCGATCATTTGAACCGGATTATTAAAAATAAGGATGACGATACCGGATTTTCGGACGAGGCAATCAAGAAGCAGATTGCCATGGTTGAAGCCAAATTCGATATTAACTATGATGACTCCCAAGTTGAAGCCATCATTCACGCGATTCAATCACCGGCATTTATTCTAACTGGCGGTCCGGGAACCGGGAAAACGACCATCATTAACGGGATCGTGAACACTTACGCCCGCCTTCACGAATATTCATTGGATGTTAATGAGTATAAAGACAAGCCGTTTCCAATCGTCATGGCGGCGCCAACCGGTCGGGCAGCCAAGCACATGGCCGACGCCACTGGGCTTCCAGCCAGCACGATTCACCGGCTGTTGGGCCTTAACGGTACCGAATCCAGTGATTTTACGTCACCAAAGGATATTGAGGGCAGCTTGCTGATCATTGATGAAATGTCAATGGTCGATACCTTCCTATTCCGATTATTAATTCGGGCAATTCCGAACCACATGCAGGTTGTTTTCGTCGGTGACCAAGACCAGCTGCCTTCGGTTGGACCGGGACAGGTCTTTCACGATCTGCTGGTATCCAAGCAGTTACCGGCGATGCACCTGAATAATATTTATCGCCAGGAAAAGGGCTCGTCGATTGTCCAATTAGCTCACGATATTCATCAGGGAAAGTTGTCTGATAACTTTGATCAGAACCAATCCGATCGCTCATTTATTGCCTGCAACGAAAATCAATTGCCTTCCGTGATCCAACAGATTGCCAAAAAGGCCCGGGCCAAAGACTTTGGGTTGATGGACGTTCAGGTTCTGGCCCCGATGTACCGGGGAACGGCCGGGATTAACCACTTAAACGACGTCTTGCAGGATGTGTGGCAGCCAAAACAAACTGGCCAGTCGGTGACGATTCGCGAGCATACCTATCGGATTCATGATAAGGTTCTTCAGTTGGTCAATAATCCTGAACAGAACGTTTTTAATGGTGATTTGGGGCTTATCGTGGCCATGGAAGCGCCTAAAGGTGAGAAGACGCCAACTAAGATTACGATTGATTTTGATGAGAATGAAGTGACTTACGAGCGCAACGAATGGAGCCAGTTTACCCTGGCATACTGCACGTCGATTCATAAGGCTCAGGGGAGTGAATTCCCGATGGTCATTTTACCGATTGTTCGTCAATATTCGCGAATGCTGCAGCGTAACTTGCTGTACACCGCCGTTACCCGGGCAAGTGATTTTTTAATTATGCTGGGTGAGAAGCAGGCCTTTGAGCAGTGTGTTCGCAGCGTGTCGGTTAACCGTAAAACCAGTTTGGTTGAACGCCTGGTTGCCGCAATTGGTGAGAAGCCGGCAGCCCTGACAAACGCTGGTGACGAGCCGACCGCGAGTGCAGGTGATGGTTCTGATCAGCAAGATCCCGTGTCAGCTAACGATCAGCAACCGGATCTGCCGGATCATTTAACCCAACAGATCATCGAGGAACAACGGATTGATCCGATGATTGGAATGGGGGACGTTACCCCCTATTCGTTTAATCAATCGGCCTCCTGATTGTTGGGCCGACGACACCGGTTATCCGGTACTCCTGTAGTGGCAAGCTGCGATCGCAAACAATTTTTACGTTGAAAGATTGTCGGAACGGTATGAAATTATGTTAATATTTAATTAAACAAGAATCCTTGGAGGGTATTATGGCTGAATTGAAATCACATCCGCAGCTCAAACTTTTTTCCTTAAACTCAAATCGCCCCCTTGCTGAAGCAATCAGCAAGGCTGTTGGCGTTCCGCTTAGTGACGCAACGGTTGACAAGTTTAGTGATGATGAAATTAAGATCAGTGTTAATGAAAGTATTCGCGGCGATGAAGTTTACGTTATTCAGTCGGTCTCGGATCCGGTCAACTCAAATTTAATGGAGCTTTTAATCATGGTTGACGCGCTTCGACGGGCAAGTGCAAAGTCGATTAACGTCGTGATTCCTTACTATGGTTATTCCAGAGCAGATCGCAAGGCCCGTTCACGGGAACCAATCACCGCCAAGCTGGTCGCTTCATTCCTTGAAATGGACGGGGTTGATCGGGTTGTGACCCTCGATCTGCATGCCGATCAAATCCAGGGATTCTTTGATATTCCTGTTGATCATTTGAAGGCGAACTCACTGTTGGCGCATTACTTTGCCGACCAACATGACGGTGATAACACCGTGGTGGTCTCGCCGGATCATACGGGGGTTTCCCGGGCAAGAAAGTTCGCTGAACTGCTGGACGCGCCGATTGCGATTATTGACAATCGCTCGCCTGAAGACGCCACCACGGTTCCTGAATCCGTTATTGGAAACGTTCGCGGCAAGCGGGCAATAATTGTGGATGATATGATTGATACGGCCTTTAAGCTAACCATTGCCGCTGAAACACTGAAAAAAGCTGGGGCAACCGAGGTCTATGCAATTGCCACCCACGCTGTCTTTTCAGGAAATGCCCAGCAGCGATTACAAGACTCACCAATTGCAAAGGTGATTGTCACCGATTCGATTAACATTGCCAAGGCCGATCAATTCGAAAAACTTGAGGTGGTCTCAGTTGGCAATTTGTTTGGGGAAGCCATTCGTTTGATCCATAATCAACATTCAGTCGGCAGACTGTTTGGAAGATAAAATTTTTAATTGAAGGTGGACTGATTTATGTATATGTACAAGGCAAATGAAGGACGTTATGATCATGCGGTTGTTAGACGCGCAGGAAATTCCGGACTTCAAGTTCCGGCTTTGTCATTTGGTTTATGGCACAGCTTTGGGGATGACGCAAACTACGGGGATAGTGAGAAGGTCATCTTAAAAGCGTTTGATTCGGGCATTTTTAGCTTTGATCTGGCTTATAATTATGGTCCGGGTTCAGGCGCCGCTGAGCGCATGTTTGGGGATGTTTACCGGGCTAATTTGAAACCTTATCGCAACGAATTGGTCATTACGACAAAAGCCGGTTACAATATGTGGCCGGGACCTTACGGGAATTTTTCATCCAAAAAAACGTTGGTAAACGCCTTGGATGGCAGCTTAAAGCGGATGGGTCTGGATTACGTTGATATCTACTATAGTCACCGCTTCGATCCTAAGACCAGCCTTGAAGAGACCGCTACCGCGCTGGACGGCATCGTTCGTTCCGGTAAGGCCCTCTACATTGGCATTTCGAATTATAACGCTGCCCAAACTAAGGAAATCAGTCAGTACTTTAAAGAATTACACACGCCGTTCGTTGTCAATCAGGCGTCGTATAACATGTTAAATCGCGTCGTTGAGGATGACGGGCTATTGCAGACCTTAAAGAGTGAAAATAAGGCATTGATCGCGTATGGACCACTTGCCGAAGGGTTGTTGACCGATAAATACTTAGGCGGGATGAGTGATGACGTTAAAATCCATTGGAGTAACGAATTTGTGATCAAGCACGGCCGCGAAGAATTAGTTAAGAAGCTAAACCAGTTGAACGACCTGGCAAAGAATCGCGGGCAGAGTCTGGCTCAAATGTCTTTGGCTTGGCTGCTCCATGATCCAACGGTCGCCAGTGTCGTTACCGGAGCCTCTAAGATTAATCATTTGGAAGATAATCTCAAGGCGTTGGCCAACACTGATTTCAGCGGCGACGAATTAGATCAAATTGACAAGATTGTCAAGGAATAATCGGGCTCCTGAAGCCGTCTTGAATCATTAAAATGTGTTTGGTGCAATGAGCTGTCTGTGAGGATGGCTCATTTTTTTGTGGCTATTTGAATGGCGGCCAAGCTAATTGACGATCCCTTGGATTTAGATTTTTTAAACGATATTCGCATGCTATAATTAGAGATATATTACTAATCGTCTTGAATGGAGAGTGCTATGACAAAGAAAGTTACGATCACTGACTTGGCTAAGCGAGCAAAAGTGTCGGTTACCACCGTTTCCCAAATCTTAAACGGCAAGGATGATCGCTTTAGTGATAAAACGGTTAAGCGGGTCCACGAGTTGCAGCAGGAAATGGGCTACGTTCCGGATTTTAATGCTCAGAGCTTGATTCGCCGGAGTGGCCGAACAATTGGCGTTCTTGTGCCGAACATTAATAACCCGTTTTTTAGCCATTTCTTACGGGGGATCGAATCGGTTGCCATGGATAATGGCTACATTCCCCTTATTTTTGGTTCTAACAATAATCAAAAGCTTGAGAGTTACTATCTATTCGAATCAATTCGCCGGGCCGCAGACGGCATGATAATCGCTTCTGCGATCTCTGATGTCAGCTATATTGATAATATTTTGAATCAAAACGGGATTCCGTACCTTCTGACGGATCAGGCACCGGTTGTTGCGGGCGATACGATTGATGCCAATAATTACCAGGGTGGCCAGTTACTTGCAGCTTACTTGATAAAAAAGGGTCACCAACGGGTTGCCGTTGTGACCGACCGTCAACCAACCCTAAATCTCAAGCAGCGATTGGCCGGCTTTTTGGATACCTTTAAGCAGCATGGATTCCCAATCAGCGCCGCGCATGTTATTGAAACTGAATTAACCAAACTCGGTGGCTATCACGCAACCGAGCAGGCGCTGGCCGACAAACCGACGGCTATTTTTGCCCTGAATGACGAAATTGCCATTGGCCTTTACCGGGGGATTCACGAAGCGGGCCTTGGGATACCAAAAGACGTTTCAATTGTCGGGTATGATGATATCGATTTGACCGAATACATTGTCCCTAATTTGACGACGGTTCATCAGCCTTCGTTTGAGATGGGGACAACTGCTGCCAAGTTGATTTTAGCGCGGATTCAGGATAAGGATCGGGCAATCCAAAATGTGTCATTGCCAATTAATCTGGTTGAACGGGAAAGTGTTCGCGATTTAAACTTTCGGAATTAATGTTTGTAAAACCCTTTCAAATTTGGTATTCTCTTTAGTGAAAGGTTTTACCTAATTCTAAATTATACGAAATACGAGGAAGCGGACATGACAAATAAAGTAGTGGTTCTTGGTAGTTTAAACGTTGATATGACACTTCATATTACCCAAATGCCCAAGCCTGGCGAAACGATTCCGGCAATCAGTAAGACCAATTCCGCAGGTGGTAAGGGTGCCAATCAGGCAGTTGCGGCTGCCCGGTCACATGCCCAAACCAGTTTTATTGGTCAGGTTGGCAATGATAATGCCGGCAAGTTCATGGTGAACGCCTTAAAGGCCGATCAGATTGACACGGACCACATTTCCGTTGATCAACAGGAAGGAACCGGTTCGGCGGTGATTCTTCTTGATGAAGCCGGTCAGAACAGCATCATGGTCTATGGCGGCGCAAATCAGTCGATGCGCCCAGCAATTATCTCAGACAGTGAGGCGCTGATTGCCCGGGCCGACATCTTGATTTCTCAGTTTGAAACGCCTCAGGGAGTGACTTATGAAGCATTCAAGGTTGCAAAGGCTCACGGGGTAATGACCATTTTGAATCCAGCTCCGGCAACCCAAATTATGAATGACCTCTTAGAAGTCACCGATCTGATTGTTCCTAACGAAACTGAAAGCGCGACTTTAACCGGCATTGAAGTGACCGATCTCGTTTCAATGAATCAAAATGCTGATAAATTCACCGCGCTGGGGATTCAGAATCTGATTATTACCGTTGGGGATCGGGGAGCTTACTTCCACACCCCAGCGCAAAGTGGCTTCGTGCCCGCCTTTAAAGTGCAGGCTAAGGATACGACCGCTGCCGGCGATACTTTTATTGGGGCATTTAGCGCCCAAATTAAAAAGGATTTTTCCAACATTGAAGCGGCCCTCACTTATGCTCAACAGGCGTCATCAATCACCGTTCAACGATTGGGTGCGCTACCATCAATTCCGACAACTGAAGAGATTCAAGCTCGCTATAATAAATAGTTATTATCATTATTAGATAGATTCTGGTGGGCAAATTGTTTTTCTCAAAAGTGTTGCTTTACTAAAGTTTATCTGCTAACATTACCTGACGTTAGCGGAAAGCAATCTTAAGATCTTAACATTTTCTTTGGAAAGTGTTAAAGTCATTGATAATCAATCTATCTTCAGTTCAAAGGAGTTTATAGCTATGAGCAATAAGTTAGAAATTCTTAAGGAATATCAAGAAGCAGCATCTAAATTAGATCAACTCAAATCCAAAGAAGCAGCTGTTTGTCGTTCACAACAGAATGCCGGTGACGGTACCGTTGTGATCAAGCCGCAATTTGGTAACGAAATGAATCAACTCAATGAGAAGTGTGTCCAATTGAATATGATTCTCGAAGCAATGGATGTGGCTGAAGATTAGTGATCAACAGTTTATCATTCAAAAAACAGCTTCCAGTCCTGATATCGGTCAATGACCCGTCAGAATTGGAAGCTGTTTTATTGATTTTAAAAGTAATTTGAAATGAGTGCGGACGAGACGGCCACTCGAATTTGATCACGGCCCTTTAAATCGCGTAGCCAGCTAACTGGAAAGGTCACTGGGGCGTAGAGCAGCGAAGCGAGCATCGATGTAATGGACCCGATTGTGTCCGCGTCCGAGCCGAAGTTGACGGCCCGCTTAACGGCAACGAAATACTGTTCCGAATTCATTAAGCACCAAAAACTGGTGTTTAACGTGTCCACAACGTAAGGGGAAGCCTGGATGTTCGCACTGGGTTGACGTAAAAACGAGGCGTCCCCTAATTGCTTAAAATACGGCGTCTGAGCCGCGAAGGCATCCTTTCCCTTATAGTAGTCCAAAGCCTCGTTAACGGCCCTTAGCATGGCATATTTGTTAGGATTCTGAATAATCCTGATAATGATGTTGGTTAAAATACCGGATGCGACTAAACTTCTGGGATGGCGATGCGTCGTTTCGGTATATTCATGAATCGTTTGAGCGACTTCATCGTTAAATTGGTAGTTCTGATGATCAGTTAAAATGAAGAAGGCCAGGGGCATCATTCGCATTAAAGCGCCATTTCCGTTATCCATTTCACCAATTCCACCACACTTTTCCGGAGGAATCCCCTTATCGAAACGGCTAATTGCTTCTGCGGTTGTTTTCCCAACCCCGAAGGATTTGCCAAATGGCGTGTATTCCCCAAAGTGATACCACTGTGAGTAACGGGTCATTAGATCGTGGAGATTAAATCCCATCGCCAGGCTTAATAGCGATGCAATCGAGAGCGACGTGTCATCAGACCATGTCCCCTGGGGCAGGTTAAAGGCCGCTGAAGGTTTCATTGTATCAACAGGAATTTCAAGCAGATTTTCCCGCTTTTCAAATTGAATTGGCAATCCAAGCGCGTCTTCAAGGGCAACGGCAGTTAAGGACTGGAATAGTAAGTAGCTTGTAGAATACATGAGATTTACCTCGATCTTGTGATTTCTCCGGTGGCGTGGCGGCACGGTTGCGAAGCGTGACGGATTTTTAGGATCGGCCGACTAGAAATGGGTAGGTCTGCGTCTGATAAGTGACCATGTAGGATTTAACGCCCAGTTCTTCACCATCGATTTGGCCATAACGCATACTCGTTGTTTTGAGTGAGAAGTTGGTTTCTGAATAGTGATGAACAAAATTAAGAACCAAATGCCTCTTTAAGATTAACATAAAAGTGAATAAAAATATCTGCCTTTTGTTAGGTTTGTCAACGATCACTAAATCCAGGTGATCGCTGAGAACCGAAGCATTCGGGGCAATGTTGATGCCACCGCCAAAATAAGGATGATTGGTGGTGGTCACAAGAAACGCCCTCGGGAAATTTTCTACGGCGCCATTTTGATGAGTTAGGGTGAGTGGAAATCCCCGGACCGTTCGCAGGGCCTGAATCACTGATGCCAGATACGACAAACGATTCAGACCTTTAATTCGTTTTAAGAACGAATGATTAGCAAGATGAACAACCGCCGCGTCTAATCCAATGCCGAAATTATTCAAAAAATACCCGTCTGAATCGCTGTCGTGACTGATAAATCGGCCAATGTGAATGTTGGTGGCAGAGCGACTGGTTAAAATCGTTTCCAAAGCGGTCTCCCAACGAAGGGGGATGTGCGCGCCGCGGGCAAAGTCGTTCCCGGATCCAATTGGAAGTAGCCCAATTGGTACCCGGGATTGGTTATTTGAATTTTCATTGTAAAAACGCATGCAGCCGAGAAGGGTTTCGTGGAGGGTGCCATCGCCGCCGACCGCGATGATCGCGGCATCAGGATGGTTTGTTTCTGTGATTTGACCCAGAATCCTCATGGTTAAGGCTACCGCATGGCCATCATATTCTGTAAAGAATACGCGGAAAGCAGTGTGGTGATTGGTCAAAAAATTGCGAATTTTCGGCCATAGTTTTTGGCCATTATTGCTGCCGGCAGTTGGATTGACAATCAAAAAGTACTCCATCGAAGAAGATCCCTCCATTCCGTTGATTTATGTGGCGATTATATGTAAATAAAGAAGCTTGAAAATCGAATAGTTGAAGAATCCGATTCCCAAGCTTCTTTTCAGGGCTGTTGGAGAACAACCCCGTGGTGTTTAAGACCAATTAATGATTGTTGTTCATAATGAGCATTGGCAGAATCATTGGGTGACGTTCCGTCTTGTCATACAAAAACTCCTGTAAATCATCGATCACCGCATTCCGGATGGATGACTCAGTTGCTTTCTTTCCATGCATGGCTTTTCGGATGGTTTTGAAGACGCGGCGCCGGCCTTCATCCAATAATTCTCCGGATTCACGCATATAAACGAAGCCGCGTGATAAAATATCCGGGCCGGATTGGATTTCTTGACCGTGAAGGTTGATAGTGGCTACGACAACAACAATTCCCTCTTCGGAAAGTAACTGGCGATCGCGAAGAACAATGCTGCCGATGTCACCAATTCCGCTGCCGTCGATGTAAACATCACCAGCCTGGAAATGACCAGCCATTCTGGCATTATCTTTTGAAAGGGCTAAAACATCACCATTTTGCATGATAAAGCTATGATCAAGCGGGACACCGCATTGTTCAGCAAGTTCGGTATGAATCTTCAACATCCGGTACTCACCATGGATTGGCATAAAGAACTTTGGCTTCATCAACCGAAGCATTAGTTTTTGTTCTTCCTGGCCACCATGACCAGAAGTATGAATGTTGTTAACCTTACCATGAATAACGTTAGCGCCAGCTTCTTCAAGCTTGTTGATGACGTCATTGACACTTGTGGTGTTCCCCGGAATTGGGTTACTTGAGAAAATAACCGTATCCCCCGGTTGAATGGAAATTTGCCGGTGGGTACCATTCGCAATTCGCGATAGGGCGGCCATTGGCTCGCCTTGGGAACCCGTACACAGAATCATGGTTTTATTTGCTGGAAGTGACTGCAGCTGGTTGGCGTCGACGAACGCGTCATCTGGAATGTCCAAATAACCAAGTTCGCGGCCGTTGACAATCGCAGCGTCCATACTACGACCAAAGACAGCGATCTTTCGGCCGCGAGCAAGGGCATTATCACAAGCGGTTTTGATTCGGGAAATGTTTGACGCGAAAGTGGCAAATATAATTCGGTCATGAACCTGGTCAAAAATGTGGGAGATCGAATTGCCAACCCATTTTTCTGATTTTGTCCAAACCGGTTTTTCCGCGTTGGTACTATCCGACATCAGGCAAAGAACGCCTTCTTCACCGAGACGGGCCATTTCTTGAAGATCCGGCGGCTGGTTAGTCACTGGTGTGAGGTCAAACTTATAATCACCAGTTTCAACAATGACGCCCACCGGCGTGTGAACGGCAATCCCCAGCGTGTCAGGAATCGAGTGGGTCGTTCTGAAAAACGACACCTTGGTTTTACGGAACTTTAAGATGCTTTTTTCGTTAATAACGTGCAGCTCAACTGAATTGAGAAGGCCGTGTTCTTCCAACTTATTCTTGATCAGGGCCATTGCTAACGGTCCCGCATAAATCGGCACGTTCAGAACTTTCATCAGGTATGGAACACCGCCAATATGGTCTTCATGACCATGGGTGATGACCAGTGCTTTGATTTTGTCCTTGTTATCAACGAGGTATTTGTAATCGGGAATGACATAGTCAACACCTAATAGGTCATCCTCGGGGAACTTAATCCCAGCATCAATTAAAATAATTTCGTCTTGGAATTGGACACCATAAGTGTTTTTTCCAATTTCGCCAAGGCCACCGACGCCATAGATAGCAGCTTCGTTATTTTTGACGTTCAGTTTTTTCATTGTTTGTTAAACTCCGTTAATTTGAAATCCGGACTGCTTTGTTCGTATTTCAAGTGATCACCCTGAAGCGGTTCAACGAATTCGATTGCGTAATCAGTATTATCCTGAACTAATCCGCGGGCTTCGACCTCTGTATCGGCCTCAACATACAGAGCGAGGGTGGTTTCCCGACGTGGCGTTTGTTTTTGGTCGGGTTGATATAGAACCTTAAAAATCATAAAAAAACTCCTTTATTCCTGTACTTTTTTTGAAACGATTAGGTTTCTTTCCGAGCAAGTGGTTGTGAAAACACAACTAATGCAGTTATTTTACCATAATCAGAAGAATAAGTATATAAACTTGAAACTAAACCAGCCTTGGTTGTCATGGTAGAATTAAACTAATGACACGATTGGAGAAATTACTATGAACATTGTCTTAATCATTCAAATTTTAATTGGGTTGATCGCGGCATTTGCGATTTACAATCTCATGCATTATCTGTTTGTAACCCGGCCAAGCAAAAAGCGGCTTTTAGCTGCTCAACGGGTTGTGAACCGGGCCGTTATGGCGGCCCTGCAAGCGTTGGTTAAGGATGGCAAGGTTTCCCAGCTTAATGAAGAGGAACTTCATTCAGAAATGATTGCGCATATCTGGGGTCGCGGGGTCATGGCCTTTGAATATCACATTCCCGTTGACCGGGTGCGGGTTTCCATTCCGGACTTACGAGATGTTTTAAGCGCCGCATTGAGTGATTATAGTCAGAAAAATCACATTCGTGCTCAGGAGAAGGGAAAATCCGCCTTTGTCATTACCGATATGTGGCAGCTGGATGATCGTTTGCACTTTGACGTGGCGTACCTGGTTAATCTGACGACCGTCGAATACCTGGATGATTTAAAACGGCTTCATTAAACAACTGATAAAACGCGAAAGATGGTCGAGAATAATCGGTTGTCCACAATCTTTTCATTTGTTTTCAATCACTTTCATGGTGGCGGCCAACGGATCTTTTTAAGGTTTTTTTCACATTAAATGAATGATGTTCAAAATGCCGGTAATCCGTGGGTTGATGCTTCGTTAAGATTTAATTAGAAGATGAAACTTATTTTCATAAAAATGAAATTCAGTTTTCCGGTTACAATAAACAGCCTTAAATACCACTTCAAGTTGTGAGCAAGGTATCTAAGGCTGTTTTTAATTGTGGAAAATGGTCAGGAGTTAAATTTAGTAGATAAATACTTCGTCATCCTCACGCTTAAATGGGTCGGATTTATTGATGTGATCATAAAAGAGGGTCCCGTGAAGATGGTCAATTTCATGCTGGCAGACAATTGCCGGGTAGTTCTTAAGCCGCACCTTGTGCTCCTGGCCGTCAACGTCCGTATATTTGAGCGTGATGCGGGCTGCCCGAGGAACGTATCCCGGAATATCTTTATCAACTGACAAACACCCTTCACCTTCAGTCAGGGCCCCGCGCTGAACGGAATTTGAGACAATCACTGGGTTGATAATCACGTCTTTAAATTGTGGCTGGTCCTTTTTAGTTTCATCATCATTAGGAACGAGAACGGAGGCCATCATTTTCGAAACCCCAACCTGGGGAGCAGCGAGACCGACACCCGCCCGCAACTTATACTTTTCGCAAAGTTCAGGGTTCTGACTAACCTCCAAATATTCCATTAAGTCGTGAGCCAATTGCCGATCTTCGGCAGTCAGCGGGAAAGCGACCTGTTTAGCTTCTTGGCGCAGAACGGGATTGCCGTCCCGAACGATATCTTTCATCAAAAACACAGTAAAGACCTCCGAGTAATTTAATGGCTAACAACCATTTTATCTTATATTCCATAAAAATACTATGCGTTAAATTTTCAATTCGGCCGCCGGTTCGATAAACTAACAATTATTGCAAGTCAATTGTGGCCATTTTTGTCATGATATAGGACGATAGAATAAATAAAATATCATGAATAAATTCACAAGCATTACGCGCAGTAATGGTTTCAGCGAATATTTGCAATAAAAAAGTAAGCAAAAGAAAAAGTGGTCGTAAAAGCAATGTAAGGGCTTGCAAACCATCCCGAAACATGTTAATTTTTAAGTGTGGTTTAGAAGTGATCTATATTGTGCATCACAAGTCTAGCTTCAAAGGAAAGGAAAGTGTTATCTATGGCAGCAAAGAGTAAGCATGTTGTTGATTTTGAACAAATCAAATCAACTATGAGCGAACCATACAAGAAACCAGTTCAGGTTATCGATGAAACCGGTAAGATTGTCAATAAGGAATTATTCGACCGATTCAGCGATGATGAATTAGTAACTTTGATGGAAAAGATGGTTTGGGAACGTGCACTGCATGAACAAACGATGAACTTTTCACGTCAAGGACGTTTAGGTTTCTACGCTCCGACTTACGGTGAGGAAGCTTCCGAAATGGGAATTGCTCACGCAATGAAGAAACAAGACTACCTGTTCCCGGCATATCGTGACTTGCCACAATTAATCCAACACGGTGCTACCGTTAAGGAAGGCTACCTTTGGTCAAAAGGTCACTACCAAGCATACGACTACGTAAGACGTGGGGTTCGCGCATGGATTCCACAAATTATCATCGGCGCACAATATGTTCAAGCAGCTGGTGCCGCTCTTGGTATTAAGAAGAACGATGAGAAGGATACCGTTGCTTACACATTTACCGGTGATGGCGGGACATCACAGGGTGACTTCTACGAAGGAATTAACTTCGCAAGTTCATTCCAAGCACCGGCCGTATTCTTTGTTCAAAATAATGGCTGGGCAATTTCAGTTCCCCGTAAGACTCAAACTGCCGCTGAAACTTTGGCTCAAAAGGGTGTTGCTTCAGGTGTTCCCGGCGTGCAAGTTGATGGAATGGACATCTTAGCAACGTATCTTGTTGCTAAAGAAGCGCGTGAATTCGCTGCTGCGGGCAATGGGCCAGCATTAGTTGAAACGCTGACATATCGTTTTGGTGCCCACAGTTCAGCTGGTGATGATCCAAGTCGTTACCGGACTAAGGAAGAAGAAAAACCTTGGTTTGACCGTGACCCACTCATTCGTTTACGTAAAGTTCTGACTGAAAAGAAACTTTGGGATCAGGATAAAGAAGACAAATTAGTGGCTCAATATAAAGATGAATTTAAGGAAGCAATGAAAGATGCAGAAGCTGCTCCTAAACAAAAGGTAAGTGACTTCTTGACACACACATTTGAAGTACCCACCCCGGATGTTGCGGACGAAATCAAGAAATTTCAAGCAAAGGAGTCGAAGTAATCATGGCTAAAATGACGTATATTAAAGCAATTACCGATGGACTTGATCAAGTATTGCAAGATGATCCAAAAACCTTGATTTTTGGTGAAGACGTTGGTAAAAACGGTGGTGTTTTCCGGACCACCCAAGGGCTTCAAGACAAATACGGAGAAGACCGTGTATTCGATACTCCATTAGCTGAATCAGGAATTCTTGGTATGTCCATTGGGTTGGCCTTAACTGGCTGGCGGCCAATTCCAGAAATTCAATTCATGGGATTCACAATGGAAGCGGTTGATTCAATTGGCGGTCAAATGTCACGGAACCGTTTCCGGATGTCAGGTGATGTTTCGATGCCAATCACAATCAGAACCCCATTTGGTGGCGGTACTCATACTGCCGAACTTCACGGTGATTCACTGGAAAACTTATTCGTTGGCATTCCAGGATTGCGGGTTGTAACGCCTGCTAACCCAGTTGATGCCAAGGGAATGGTGATCTCAGCCGTTGAAAACAACGATCCGGTATTGTTTATGGAAAACCTGAAACTCTATCGTTCAATGAAGGATGATGTTCCGGATGGCCACTATACCGTTCCGCTAGACAAAGCCAATGTTGTGCACGAAGGATCTGACATTACTGTCGTTGCTTACAGTGCCGAAGTTAACGAAGCACTCAAAGTTGCCGACAAATTAGAAAAAGAGAATATCTCTGTCGAAGTCATTGATTTACGGTCATTATCACCAATTGACAATGAAACAATCTTTAAATCAATTGATAAGACTCATAAAGTAGTTATTGCTCAGGAAGCACAAAAGATGGCCGGGGTTGGCGCTCAAGTTGCCTCTGCAATTGCTGAAAACGACATCATGTCGCTTGATGCACCAATCGGCCGCGTTGCCGCTCCTGATAGCATCTTCCCATTCGCGATGGCTGAAAATGATTGGCTTCCAAATGCCGATGATATCGAAGAAAAAGTTCGCGAAATCTTAAACTACTAAAATTCTGATCAAGAAAGGAAGTTAGATCCCATGGCATATGAGTTTAAACTACCAGAAATGGGTGAAGGCATCACTGAAGGTGAAATCGCGACATGGCTTGTTAAAGTCGGCGATAAAGTCAAGGAGGACGATCCGTTAGTTGAAATTCAAAACGATAAGTCTGTCCAAGAAATGCCATCTCCAGTAGCCGGAACAATTAAGAGTATCGAAAAGCAGGAAGGCGAGACCGCCGAAAAGGGTGATACCTTGGTTATCATCGATGACGGTTCAGCCGATACCGGTGGTGAATCAGCACCAGCTGCCCCTGCGAAGGAAGAAGCTGCACCACAACCGGCTAAAGAAGAGGCTCCGGCACCAGCACCCGCTGCTGCCCCAGCTGCAGCCGTAACGGCACCGCCTGCTGCATCGAATCCAAATGCCATTGTGAAAGCAATGCCTTCCGTTCGTCAGTATGCTCGTGATAAGGGTGTTGACATCACTGCGGTTCCTGCTACCGGTAATCACGGCCAGGTAACCAAGGCTGATATTGACGGCTTTAACGGCGCTGCTGCCCCAGCTGCTCCAGCCGCATCTGCTGCTCCAGCCGCTTCCGCTGCAACGACCGAAAAGGCAACCGGCCAAGCAATCAAACCTTACAAGTCTGATCAGCCTGATCTGGAAACCCGTGAACCAATGTCACCAATGCGGAAGATTATTGCTAAATCAATGCGGACATCCAAGGACATTGCGCCTCACGTTACATCATTTGATGACGTTGAAGTCAGTGCTTTGATGGCTAACCGGAAGAAATACAAGCAAGCCGCAGCTGACCAGGACATTCATTTAACATTCCTGCCTTACATTGTGAAGGCTTTGGTTGCAGTCATGAAGAAGTTCCCTGAATTTAACGCTTCGATTGACGACACAACCCAAGAAATCGTTTACAAACACTATTATAATGTAGGAATTGCAACGAACACTGATCATGGGCTGTACGTACCAAACATTAAGAATGCCGATGCGAAGGGTATGTTCGAAATTGCCAAGGAAATCACTGACAATACCCAAGCGGCTTACGACAACAAGCTTGGCCCGGATACAATGAGAGGTGGTTCCATCACTATCAGTAACGTTGGGTCAATCGGTGGTGGCTGGTTCACACCAGTTATCAACCAGCCTGAAGTTGCCATTCTTGGTGTTGGTAAGATTGCAAAGGAACCATACGTTGATCCTGAAGATGGCGAAATCAAAGTCGGCAATATGCTGAAATTGTCATTGAGCTACGATCACAGATTAATTGATGGCGCCTTGGCACAAAATGCACTGAATTATATGAATCAACTGCTTCACGATCCAGCAATGTTGTTGATGGAAGGATGATCGAATAATGGCTGATGTTGAAAAGAAAGAAACGGTAATTATTGGTGCCGGCCCTGGTGGGTACGTGGCCGCAATCAGGGCGTCCGAATTAGGACAAAAGGTAACCCTGATTGAAAAATCAGATAAATTAGGTGGCGTTTGTTTAAACGTTGGTTGTGTGCCTTCGAAGGCGTTAATTGCTGCCGGACATCGGTTCCAGGAAGCAAACGATGCTTCAACCTATGGTATTACAACCCAACCAGCAACCATTGATTTTGCAAAGACTCAGGACTGGAAGCAAAAGAAGGTTGTTGATCGGATGACCAGTGGTGTCAAAATGCTCTTAAACAAGCATAAAGTTGAGATTATTCAGGGCGAAGCTGTTCTGGATTCAGACACTCAACTTCGGGTAATGCCCGTTGGCCCACAACAATTTATGAGTGCTGACACTGGGCGGACAATTCAGTTTGAAAACTTGATTATTGCCAGTGGCTCGCACCCAATTGAAATTCCTGGATTTAAGTTCGACGGTCGGGTCATTGACTCAACTGGCGGCCTGAACCTACCAGAGATTCCTAAAGAGTTTGTCGTTATCGGCGGCGGTTACGTTGGAACAGAATTGGCTGGCGCATATGCTAACTTAGGTTCCCACGTAACGATTATTGAAGGATTGCCTTCAATTCTTGCAGGATTCTCCAAGGATATGGTATCAGTTGTTCTCAAATCTCTTAAGAAGAAGGGCGTTGACATCATCACCAGCGCAACTGCCAAATCCTCTTCGCAGGATGATAAGAGTGTCAGCGTTACCTATGAAGTTGACGGCAAGGAATCAACCATCAAGGCTGATTACTGCATGGTTACCGTTGGTCGCCGACCAAATACCGACGACATTGGCTTGGAATACACCAAAGTCAAACTCGACGATCATGGCATTGTTGAAACTGACGAGCAGGGACGAACGGCTTCTGAACACATCTTTGCCATTGGTGATATTGCTTCCGGCCCAGCATTGGCTCACAAAGCCTTCTTCCAAGGCAAGGTTGCTGCTGGTGCAATTGCTGGCAAGAATACCGCTAATGATTATATTGGGGTTCCTGGCGTTTGCTTCTCCGATCCAGAACTAGCCGTTGTTGGTCTGACTCAGGCCCAGGCTAAGGATAAGGGAATCGAAGTTGCTACCGCTAAGTTCCCATTTGCCGGCAACGCACGGGCTGTTTCACTTGACGATCCGGAAGGGTTTGTTCGTCTGATTTATACCAAGGACGATCAGACTTTACTTGGTGGCGAAGTTGTCGGCCCAGGTGCCAGTGATTTGATTGCTGAACTGAGTTTGGTAGTTAATAGCCGAATGAACATTGAAGATATCGCGTTGACGATTCATCCACATCCAACTTTGAGTGAACCAATTCAAGAAGCTGCCGATGTTGGCCTTGGATTCCCAACCCATATCTAATGGTTTCGTGAAGAACGCGTCTTATTTTCACGCTTTAACATTTCTAAAGAAGTGGTTTGCTGGTTTGGCAAACCGCTTTTTTGTGTTTCGATAGATTGTGATCGTCTGAAACGCTTTCAGAAGATATTTTGGTCCATTTAGATTTTTATATTTCACAAACTTTTGAAATCATCTATAATTGAAATTAACATCAACAAATTTAGCGACTGATTTTCAGGTAACGTGATCGGAGCGATTCTATGAATGAAGACTATCAATACCCATTAATGGGCGGGTTGAGTGACGATGAGGTCGTCGACTTGATGACTTTTTACCAGCGCGTTGAGGATGCTTATGAAAGGCCAGCTGGGGTTAATCGCGCGGCATTTATTGAAGCGTACCGCGCTTTTACCCGGGTAATTCCTTCGCAAATGGAGCAAAAACAGTTAGAACGGGCTTTTGAAGATCGATCAGGATACGATCCGTACGCGGTCATTAAATTGGCTCGTGGCAAGACCGATAAAATGTTAAAGATTGATGAGGCGTGATATGGAAGTAAGTGAACTGGAACAAATTGATAAGGTCGTAAAGGGCTGGCTGCGGGAATCCCGTGACAATGTTCTGCGTAAAATTGATACCCGGTTGACGGTCAATACCAAGACGTCCCGGCGGGATTTAGTAACGAACATTGATAAGGAAAATGAGAAATTTTTAGTTGCCAAAATTCGTGAATTTGAGCCGGAAGCAAAAATCCTTGGTGAAGAAGGATTTGGTGATAAAATTGAATCAACCAAGGGGCGGGTTTGGATTGTTGACCCGATTGACGGGACGATGAACTTCGTCAAGCAGCGCAACCACTTTGCGATTATGATTGCCCTCTATCAGGATGGTCAGGGTGAACTCGGGTACGTTCTTGACGTGATTGGCAATCGGCTGTTGTCCGGGGGCCCACAGCTTGGTGTGTTTGACAATGGGGTCGCCCTGGCGCCGGTTGAAGACACGCCCTTGGCAAACGGACTGATTGGGCTGAGCGGCCCAATGGTGCTGAACAATGATTTTAATATGGTTGATATCGCTGAAAAATCTCTTGGAATGCGAATATATGGTAGTGCCGGCATTGATATTATTTCCGTTTTGCGCGGCGAACTGGTTGGGTACATTTCGTACCTGAAGCCTTGGGATTTTGGTGCAGGGAAGATTCTTGCAGAAACTGTCGGTCTTAAGATGACAACTATTGACGGACAGCCATTGGGTATGTTATCATCAACAGCGGTATTATTAGCAACACGAAACGCACATCGAGACATCCTTACGATCGTAAATAAGGATTAAAGTCATACTGTGACAGTGACAGTTGTCACAGTTTTTTTATGCGAATTATTGTTGTCGTTGTGCGGCACTGCAGACTATTTTCATACTGATTTAAATGAAGGGAAGCTAACAACTTGGATACAAAACTCAAAATTCGTAGCGACATTCGCAACATCGCAATTATCGCCCACGTTGACCACGGTAAGACAACCTTGGTTAACGAAATGCTCAAGCAATCTGATACACTGGGTGCCCATACTCAAATCGAGGATCGGGCCCTTGATTCAAACGCCATTGAAAGAGAACGTGGGATCACGATTCTTTCGAAGAATACGGCCGTTAAGTATGGCGACAAGCAGATCAATATTCTGGATACTCCAGGGCATGCCGACTTCGGTGGTGAAGTTGAACGAATTATGCGAATGGTTGACGGGGTATTACTCGTTGTTGATGCCTTTGAAGGTACAATGCCCCAGACCCGTTTTGTGCTTAAGAAAGCGCTGGAACAGCATTTGACGCCAATCGTTGTTATCAACAAGGTTGACCGTGAAGGTGCCCGTCCGGAAGAAGTTGTTGATGAAGTGCTTGATTTGTTTATCGAATTAGGTGCCGATGAAGAACAGCTTGACTTCCCGGTTGTTTACGCATCAGCTATGAACGGAACTTCAAGTTACAGTTCTGACATTAGCAAGCAGGAGCACACAATGAAGCCGATCTTTGATACCATCATCGATCGGATCCCTGCCCCAATTGATAATTCAGATGAACCACTTCAGTTCCAAGTTGCCATGCTTGATTATAACGATTTCGTTGGTCGAATTGGGATTGGCCGGATTTTCCGTGGCCGAATCAAAGTTGGCGACAGCGTTACCGTTATGAAGCTCGATGGTTCCAAACAAAATTTCCGGGTAACGAAATTAATGGGCTTCTTTGGTTTGAAGAAGGAAGACATTAACGAAGCCAAGGCTGGTGATTTAATTGCCGTTTCCGGGATGGAAGAAATCAACGTTGGTGAAACGGTGGTTGATCCTAAGACGCCGGAACCACTCCCGATTTTGCGGATTGATGCACCAACTCTGCAAATGACTTTTGCCACCAACTCATCACCATTTGCTGGCCAAGACGGCAAGTTCGTCACGGCTCGCCAGTTGGAAGATCGTTTGAAGCGGGAACTTCATACTGATGTGTCCTTACGAGTTGAAGATACTGACCAGCCAGGGGCTTGGACCGTATCTGGCCGTGGTGAATTGCATTTGTCCATCTTAATCGAAACCCTTCGTCGGGAAGGCTATGAATTACAAGCTTCCCGTCCAGAAGTTATTTATCGTGAAATTGACGGCAAGATGTGCGAACCATTCGAATCCGTTCAGATCGATACGCCGGATGAGTATACCGGTTCAATTATCGATACCTTGTCACAACGAAAAGCCGAAATGCAGAACATGGAAACCACTGATAATGGCCAGACAAGATTAACCTTCTTGGCACCATCACGGGGCTTAATTGGTTATTCAACTGAGTTCTTGTCATTAACCCGTGGTTACGGGATTATGAACCATACTTTCGAAAAGTACCTGCCAGTTATCAAGGGCTGGAATCCTGGTCGTAAGAAGGGAACTCTGGTTTCAATGAACGCCGGCAAGGCAACTACCTATGCCATGATGGGAATCGAAAGCCGTGGGACATTATTAATTGATCCAGGGACTGAAGTTTACGAAGGCATGATCGTTGGTGAAAACAATCGTGAAAATGACATTACGGTTAATATCACCAAGGGTAAGAACCTGACAAACGTCCGGGCTGCCGGATCAGATGATATGGCGCGGATTAAGACGCCAACCCATCTGTCACTTGAAGAGTCGCTGGAATTCTTAAACGAAGATGAACTTTGTGAAGTAACCCCTCACTTTGTTCGTTTGCGGAAGAAAATTTTGAATTCGAACGCTCGTGAGAAGGAAGCCAAGAGAAGAAAGCATTCATAATCTTCGCTTTAACAAATTGCAAATAAAGGCTTGGATTGAGTAGGAAACTGCTTATCCAAGCCTTTTTGTGACCCGTGAAGGCCACGCGAACGCTTTCTTAAAATATGGATATAATTTAACAGCAGACCTACTCAATAGTGGTTATATGCTATAATGAAACCCAGTGATTTAACGACATCTTTAACGGAAAAGTGGAGTGGATTCAATGGCTAAGACGCGTTTGCGACACCTTGATTTGTTTATTTTTTTGCCATACCTATTTTTATGTATTCTTGGCGTGATTATGGTCTATTCAGCCAGTGCTAATATTGGTCTGCAAAATGGCGGCAGCCCAAAAAGCTATTTAATCAAGCAGATTATCTTCGTGCTGATTAGCCTCGTACTGGTTTTTGGAACCACCGCGTTTAACATTAAAAAGTTACGAAATCAAACGTTTTTAAGATGGATCGGATACGTGTTCATTGGCGTTTTGATCAGTCTTTTAGCCATTGGTCAGACCGTTAACGGGGCGGCAGGTTGGATTCACATTGGTGGCATTAACATTCAACCGGCGGAATTTGCGAAATTTTATCTCGTGCTCTTGGTTGCCGACGCCATTGACCGGAATCAGGATACAATGATTTCTTCGCCAAAGGGGTGGTGGCAACCGCTTAAAAAGCCATTGTTGATCTGCTTGGCGATGTTGTTGCTAATTCTATTTCAACCGGATGTCGGCGGTGCGGCCATTAACTTTATGATTGTGTTTGTGATGTTGATGGCTAGTGGGATTTCCTGGAAGCGCGGGGTTACTTACCTACTCGGATTTGTGGTGTTTGCGTATGCGGTGATGATGTTTGTTTTGGTGCCAATGTCTAATAGCGGGCATTTTCATTACTACCAACTAGCTCGAATTACCGCATTTGTGAATCCGTTTAAGCACGCTCAGGGGGTCGGTCAGCAGTTGGTGAATTCGTTTTATGCAATTAGCAACGGCGGTCTCTTTGGCTCCGGGCTTGGAAATAGTATTCAAAAAACGGGGTACTTACCAGAACCCAATACTGATTTCATCATGGCAATTATGACCGAAGAACTCGGGGCCTTGGTGACGGTTGTGGTAATGGCCATTCTGGCTCTGATTATTTTCCGAACCGTTTTAATTGGGATTCGATCGAACAGTCCATATCAAAGTTTGATTTGCTATGGCATTGCCACCTATTTGACCATTCAAGCTTTATTCAATATGGGCGGGGTTGTTGGATTGTTGCCGATTACCGGTGTAACTTTTCCGTTTATCAGCTACGGCGGTTCAAGTATGATGACGCTGTCGCTTTGCTTGGGGTTGGTCCTCAATATTAGCGGCCGTCAGCGACTCGAACGGCAGGGTTATCAGGTGGCTGCCAATGAATGATGAAGGAGATCTTAATTTGGCATTTAAAGTGCAATCTTCAATCGGCCTGATTGTGTATTTACATTCGTTCAGATATGTCCGCAATTTGCGCAATTTCGGCCGGTTATATTACGTTTCTAAGCATATGCGGTATGCCATTATTTACGTTGACATGGATGATGAGGAAACGACAATTAAAAAGTTAGACGCCTTAAATTACGTTAAGCAAGTGGTGCCGTCCCGACTAAACGAATTGGTAGATGAAGTTCGCGGTAAGGATCCTACTGCGCTGGACGAGGCGTTTGACGAAGACTTTAGTGATTAGCGAGGGTGAGTATGAGAATTGTATCTGGTAAGTTTGGTGGGATTCGCCTAACGCCTGTGAAAAGCGACAAAACCAGACCGACGACTGATAAGGTGAAGGAGTCGCTTTTTAGTATGGTTGGGCCGTACTTTGAAGATGGCTGGTTTCTGGACTTGTTTGCTGGTTCGGGGGCCGTTGGAATTGAGGCGGTTTCCCGCGGAATGGCGCATGCCGTACTTGTGGACCGCCAGTTTCAAGCGATTAAAGCAATCAAGGAAAATATCGAAAAGATTCACGCTGAGGATCAATTTGACGTGATTAAGGGATCTGCAGAACGCGTATTGGCTGAATTAGCCGAGAAAGGTGATCAGTTCAACGTCGTTTATCTGGATCCGCCATATCGGCTGCAAAAAATCGTGGCAACCCTTGATAAGTTAGTCTCCTTCAAATTGTTAGTTGATCAGGCGCTGGTTATTTGCGAAACGGACAATCATACTGAATTGCCGGCCAACCCACCTCATTTTCGCGTTGTTAACCGGAAAAATTATGGGTTAACAAACTTAACAATTTATCGTTATCAAATGGAGGACGAGTAAATGGTAAAAGCACTGTATGCTGGCAGTTTTGACCCGGTGACGTTTGGCCATGTGGATATTATTCAGCGGGCGGCCGAGATTTTTGATCAAGTCGTGGTTGCGGTCAGTATCAATACCCATAAAAAAGCGGCCTTTACGCCTGAACAGCGGGCGACCTTTATTCAACAGGCATTGGGGCCCAAATCTGCCGTTCAGGTGATTGTTTCTGAAGAACTGACGGTTAATTTGGCGCACCGACTGGGAGCCAGCGTTCTGATTCGCGGAATTCGCGGCAGCGCAGATTTGGATTCTGAAATGGCGATCGCTGGATTAAACAGTGGCCTCGCCCCGAAAATTCAGACCGTTTTTTTACCGACGGCGGGTCAATTTCGGGATTTATCTTCCAGTATGATTAAGGAAATTGCCAAGTTTCATGGGGATGTGACCAAGTTTGTCCCCGAAACCGTTGCCAAGGCATTGGCTGCCAAATATTAAATAAGAGAGTGAATGCCATGAAGAATAAAGCCATCAAGAAATACGTCCTGTGGGGCGTCTTCGTGGTTGTCATGTTGGTCGGCTTTTTGTGGCCGTTGCCAAACTACATCGAAGGTCCTGGAGACGCGTCGAATTTGAGTAAGATTGTCAAGATTCAGAACCATCCTGACAAACGTAAGGGAATGTTTATGCTGACGTCGGTTAGCATTGCTCAGGCCAGGCCATTTACATATCTCTATGCGAAGCTCAATCCACATTACTCGGTGGAATCTGATGATAGCGTGACGGCCGGCCAAAATATGACTGAGTACGATAAGGTTCAGCATTTTTATATGGAAAGTTCGATCAATGAAGCAATCTACACCGCCTATAAGCACGCAAACCAGCCTGTTAAACGAACCTATAATGGGATTTACATCTTAAACATTGAACGGCAATCCAAGTTCTATCATGCGTTACGGGTTGGAGATGTGGTGGTGAAGGTTGATGGTCATCACTTTAAAAGTTCGACGGGGTTTGTTAATTATGTGAAGCACCAGCGGGTCGGCCAAAAACTGACGGTTACTTACCGGCGTAATGGTCATAGCCACCAAGTCACAAAGCGGCTGATTCAAATTGCTGGGCATCGTCCGGGGATTGGGATTACGTTAACTGACGATGTGAAGGTTAAACCCAAGGTGCCAATCAAGGTGGATCCCGGCCAAGTTGGGGGACCTTCCGGGGGGTTAATGTTTTCACTGCAGATTTACAGCCAGCTGACAAATCGGAACCTCCGGCATGGTCAAAAAGTTGCTGGTACCGGGACGATTGACGCCGACGGGAATGTTGGTGAAATTGGTGGCATCGACAAGAAAGTGATTGCCGCAAAACGAAATGGGGCCAAGGTGTTTTTAGCACCCTATTTGAAACCAACCAAATTAATCCTCAAGTATGAACCAGGTCATCAAACAAATTACCAGCTTGCCAAACAGACCGCGAAGAAATATGCCCCGAATATGAAAGTGATTCCGGTGGCAACGTTTGATCAAGCAGTTAGCGCGCTATCAAAAGAATAGTCATGAATTTTTGAAAGGATTAGAGAGACTAATCCTTTTTTTCGTATATCTATCTGGAAGGGAGGAACAGCATGGATAGGATTCGTGAGTTTATTGAGGAACATCTCAACCAGATTTTGATTTATGGCGCGGTTTCAATTGTGGTTTTAGTGGGATTGGTGGTTGCACTTTCGTTTGGCCATTTTTCTAGTGGGGCGGATCAGGCGACACAGATCGCTGAATCCAGCTCCTCTGCCCAAGTTGAATCAACTGATTCGCAAGAGGCGGTTAGTGAGTCGACGGCCCAACCAACTGCTGCTCAAAGCAGTGCCAGCCCGCAGCAAATGTACGTTGACGTTAAGGGGGCCGTTAAGAACCCGGGCGTTTATCAGATAAATGGCAATATGCGGGTCGTTGACGCCATTGAGCTGGCTGGCGGACTGACACGGTCTGCGGATAAGAAGCAGATTAATCTCGCCCAAAAGCTGACTGATCAGCAGGTGATTTATATTCCCCTTCGCGGTGAAATTAAGGGAAATCGGGCGATTGCGGCGGCACCAAATCAGAGTCCTCAAGCGCCGACAACGGCTGATTCTGGTACTGAAAGTGGCGCAGCGACGGATGCGGCCGCTGGTCAATCAGCTGGTCAAGGGGCTCAAATTAATTTGAATACCGCTGATAAAAGCAAACTTCAGGAATTAAACGGGATTGGGGATAAGAAGGCTGACCAAATTATTGCTTATCGTCAGGCACATGGTCAGTTTAAAAGCATTGAGGAATTAAAGGACGTGCCCGGATTTGGTGATAAAACCTTTGATAACCTAAAATCATCAATTTGTGTGTAGCTCTCACTGCCATTTTGAGATATGATTTATTTCATGGAAGGTGAAATGAAATGGATAATCGAATTAAATGGGATCAATACTTTATGATGCAGGCGGTTTTGCTGGCATCAAGAAGCACCTGCGAACGACTGTCAGTCGGGGCGGTGATTGTGCGCGATAAACGGATCATTGCGGGCGGCTATAACGGCTCGGTTGCTGGCGATGATCACTGTATCGATGTCGGTTGTTATTTAGTCGACGGTCATTGCGTGCGCACCATTCACGCTGAGATGAATGCGATTCTTCAGTGTGCCAAGTTTGGTGAGTCAACCGACAACGCTGAAATTTATGTGACCGATTTTCCGTGTCTTCAATGTACTAAAATGCTGCTGCAGGCCGGAATTCGTAAGATTAACTATCTGCGCAACTACCATAACGATGAATACGCCCAAAAATTAATTAAATTAAAAAATGTGGCATTAAATAAAATTAAACTGACACAATCTGATATGGATCGAATTCCATTCAAGTCCTATTTATCTGACTAATTATTGGAAATTGGTTAATTTTCCCGGCTGGTTTACTGGCATTTATGAGTGTCTTATTGTTTGGCCACCCACTTCTAGGAATTGGCCTTCTAACGGTGTTCACAATCCGATTGGTGATGCTTAAAGACCCTCAAATTTTGGTTATGACGATGATTATCGGTGTCGTATTTGGGATTGTTGTTGCTGCTAATGCTCACAATGGGGATACGCCATATGAGCGAAAAGACTGTCATGAAACCGTTAAGGCCTACCCTGATATGATCAGCGCAAATGGCGGCAACTGTCACTTTATTGCAAAATCAGGCCTGAGTGGCCGCAAGGTTATTTATTTTGCCCGCTTTAAAAGTTTGGCCCAAAAGAAACTGATAATGGGGTCTAACCGCCCGCTTGCAATGACCCTTAGTGGTGAAATGAAGGCGATGATGCCGGCTACCAACGTCAATCAATTTGATATGCGGGCTTACTATCATCATCAAAAAATCTATGAGGCCTTTTCAGGCAAAGAAATTATTGCTTCGCGGCCATATTCCCAACTGACGCTGACTGACCGGATTCACGAAATCCGGTCCCGGTTTAACCATTATTGCCAAGCATTGCCAAAGACGTTGCGGACGTATGCGCTGGGGCTAATTAGTGGAACTCGGCAAAGCGACTTCTTCGATCAAATGAGTGGGGTCAAACAACTGGGTCTGCTGCACATCTTCAGTATTTCTGGAATGCATGTTTACTATTTTCTATCAATTTTAGATCGGGCCCTAACGATGCTTGGGTTTTCTGGGCGATTGAAGGGAACCGTCAAACTGGTTTGTTTAGGCGGCTACTTTATTTTTTCTGGCGGCTCACCGGGCTTGTTACGAGCAGTTTTGATGGCCGGTCTCGCTATCAGCAGCCGAATGGTTGGGATACCACTATCGCAACTGGCCACGCTGAGTTTGACGCTCATCATGAACCTCTTCATGTTACCGGAGGCGCTCTTTTTGATGGGGGTTCAACTCAGCTATGGGTTGGCTTTGGGGCTCATTGCGACCAGTAGGATGACGTATTTTCGGCAGACGGTCTTATTAAACCTTCTGTCATTGCCAATTTTACTGTTTCACTTGTATCAATGGCATTTATTGAGCCTGGCTGTCAATTTGCTGGTACTCCCGTTATTTGGGCGTCTAATTTTTCCACTCGTCATCGGCGGGCTACTCGTCGGGGTTGTCAGCCACCCGTTAGTCCTGCTGATAGATGCCTGTCTGCATGAATTTAATCACCTATTGAATGTTGTGGGGGCGTTGCCAGGAATGGTGACGTTCGGCAAACCGGCACTGGTGGTTGTTTGGGCGCTGCTGTTTCTGACATTTATCATGATCGTTCATCATGGCGGTCGGCGAATGCGTCTGGTTCCCTGGGTTGTATTGGTAACGTATGGGTTGACGTTTATTTGGATTCATTTTCCACTTAATGGTGAGGTGACGATGTTTGATATTGGCCAGGGAGATAGTTTTTTGATTCGAACGCCCCTTAATCGCTCGGTTACCTTAATTGATACCGGTGGCAAGGTTGTGTTTGATCAACAGCCTTGGCAGCGCGGCATCAAAACCTACCAAGCAAGCCGCTTGTCAATCAACTATCTCAAAAGCATCGGTATCTCGAAGATTGATACCATCTGTGTTAGTCATCAGGATGCCGATCACTGTGGTGATTTGCCGGCATTCTTAACCGAAATGCAGGTGGGGCGGCTGGTGATTCCTTTGGGGATGGATAAGAACCCCAGCTTTATGAAACGGATTGAAATGCGGGCAAAGACAACTTCTGTCATTTCCGTCAGTGATCGAAATGTGGTTTCCGGCTTGCCCCTAACCATTTATCATCCCTATGAGCCCGGTAAGGGGGAGAACCACGATTCAGAAGTTCTGGGAGGCCGCTTTGGTGGCCTTAGTTGGTTGTTTACGGGCGACCTTGACCGGCAAGGGGAAATGGATACGCTTGGCCGGCATCCGGGCCTTAAAACCGACGTGATTAAGGTTGGGCACCATGGCAGCCGAACGGCTTCAGATCCGCAATTTATTTCTCAGATTCATCCAAAGATTGCCTTAATTTCAGCTGGACGCAACAATCGTTATAATCATCCGAATCAGGAAACCCTGGTAACCTTGAAGAAGGCCCATGTGGCTGTTTGGAATACCCAAGATTCTGGTATGGTAAGATATATGTATCGTCAAAATAGTGGGCATTTTGAGCCCGTTCTTGATCGAAATGAAGGGAAAATGCAATGAACTTTTCACAACTACTAAAACAAGTCAGAAATAAGCAGGTGGACTCTGTTTATCTAATTCTTGGTGATCAGGAATACCTCTCTGACCAAATTAAACAGGCCTTTATCGGTCTTATTCCCGACGCTGAACGGTCAATGAATATCGGCAACTATGACATGGAGGAAACCCCGATTTCCGCGGCCGTTGAAGACGCTATTTCAGTGCCGTTTTTCGGTGAACGCCGGTTAGTGCTGGTTAATCGGCCATATTTTTTGACTGGTTTACGGGTAAAGTCCAAAGTTGAGCACCACGTCGATGATTTTTTGGATTACTTGCAGCATCCGGAACAGTCAACGATTATGGTCATTTTTGCGCCCTATGAAAAATTGGACGCGCGAAAGAAAGTCACTAAAATGCTCAAAAAGGTTGCCACAACCGTTGAGATTGGCAAACTCCGTGAGAGCGAAATCAAATCGACTGTTAAGCGGGCGATTACGGATAAGGGATATCAAATTGATCCCGAAGCCTTGGAGCGGATGATGCAGTTGACTGGCGGCAAACTAACGCCAATGATGAATGATTTACCAAAACTTTTACTCTATAACGAAGCCACTAAGACGATTACGCTGGAATCAGTGAATGGGCTTGTGAGTCCTTCCATTGAGCAGAGTGTCTTTGATCTGGTTAATAGTGTTCTCAAAAGAAATGCCAAGGAATCAATGGACATCTACCAGAACCTCATCTTAGAGAGTAATGAGCCAATCGGGATTAATGCCGTCCTCATTCAACAGTTTCGCTTATTGCTCCAGGTGATGATTCTGCAAAAGCACGGTTATTCTCAAGGAAATTTAGCTTCCAGCCTGAAGGTTCATCCTTATCGCGTCAAGCTGGCTCTTCAAACGGTTCGGCATTTTAATTATCAACAATTACGGGATGCATATATTGGGTTGGTCGATACCGAACGCGAAATGAAGTCCACTAACCGGTCACCAGAATTACTTTTTGAACTGTTCTTATTAAAATTTATGCGGCCGGATGTTGCTTAAAAAATAAAAGCCTGTTTTCCATTTGCTGATGACTCAGTGAATGGAAAACAGACTTTTTGTTTATTAGGAAAATTGTTATTAGTATTAATAAAAGGACCAGCGAACGATGACGTCGGTGAGCCCTTTGGGTAACACTATTTAGCTAATTTGGTTGTCAAACGTGACTTGTCACGGGCTGCTTTATTAGCTTTGATTAGTCCCTTTGACTTAGCGCGGTCAATTGCACTAATGGCATTGATGTAAAGGTCCTTTACGTCGTCGGAACCGTTAAGTTGAGCTTTTTCAAACTTCTTAACTGCGGTTCTATAAGTACTCAATTGAGCTGCGTTACGGCGTTGAGCTTTTTCGTTCGTTTTTACTCGTTCGATAGCTGACTTGATAATTGGCATTGGGTTCACCTCCGAAAGATTTCTTGGTCAAATTATTAAATTTCAACAAGCACCATTATACAAAAATGATGGGGTTATTGCAAGCAAAACCGGTAGCCGTTTCAAAAGAATTGCTTGTGTTTCGGGAATAAATTCGGTATACTATCTTTTGTGTGTTACAAACCTTCGACTTAGTTTGCCGGTACCACTGCCGCTGACTCAGTCGTCGGATTAAATAAAGAAAAGGTGGAAACAAACATGGCAGTTATTCAAACACAAAAAGATGAATTAATTAAGAAGTTCGGTCGTCACGATGGTGACACTGGTTCAGCCGAAGTTCAAATTGCACTGTTAACCGCAGATATTAACGAAATTAACAAGCATATGAAATCACACCGTAAAGATTATCATTCACAACGTGGTTTGATGAAAAAGATCGGTCATCGTCGTAACTTACTTGCATACTTACGTAACAATGACGTTACTCGTTACCGTGATCTCATTAAAGACCTTGGTTTGCGTCGTTAATTCGTCATTCAATTTTGAAAAATTATTTTTAAAAGTCATGGACAAGATGAAAGTTTTGTTCATGACTTTTTCTATGGGGATGGACATTCACGATCGTTTTCATGAACTTTCGGCCGTTATCCAGGCAGTATCGTCATGATAACGGCGATTGTTAGGAAAAACTTAATGGAAAAATTCGGCTGATTCTAAAAAATATGGTAAACTAAAAGAAGCTGAATTCGAACGTTTAATAAAGATCAAACAAATTTTTTTGAGGTGAAACATGAAAAACGATATTAAGATAATGCCCATTGGTGGGGTCCGCGAAAATGGCAAAAACATGTACGCGGTCGACATCAATGGTGGGATTTATATCTTGGACTGTGGTTTAAGATACCCTGAAAATGAATTATTGGGAATTGACGTTGTGATTCCTGATTTTAGTTACTTAAAGGAAAACCAGGACCGCATCGTCGGGGTCTTTTTAACCCACGGTCACGCGGACGCAATTGGGGCCATCTCTTACTTTTTAAGTGAGTTTGACGTGCCCGTATTTGGGTCTGAAATGACGATTGAATTGGCAAAATTAAACGTTGCTGATTCTGAACAGCTTAAGAGTTTCGACGATTTTCACGTGGTGAGTGTCCGTTCGGAAATTGATTTTGACGATGTTAAGGTCACTTTCTTCAAGACGACTCATTCAATTCCCGGGTCAATGGGAATTGCCCTGCATACGTCAGATGGGTCCATCGTCTACACCGGTGATTTTAAATTTGATCAAACCGCTACGCCGATGTATCAAACCGACTATGCCGCTCTCACGCGTTTAGGCGAAGAGGGGGTTCTGGCACTGTTAAGCGATTCTGGGAACGCTGAGAACCCAGCGTCGAGTGCTTCAGAGAAGAAAATCGGTGAATATATCACCGAAACTTTCCACTACCATGATAGTCGAATTGTGGTTGCCAGCGTTGCGTCCAATATTTTGCGGATGCAACAGGTCTTTAATGCGGCTGCGGCGACGGGACGGCGCGTATACTTGACTGGTCACGATCTGGAACGAATTGTGAAGACGGCGATGCGGTTGAACACCTTGAAGCTGCCCGAAGATGACTTGCTGATCGATTCTGTTAAGGATTTAGACAAGATGCCCCCGGATAAGGTTGTCATTATTCAAACCGGTAAGATGGGTGAACCGATTAAGGCTATTCAGCGGATGGCAAATAAGGAGCAGGGCGATATTAATATTGAGCCTAACGACCTAGTCTTTATCACGACCACGCCGTCAACGGCAATGGAAACAACCGTTGCGAAAACTCGGGATATGGTTTACCGGGCCGATGGTGAAGTTGAGATGATTTCGGATCAGATGAATTCATCCGGTGACGCCAGCCAGGCTGACCTTCAGCTATTATTGAACCTATTGCACCCGAAGTATTTAATTCCCGTGCAGGGCGAATACCGGCTGCTGGAATCACATGCCAAATTAGCTAAAGAAATTGGCTATACTGATGATCAAGTGGTCATTCCGAATAAGGGTGACATTGTATCGTTAGGCGATGACAATATGTGGATCAGTGGCAGTGCATCGCTTTCTGATACGATGATTGACGGTATTGGGATTGGGGACATTGGAAACATTGTTCTCCGGGACCGCAAAGTTCTTTCCGAGGACGGGATTTTTGTTGCCGTTGTGACGATTGACCGTAAAAAGAAACGGATTGTGTCTCATCCTAAATTAACATCGCGCGGATTTGTTTATGTCAAAGCAAATAAGGATCTGATGAAGGAAGCTGCTGGGATTATTGAAAAGACGGTCACCAATAATTTAGATCACAAGGAATTTGATTGGAGTAACCTCAAGCAGGATGTTCGGGAAAGCTTGAGTGACTATCTATATAAGCAAACAAAACGGCGCCCAGTAATCTTACCGGTTATCATGGAAGTTAATCAGCATCATCGCCGTTCAAATAAACACCACTCAAAGAACAGTGCGAAGGAATCAAAGAGTACTGAAACGGCAAGTAAATCTGCTAATTAAAATGATCATTAGTCATTATCAGAGGCGATTTAGACGCGGTTAGGTCTAAGGACCTCTGATTTTGTATCCAATGAATCTGCTATAGTTAAGGTGAGGTGAGCAGTTTTCATGACAAAGATCACTAAAAATGACCAGGTCATCCTCTGGAGTGCCGAGGAAGATCTGAAAGATCAACGCTTTCATCAAGTCGTTAACAAAATGGAACACTTGATGGCCATTTATCCGGATGACGTGACCATTCACTTATTGTTGGCGAGTGGCTTAAGCGGGCTTAAACGGTATCCGGAGGCCTACCAAATGATTCTTACGTTTTGCGATCGCTTGGCGGACGCGCCGAGTTATTTACCCGAGGCCGTGAGAATTTCCCTTAAAAATGAGGCGTTTATGCTCGCTAGAGAAATCATTCATGATCCACTGTTTAATAATCCCGATCAATTTAGAACGGCGATTGAGGAGTCCGAAAATCAGTTTCGATTCGATCGATCCGTTGACCTGCAGAAGCGGATGCGTGCGTTTGCCCATGCTGGGTCGTTGGCCGCTGACCAACAGGCCCAAACGCTCATTTCTGCTTTGAAACTCCCCCTGCGTGAGTATATGCAGGCTGCCAGAGGGGTTTTGTCAGATCCGTTTGGCTGGCAGGTGACAAAGACTCAGGTCTTGCTCGAGCTTAAAGCGATTGGCAGTACCGAGACAGTGACGCTTAATTGGCTGGACAACGAAAGCTATCAGTTGCGGATTGGCGACCTGCCGATCCTAGAAACGGTTTCGCCGTTAATTGAAGCCTTAAACGACCTTCACCAGCAATATGCGGGTCAGGATCCGGTTAAATATCAATTAATTGAACAGCAAATTCTTACTGAGGCGCAGTACATCTATCCTTTTTTTGATAAAGTGATCACCGATCCGAAATTTTGGGTGAAGATTGTTGGTAGCCATTTATTTGGGGATGAGGTGGCGGCGAAGTCCGCCGACCAGCGGCAGATGCTGACTTGGATTGAAAAAATCAACCAGGCAGAAAGCTTCATGAAATTCGTATAAAGCAATTTATTTTGCAAAAACGATAATAATCTGTTTACAAACAAATTAAGGACCGATATAATACTTAAGGATTCTTCGAAATAAGACTGCTTTGTCTTTTCAAGAAGATGTAGTATAATATCATTTAGAAATGCATTGATGCGAATTGATGTAATTCTTGAAAACAACAGGAGGTTTCATTAATGGCAAAAGAACATTATGAAAGAACAAAACCCCATGTAAACATTGGTACTATTGGCCATATTGATCATGGGAAAACTACTTTGACTGCTGCAATTACGAAGGTATTGGCTTCTAAAGGTCTTGCTAAGGCTGAAGACTATGCTGATATCGATGCAGCTCCCGAAGAACGTGAACGTGGTATTACCATCAACACTGCGCACGTTGAGTACGAAACTGAAAAGCGTCACTATGCGCATATTGATGCCCCAGGACATGCTGACTACATCAAGAACATGATCACCGGTGCCGCTCAAATGGATGGTGCCATCTTGGTTGTTGCTGCAACTGATGGTCCTATGCCACAAACTCGTGAGCATATCTTGCTTGCTCACCAAGTTGGTGTTGATTACATCGTTGTCTTCTTAAACAAGACTGACTTAGTTGACGATGACGAATTGATTGACTTGGTTGAAATGGAAGTTCGTGAATTACTTTCAGAATACGATTATCCTGGTGATGATATTCCTGTTGTCCGCGGATCAGCTCTCAAGGCTCTTGAAGGCGACAAGGAACAAGAACAAGTTATCCTTGACTTAATGGATATCGTTGACGAATACATTCCAACTCCAGAACGTGACGACAGCAAGCCATTCTTAATGCCTGTTGAAGACGTATTTACGATCACTGGTCGTGGTACTGTTGCTTCCGGTCGTATTGATCGTGGGACTGTTAAGATTGGTGACGAAGTTGAAATCGTTGGTTTAAGCGATGACACTTTGAAGTCAACCGTTACTGGTTTGGAAATGTTCCGTAAGACACTTGATGAAGGTCAAGCCGGCGATAACGTTGGTGTTCTTCTTCGTGGTATCGATCGGGATCAAGTTGTTCGTGGCCAAGTGCTTGCAGCACCTGGTTCAATCCAAACCCACAAGAAGTTCGAAGGTCAAGTTTATATCTTGACTAAAGAAGAAGGTGGCCGTCATACGCCATTCTTCTCAAACTATCGTCCACAATTCTACTTCCATACTACCGATGTTACCGGTGTTATCGAATTGGAAAAGGGCGTAGAAATGGTTATGCCTGGTGATAACGTTACATTTAACGTTGATTTAACTAAGCCAGTTGCCATTGAAAAGGGTACTAAGTTCACCATCCGTGAAGGTGGCCATACTGTTGGTGCCGGTATTGTTAGTGACGTTAAAGACTAATTTCGCTGATTAATATCTTAAGAAAGCTGCTAGGGAATATCCCGGCGGCTTTTTTATTTAAGGGCTAATTTGGCAAAATTGTTATTTTGCATTTTACATTTTGCGGTGAATACGTTAAAATAACAATGTTATGCAATTATGAAATTGTAAAAAAATAAGTTTTTCGTCTCGGAGGAAATAAGATGTCTGCAAAATGGGAAAAGAAGGGTACTAACGATGGTGAATTAACCTTCGAAATTGGTACTGATTCTATCAAGAGCGGCTTAGACCGTGCATTTAAGAAAAACAAAAATAGTATTCGGGTTCCTGGATTCCGTAAAGGAAAAGTTCCTCGTGCAATCTTTAACCAGATGTACGGTGAAGAAGCGTTGTATGAAGATGCTTTGAACATTCTATTGCCAGATGAATACTCCAAAGCCGTTGATGAAGCAAAGATTGAACCAGTTGATCAACCAAAGATCGATGTGAAATCAATGGAAAAGGGCAAGCCTTGGGTTATCACGGCTAATGTGACTGTTAAACCAGAAGTTAAGCTTGGCAATTACAAGGGCTTGAGTGTCCCAAAGCAGAATACCCGGGTTTATCAGAAGGATATTGATGCCGAACTTGAAAAGAAGCGTCAAAACGAAGCTGAATTAGTTCTTAAGGAAGGTAAGTCCGCTGAAAAGGGCGACACCGTTGTGATTGACTTTGACGGTTCCGTTGACGGCAAGCCATTTGATGGCGGCAGCGCCAAGAATCATTCATTGGAACTTGGTTCTAACTCATTTATCCCTGGCTTCGAAGATCAATTAATTGGTCATAAAGCCGGTGACGAAGTTGACGTTAAGGTTACTTTCCCTGATGACTACCAAGCTAAGGATCTCCAAGGTAAGGACGCCATTTTTAAGACAACCATTCACGAAGTCAAGACTAAGGAATTGCCTAAATTAGACGATGATTTCGCTAAGGACGTTGACGAAGACGTTGATTCCCTTGATGAATTGAAAGAAAAGATCAAGGAAGACCTCAAGACTCAAAAGAAGAATGAGGCTCGTGAAGCAATCGAAGACGCTGCAATTAACCAGGCAGTTGATAATTCTGAAGTTAAGGATATTCCGCAACCAATGTTGGACGAAGATATTCAGCGTCAGATGGATCAATATTTGGCTGGCATGCAACAACAAGGGATCAATCAGCAGATGTACTTCCAGTTGACCGGCACAAAGCCAGAAGACTTGAAGAAACAGTTCTCTGATGGTGCCGAACGACGGGTTAAGACAAACCTTGTTCTTGAAGCAATCGTCGACGCTGAAAAGATCAATCCTTCTGAGGATGATGTTAAGGCTGAAGTTAAGGACCTTGCTTCACAATATGGCATGAAGGAAGACGCCGTTCGAAGCGCGTTAACTGATGATATGCTTAAACATGATATCGGGATTAAGAAGGCAATTGACTTGATCGTTGATTCATCGAAGCAGGATGCCAAAGCTAAGGAAACAAAAGAAGAAAAATCCGATTCAACCGAAAAGGCTGATTCAGACAAGTAATTAGCTTTTATGGGAAAAGATCCGTTCTGATGACGGGTCTTTTTTTAGAGTAAACCCTTCTAATTGCAATTTGATTATTATATGGTAAAGTACGTATAGTTGGAGATGGGGGAAACCAGTTGGCTTATGGGCTTCTTGAATCTCCTAATTAATCAAGATTAACTTCCAACTCTTATGGAGGAGTGAATATATTGTTCGAAGATAACGATTCAAATGGACCAATTACCTGTTCTTTCTGTGGCAAAACTCAAGACCAAGTAAAAAAAATCGTTGCGGGTCCCGGCGTATATATTTGTAATGAATGTATCGATTTATGCAAGGAAATTATTGACGAAGAGATTGCCCCGGAAAAGACACCTGACGATCTTTTGACAGTTCTGACCCCTGCACAAATCCTGGACAAGCTTAATGAGTTTGTAATTGGTCAAAACAACGCAAAGCGAACGTTGGCCGTTGCCGTTTATAACCACTATAAGCGGGTCAACGAAATGATTAGCGAACCTAATGATGACTTGGAACTTCAAAAGAGTAATATCTGTATCATTGGGCCGACTGGTTCAGGGAAAACGTACCTGGCCCAAACGCTCGCAAAGATTCTCAACGTGCCGTTTGCGATTGCCGACGCGACAACCTTAACTGAAGCTGGGTATGTTGGTGAGGATGTGGAAAACATTCTCCTGAAGTTACTTCAGAACGCTGACTACGACGTGGATCGCGCTGAAAAGGGCATTATCTACATTGATGAAATCGATAAGATTGCTAAAAAGTCCGAAAATGTGTCAATCACCCGAGATGTCTCCGGTGAAGGTGTTCAACAGGCCCTTTTGAAGATCCTTGAAGGAACGATTGCCAATGTTCCGCCTCAGGGTGGCCGGAAGCATCCCCAACAAGAGTTCATTCAAATTGATACAACTAACATTTTATTTATCGTTGGTGGCGCGTTTGATGGCATTGAAGGTATCGTTAAGAGCCGTTTGGGCGATAAGACGATTGGCTTTGGGACTAACTCTGATGAAGCCAAGGACGTTGACGCGAAAAACATCATGCAGTCGGTTATTCCAGAGGACCTCTTGAAGTTTGGATTAATTCCTGAATTTATCGGTCGGCTGCCAATTTTGACCGCTCTTGATAAACTGGACGAACATGATTTAGTTCGGATTCTCACGGAGCCAAAGAATGCCCTCGTAAAGCAATACGAGAAACTGATTGAATTAGATGGTGCAAAGCTTGAATTTCAACCGGAAGCACTCCAGAAGATGGCTCAGTTGGCGATCGCCCGAAATACCGGTGCGCGGGGGTTGCGTTCGATTATTGAAGACGTGATGCGTGACATCATGTTTGATTTACCAAGTCGTAACGATGTATCAAAGGTGATTATCACCCCTGAGACGGTTACCAACCACACTGAACCAGAACTTATCTTAAAAAAGGCATCGTAATCTCCAGAAGTCTGATGTAAACTTTAGATAGTTTACGGTCAGGCTTCTTTTTTTGTTTAAATAAGGAAATTCTGCCACCGAAAGGATGATTTGATGGACGTACACAACGTCGATCTCACAATTAGTGCCGTCGATCCCAAGCAATATCCCAACACGCAATTTCCTGAAATTGCGTTTGTTGGGCGTTCAAATGTGGGCAAATCGTCACTGACGAACGTGTTGATTAATCGTAACGGGTATGCGCGAACTTCTAGCCAGCCCGGTAAGACCCAAACCCTGAATTTTTATAACATTGAGGATAAGCTATTCTTTGTCGACGTTCCCGGATACGGATATGCCAAAGCTTCAAAAGTAAGTCGAGAAAAATGGGGCAAGATGATTGAGACCTACCTGACTTCTCGTGAGCAGCTTCGGGGCGTGGTCGCGCTCGTTGATGGTCGTCATGCACCAACGGCAGATGACGTTTCAATGCACGAATGGTTAACGTATTACGGAATTGAAGTGCTGACGGTTGCAACCAAAATGGATAAAATTGCCAAGGGCAAGTGGAATAAACAGGAATCGATTATTCGAAAGACGCTGAACCTCGATGCTTCTGAACGCCTAATCCTGTTTTCCTCACTGACCAAACAGGGAAAGGCTGAAGTTTGGCAATGGATCGAAGGGAGAATGCATCAATGAATTTTGACGATTATCAAAAATCAGCTAACCGGACATTAATGGGCAAGGAACAGGTTTTGACCAACTGCGCCCTGGGCCTCACCGGTGAATCCGGAGAAGTAGCCGATCTTGTCAGAAAATATACCTTTCAAAGCAACCGCTTGGATAAGGACCAGCTAGTCAAAGAAATGGGTGACGTTCTTTGGTATCTTTCCCAGATTGCTGAATGGGCGGATATTCCCTTCGATGAGGTTGCTGCGGACAATATTAAACGTTTGGAACAACGATATCCGGATACAAAGAAGTAATTTCCACGCAGCTCAATTTATCGGGCTGACTTGTATAACGTTGATCGCTTTCAAGCTCAAACCATTTTCTGGTAACGAACCAGATTTGGTTTGAGCTTTTTGTAACCCCTGAATGGATCGATGAACGCTTTAAAAATGTATATCCGACATAATATTTGGCAAAATAATGAATAAAACATAAATATGGTTGCATTAACTGAATATTCGTGTTAGTCTCAATACATTGATAATTAAGAAATCAGAGGTAATGATAAAATGACAGAAAATAAAAAAGTAATCTTAGCATATTCAGGCGGTCTTGATACTTCAGTTGCAATTCCCTGGTTAAAGGACAAGGGCTACGATGTCATCGCATGCTGTATTAATGTTGGGGAGGGTAAGGACCTCAACTTCATTAAGCAAAAGGCATTGAATGTCGGTGCGGTTCAGGCATATAACGTTGATGCGCTCGACGACTTCGCCGATAACTACGCATCGGTTGCTCTGAAAGCTAACGCAATGTATGAGGGGGCTTATCCACTTATTTCAGCCCTGTCACGCCCACTGATTTCTAAAGCCCTGGTTGACATTGCCCATCAAGAACATGCTCAGGCAGTTGCCCACGGATGTACTGGCAAGGGAAATGATCAGGTGCGGTTTGAAGTTGCCATTCACAGCCTGGATCCCCAACTCGACGTGCTGAGTCCGGTTCGGGACTGGCACTGGTCGCGTGAACAAGAAATTGAATACGCCAAGGATCACAACATCCCGGTGCCAATCGACTTGGATTCACCGTATTCCATTGATGCCAACATTTGGGGACGTGCTAATGAGGCCGGTGTTTTGGAAGATCCATGGCACTCAGCTCCTGAAGACGCGTTTGCAATCACCAACCCAATCGAAAAAACCCCTGACAAGCCGTCAATCGTTGAGCTAACCTTTGTGAAGGGAATTCCAACCGAGCTAAATGGTCAGTCAATGAAGTTTTCCGAAATTATTCAACAGTTGAACAGTATTGCTGGTGAACACGGAATTGGCCGGATCGATCACATTGAAAATCGGTTGGTTGGTATCAAATCCCGGGAAGTCTATGAAGCTCCTGCTGCAACGGTGCTTCTTAAGGCCCATAAAGAACTTGAAGACTTAACGTTTGAGCGGGATCTGGCCCACTTTAAGCCAACGATTGAAAAGCAGTTAAGTGAGTTGGTCTACAACGCGCTTTGGTTCTCACCATTAATGGATGCATTAATGGCATTCATTGACAAGTCACAAGAAGTTGTCAGTGGGGTAGTCAAGGTTCAATTGTTCAAAGGCAACGTGACCGTTCTGGGACGGAAGTCGATTTCATCACTTTACGACAAGGATTTGGCAACCTATACGGCTTCAGATTCCTTTGACCAGGAAGCTGCCAAGGGCTTCATCAAGCTTTGGGGCTTACCAACTCAAGTTTATTCACAAGTGCAGCTTAAGAATAAGCAGTCACAATTTGTCAAAGCAGTTACAAAATCAACTGCCAAGGACAAAGTCGCTGTCGAGCAGCATGATTCTTCACATACGGGAGCTAAGAAATAAATGAGTACTAAGAAATTATGGGGTGGTCGGTTCCAGCAACAAGCGTCTAAGTGGGTCGATGAATTCGGGGCATCCATTTCATTCGATCAGCAGTTGGCTGATGAAGATATTGAAGGATCCCTGGCCCATGTCAAAATGCTGGGGCATACTAAAATACTTGATCAGACGGATGTCGATCAGATTGTTGCCGGCCTTGAAGCCCTCCAACAGGAATTGCATGAAGGCAAGCTCAAATTTACGGTTGAAAATGAAGATATTCATATGAATATTGAGGCGTTATTGACAGAAAAGATTGGTCCGGTTGCCGGCAAATTGCACACTGCTCGATCACGAAATGATCAGGTTGCCACCGACTTTCATCTTTATCTGAAGAATCGCCTGCCAAAGATTGTGGCTGAAATTACAACGCTGCAGAAGACGTTAGTTGAGATGGCTGAGAAAAATGTTGAAACGGTAATGCCGGGATACACCCATCTGCAGCATGCGCAACCGATTTCCTACGGTCATTATTTAATGGCTTATTATCAGATGTTAAAGCGGGATAAGGAACGGTTTACCTTCAATATGACCCATACCGACATCATGCCATTGGGGGCTGCCGCCCTTGCCGGGACGACGTTTCCAATTGACCGTCAGTATACGGCCAAGCAATTAGGCTTTGGTCAGGTATATGCCAACTCGTTGGATGCGGTTTCCGACCGGGATTTTGCCCTGGAATTTTTAAGTAATTCATCAATTTTGATGCTGCATCTCTCTCGTTTTTGTGAGGAAATCAGTATGTGGGTGAGCCACGAGTTTAAGTATCTTGAACTTAGTGACGCTTACACGACTGGCAGTTCGATTATGCCGCAGAAAAAGAATCCGGATATGGCTGAATTAATCCGCGGCAAAAGTGGCCGGGTGTATGGCCATCTAATGGGGCTGCTTGCCACAATGAAGTCATTACCCCTGGCCTATAATAAAGATCTCCAGGAGGACAAGGAGGGCGTCTTTGACACGGTTAAAACGCTACTGCCTTCCTTGAAAGTCTTCAATGGCATGCTGAAGACAGCTAAGCCCAATGTTGAACGGATGAAGCACGCGACTGAAAATGACTTTTCAAATGCCACGGAATTAGCCGATTACTTGGCAGCTAAGGGCGTGCCGTTTCGGGAAGCCCACGGGATTGTGGGTCAGCTAGTCCTCAAGGGGATTGAAACCCATCAAAACCTTCAGGATATGTCACTTGAAGACCTCAAGAAAGCGTCTCCCAAGATTGATGAAGACGTTTACCATGATTTGAAATCAGAAGTGGCTGTCCAACGGCGTCATTCTTTGGGTGGTACCGGATTTGATCAGGTTAGACTACAAATCAAAAACGCAAAGAATGAACTAAAAAATGCCTAACAAAAAAGTGCTCTCCCGGAAAATCCGGGGGAACACTTTTTAATTAATGACGTTTTTCAGGTCGTTTTTCATTCTTGCGTTTCTTATTTTTGTCTTTTTTGTCGTGTTTTAAAAACTTATCACGTTTATCATCATCGAGATTCATTTCGGCAAATTTGCCAAACATGGCGTCCAAGTCGTCCTGACGGTTAACCTTAAGTGACATTCGGTTCATCTCCTTACTTCTTTACCCAACAATCATATCAGAATTGCCGCCTAAAGTCACTTTTTTTGGGTTACTTGACTGCATATATACAGAATCAAGACGAATATATGAATAAAATTGACTAAATTACTTTTTTAATTGCATAAATCATCAAATTGCGTTAGTATAATGGGTATTATCAAAGTGGGAGAAGGAAAGTTAATGAAGAAGAATGTAAAAGCAATTATTCAAACGATATTGTTAGTTGTGACTTTGCTGACAGTTGGTCTTATTCAAACCAACTCCGCAGCGGCAGCTGACACGTCGCTGCAACGGGTTAAGCAGCGGGGCGAGTTGATTATGGCAACGAGTCCGGATTATCCGCCATATGAATTCCAAGTGAATAAAAATGGCAAGAGCCAGATTGTTGGGATGGATATTGACGTCGCCAAAAAGGTGGCTAAGGATCTGCACGTTAAGCTGGTTATTAAAAGCATGAATTTTGACTCATTGCTGGTCGCTATTCAAACCGGTAAAGCCGACATGGCCATTGGGGGGATTAACCCAACCGCTGAACGGCGCCAAAGTGTTGATTTTTCGAAGATCTACTATTCAGGTGGGCAGAGCTTCCTGATTAATTCCAAGGACGTCAATAAGTATAAGAGCGTCAAGAACCTCCGAGGAGCGACAATCGGGGCGCAAACCGGGACCTTGCAGTACGGACTTGCTAAGAAGCGAATTCCGAATTCCACGGTTAAAGGAATGGACAAATCAACCGATTTGGTTTTGGCATTGAAGACCAACAAGATTGACGCGTTAGGAATTGAAAAGCCCAGCGCCGAAGCTTACGTCAAGAATGATCCAACTCTGAAGATGATTCCATCCGGCTATCATTTAAATAAAAATGATGTTGGGGCTGCGATCGCCTTTAAGAAGGGCTCTACCAGCTTGGTCAACGCGGTCAATAAAAGTATCGATCAAATTAAGAAGCAGGATTTAACCAGTAAATACTTAGCTTCTGCTGGTAAATATATGAAGGTCAACACCGTTAATACATCGATGTGGCATTACTGGAGCTACTTCGCAAAGGGTGTTGAGTACACCATCTTGATTTCTCTGATTTCAACGTTATTTGGGGTGATCATCGGCGTTGTCTTGGCATTGATGCGGTTTACCAAGCAAAAATGGCTGCGCGGTTTAGCCATCAGTTATACGGAATTTATTCGGGGCACACCTTTGATGGTCCAAGTGATGTTTGTCTACTTCGGGATCGGGGTTGTGATTAACATTCCGGCGCTTCTTTCAGGGATTATCGCGGTTTCGCTTAACAGTGGTGCCTATGTTGCTGAAATCATCCGGGGCGGCATTAATTCTGTCGAAAAGGGCCAGACTGAGGCCGCCGAAAGCTTGGGCTTGACGAAGAGCGACATGATGCGTTATGTCGTTTTGCCACAGGCCTTCAAGAACATCTGGCCGGCGTTGGGTAACGAATTTATCTCGTTAATTAAGGAAAGTTCAATTGTGTCGATTATCGGGGTTACCGATTTGATTTACCAGTTGAACATTGTTCGGGCCGATACTTACCGGGGCGTTATCCCAATTTTCGTCGCCATGGTCCTGTACTTCGTGATGACATTCTTACTCACAAGACTTCTGAATTACTACGAAGGGAAGATGAAACATGCAGGATAAAAATATTCTTGAAGTGAATCATTTAAGTAAAAAATTTGGCGAAAATGAAATTTTGAAGGATATTAACGGAACCGTTAAGTCTGGTCAGGTTATTTGTGTGATTGGGCCTTCAGGGGCTGGTAAAAGTACGTTCTTGAGATGTTTAAATCTTTTGGAAAAGCCGACTTCAGGCGAAGTGAAGTTTGAAGGAACGGATTTAACTCACGTTGACGGCAAGCAATTATTAGATCTTCGTGAGCGGATGGGGATGGTTTTTCAAAGCTTTAATCTCTTTCCGAATATGACCGTGTTAAGAAATCTCATGCTTGCCCCTATCCGGGTCAAGCATATGAGCGAAGAAGATGCCAAACAGACCGCCATGAAATTATTGAAGCGGGTTGGGCTTGACGGCAAAGCTGACGCGTACCCAAGTAGTCTTTCGGGCGGCCAGCAGCAGCGGGTGGCCATTGCCAGAGCCTTAGCAATGAATCCTGAAGTGATGCTGTTTGATGAACCGACCAGTGCGTTGGATCCCGAAATGGTTGGCGAAGTTCTTGAGGTTATGCAGGAACTGGCTAATGAGGGGATGACGATGGTTGTGGTGACCCACGAAATGGGTTTTGCCAAGTCAGTGGCGGATGAAGTTTGGTTCATGGCTGACGGGTACATTCTTGAGCGGAGTAAACCCGCTGAAATGTTTGATAATCCCCAAAATGATCGGGCCAAGGATTTCATTGGCAAGATTATTGAGGCTAAGTAAGAGATCCATTTTAAGAGGTTGTGGCGGAATGCCCAGCCTCTTTTTTGTCCCGGGTTTTAGTGAAAGGACCGACCTTTGGCTGAACCTTGAGAATTTATTGATTGAAGGTAAAACCAGGCCGGATTGATTGAAGCAAACATGCATTCGAGTTATACTTTTAAGATGAATATGTAAAAGGGGTGAACGTTTTTGGCAAGTGAGTATCTGGAACATAAATTAACGCTGTTGCCGGAACTTCCTGGTTGTTATCTGATGAAGGATATCAACGGTAAGATTATTTATGTTGGAAAAGCTAAAAATTTAAAGAATCGGGTTCGCTCATATTTCAAAAGTAGTCATGAAGGCAAAACCGCACGGCTAGTCTCGGAAATTGCTGACTTTGAAACGATTATTACGTCGACCGATAAAGAAGCCTTTTTGCTTGAAATTACGTTGATTCAAAAACATCGGCCCTACTTTAATATTAAATTAAAACAGGGTCACAGTGGGTATCCGTACATTAAGATCACTAATGAGCGGGATCCGCAAATTAAAATCGTGAATACATTATTGAAGGACGGCGCCTATTATTTTGGGCCGTACCCAAACGTCTACGCAGCAGAGGAAACGGTTAACTTTTTACAGAAGGTTTATCCGCTGCGGCGCTGCAATGGCTTTCAAAACCGACCGTGTCTGTATTACCACATGGGTCAGTGCCTGGGGGCGTGTTTTAAAGTTGTCCCGAAGGAAACCTATGATCGGCAGATTAAGCACATTAAGTCGTTTTTAAATGGAAATGTTGGCCACGCGAAGCAATTATTAACCAAACGAATGCAGGCGGCTTCCGAGCAGATGGAATATGAACGGGCCGCCGAAATTCGCGATTTGATCAAGTACATTGAAATCACGGTTGAGAAGCAAAAAATCATTTCAACTGATAATACGCCCCGGGATATCTTCAATTACTACATGGATAAGGGATGGCTGTCAATTCAGATCTTCTTTATTCGCCAATCGCGATTAATGAAGCGCGAAAAGCGGCTTTTCCCAATTATTAATAGTGCTGAAGAAGAAATGGTGAGTTTCATTTCGCAATTTTACCGGCAAAAAAATCAGATCCTGCCAAAGGAAATTCTCGTTCCCAAAAGTCTTCCGGCTGATGTGATCAGTTCGGTTGTAGAGGACGTGCCGGTTCGAACCCCCCAGCGGGGCCAAAAGCGGGACCTACTGGAAATGGCGGGCAAAAATGCCAAACTGGTTCTTGAAGAGAAGTTTCGGCTGCTTGAACTCGATGAGAGTAAGACAACCGGAGCCATGAAGGAACTCACAGATGCCATGGGGATTCCCGCCGGTCATAAAATTGAAGCGTTTGATCACTCCCACATTCAGGGGGCCGATCTTGTTTCGGCAATGGTCGTTTTCGTCGATGGGCAGCCTAACAAGAACCTTTATCGAAAGTATAAGTTAAAAACGGTCGATCATGCCGACGAAGCTGCCAGCACGCGCGAAGTCATTCGGCGCCGCTATACCCGATTATTGAAAGAACACGCTGAAATGCCGGATTTAATCTTAATGGATGGCGGTACAATTCAAATGAACGCGGTAAAAGATGTGTTGGTCAACGAGTTAGATCTTCATATTCCGGTTGGCGGCATGGTAAAAAACGATCATCACCAGACGGCCGATTTACTATTTGGGAATAGCGATACCCCACTTCATTTGGATCCTAAGAGTCAGGGGTTTTATTTACTGCAGCGGATTCAGGATGAAGTTCACCGGTTTGCCATCACATTTCACCGGAAAGTTCATGCGAAAAATTCGTTGGGGTCACGGCTGGACTCGATTGCCGGGGTTGGGCCAAAGACCCGCAACAAACTATTGCGAAAATTTGGGTCGCTTAAAAAGATTTCCGATGCTTCAGTCGATGACATTCGCGCGTTGGGAATTTCCGAAACGGTCGCGCGGACAATTAAATTTTCCCTCAGCAAAATTGATGAGGAGCGACGGGTGACGAATTATCAGGATAAAAAGTTAATTAATTAGGCTAATTTTTAATCTTTTCCTCGATTTAAAATTGAAGTGCAACACC
>NZ_AZFZ01000129.1 GCF_001435895.1 Lentilactobacillus parafarraginis DSM 18390 = JCM 14109 | reverse complement strand
ATTTACCGTCCATGACAGGGATTGCTGACCCAAATTTACGTCAACTGATGACCAACTTGATTATTGAACTCTATAAGTATCAGGCCGAAAGTGAACGTAAGCGAATCATTGAGCGCCAGCAGCAAGGGATTGCCTTAGCTAAGCAGCAGGGTAAATATCATGGGCGCAAACCCCAATACACCCAAGACGATCCCCGCTTGCAACATGCTTTTGAGCTTTACGAGGCAGGCATGAGTGATGTCGATGTTGCCCGTAATACCGGCATTAAACGGACAACCTTTATCAGGTATCGCAAGAAATATAGAATCTTTAAAAATGAGCTTTTAAAATGAGCTAATCGCCAGCTTAATTATTTAATAAATTGTTTATTTATTTGTCTACTAATGATATAATTAAGCTAGATGAAGGAGGTATCAAGATGAAGATTATTACTTTTACTGCTATCAAGGGTGGTGTTGGTAAAACAACCTTGACTTTAAATTATGGTGATTGGTTAGCCAAACATGGTAAGAAGGTTCTATTAATCGATTTAGACCATCAGTGCAATTTAACAACCGTTTTTGAAAAGACACGACGAAACAATACCATCGCTGAAGCGTTTAAAGAAAATGACAATGCTCAAAAAGTAAAAATTGACAGTGTCGGACCGAATCTAGATTTAATAGCCGGTTTTATAGACCTAGATGTTTTAGGAAGTTATCTAGAAAATAACAGTAACAAAGAAATGATGTTGTTCATGTGGTTTAAAAACAACTCCGATTCATTAAGCTTAACCGACTATGACTATATCTTAATTGATACGCACCCAGATTTTAGCACTATCACAAAAAACGCTATTGCTATCAGTAATTATCTGCTTAGTCCCATTACACCCAGTGAACATGGCTACAATGCCAAGTTTGACCTAGAAACACGACTCGAAAAATTTAGAAAATCACTTTTTGACTATCGAACTGGCGAAACTTACGTTGACGCAAAGCTTTTCTTTATCGGTAATATGATTAGACATAATACAAGCATGTCTCGCGATTTGCTAAAACACATAGAAGGCGATGAAACAGTCGCAACTATAATTCCCGAAAGAGAGCTCTTTAATAAAGCTACTGCAAGGCACGCTTCAATATTTGAATTAGCCAATCATGATGAATCCATTTTAAAGCAAAATCAAAGGTTCATAGAACACGCCGATCATCTTTTTCAAGAATTAGCAAATAAAACCAAGTAAGGAGAGTTAGATTATGAGTTTAGATTCATTCAACTATAAAAAAGACAAAGAAATGAGAGAAAGTTACGAAGCTACATTGAAAGACAACAAGAAAGATGCAGTCGCATTTTTGAAAAATATCAGCCGAAAGGAAGTAGAGCGTAAGCGATCAGTGACCTTCTCAATTACTGAAAGTCAACTTAAAAAAATGGATACGGCTGCCCGAAAAAACGGATTTAAAAATCGTTCCGAATTCTTAGCTTCAATCATAGATGCAATTTAGCAACTAAATAAATAAATCACAAATTAATCAAGCAAATAAACACGCAATTTATTTGCTTGATTAATTTGTGATTAGGTAAAAACTAGTAAAGTGCACTAAACCAAATACGGTTGCCTGTAGGTAAGCGCTATGCTAGACTAAGATTAATTTAACAACCGAATAAATAGATCAAGCTAAACAGAAAAATCCCCGATTCACGAGGAATCGGGGATTTTAGGTTTAGCAAGTAGCTAACAGGGAGCTACTTAGATTCAGACGATTTAGACCGCCAAGTTAAAATCGTCTGAACATTGTTCTTAATTTGTAGGTTAATTATACTGCAAACCAGTCCTATGGGACAAGTGAAGGATAGTTAAAAACAAATTAAATCCAATGGGCTAAGTGGCTAACCAATGCTATTTAGTCCATTTTTGTTGTTAGAAATTAAAAAAAGTTGCCGTATGGGCAACCCAGAATAGACACATGCCGGTGAATTTACAAAGCCGATCACGTCCAATGTTCGCTTTGTAATTCAGTTAAAGCATATCAGATTTGTATTTTAAAACAAGTCAGATGTTTTAGCAACTCTCTTTAAGACGGCGTGTGTCAGTTAAGAAAGGGAGCTTTTATTATGGATCAATCAAACTTCAACTTTACAAATGCTAAAAGGGCCTATGAAGTAAAGTTCTACGCTTTGCCGCAGATCTTACTCCAAGGGGAAAAATATAAGGATCTTAGCGATAGTGCCATTTTACTTTATTCGGTGTTACGCGATCGTCTAAGTTACTCACTAAGCAATAATTGGGTTGACGAAAATAACAACGTATATTTCATATACACAAACAATGAACTAAAAGATTTACGAAACTGGTCAAATAATAAAATCAATAAGATTAAACACGAATTAATGGACGCAAACCTTTTGTATCAAAAACATATGGGTTTTAATCCAAGATCAGGCAAAAACGAACCAAATAGATTATATTTGGCAGATTTGGAAGTAACAGCAAAAGACATTTATATTAAGCGAGAACCAGAAAAATCGTTTGAATCCCTTGATACAAGCGGACTTCTCAAAAAGAGAAACCCGCATGATACCGTTGAATCCCTTGATACAAGCGGACTTCTCAAAAAGAGAAACCCGCATGATACCGTCTCTTACACGTCTGAATCCCTTGGTACAAGCGGACTTCTCAAAAAGAGACAAGATCTAGACTATACTAATAATTTAGATACTAATAGATACAATATAGATACTCAAAAGTTGGACTTTTCCACAGCCAATTTTTCACCAACAGAACTAGAAAAGCAAAACCAGGATTTGGT
>NZ_AZFZ01000128.1 GCF_001435895.1 Lentilactobacillus parafarraginis DSM 18390 = JCM 14109 | reverse complement strand
CAATGCTGCAAGAAGTTGTCGATACCGTGACGATTCTCTATGCTCTGCGAGCGCGCAATGGCTTGCATCGGCAGGCACTTGTGGATCCTGTCCGGGCAACTGCTGAACGTGAACAGATTCAGCAGATCAACTAGTAGAAAACCCAAAGACCCGCATCAATTCGACGTAGCTGTCGAACTGATGCGGGTCTTTTGTGAGACTTAAAAGTTGTTTGAATGATATGATAACGTAGCGAAACGCTGATGATGGTGGGAGAAGAGGCCATTATCAGCGATTTTCGAAAGTAGCAAAGGTCTAATGCTGCGGTTGACTGTTTTTGTTTGCATCTTGCCCTGTGGGATTGGAAGAAGATGGCGCAGAGGAACTTGGTTTTGAACTACTGCTACCACTCGCCGTTTGGTCCCCAAGTCCACTGAAAGGAACCGTCGCTCATTGTGACAGACCTGATCGTCATGTCATCAACGGCTTTGCCTTGGATTTTGATGGATGCAACTGCATCGTCATAGGTTTTATACAAACCGCCGCTCAAAACGGCCATCATGGGCTCTGCTTTGTTGGCTGATGCTGATATTGACGAGGAAGCACTTGCACCAGCATTATTGTCGGTGCTTAAACTTGTCCCACTCGGTGAAGTAGTCGGTTGACTCGGAGCTTTCTGGCTCGGTTGACTTGTTTGATCAGAAGCTTGACCTGCAGTTGTCGCGTGATTCCCAGACACGCCGCTAGCTGGTTCACCAGTGTCTTGCTGATTTTGCCGACCAGTAGTTGCGGTTTGCTTGGTTGAAGATGTGTCTGTCGATTCCATTGCCACGGTCGTATCATTGTTAGCTTGTGATTTCTTCGCTACTTGGACCAAGGCAACACGTTTTTGGCAAAGTCCTGATTTTCGACATTTTCAATGGCGTTGATGGCTAGGTCAATGTTACTGCTGCTCAGATCGGCCTTTGGGTGCTGTAAATTCTGGTCGTTATAAAGTTTTTTGATCTGCGCAATCGCTAAAGATTTCTTGTAAAGTTGTGTGACAGCTTGCTGATAGTCAGCTGCAAATGCCGGTTTGATTGCGACAATGGCCTTATAGGCTGCACTGGCTCGGGTACCTTCCGATTCGATCTGCGCCAGATTACTACTCTGGGCGTTAGTTGCCTGTTGAATTTGTTGTTGCAAGCCTTGATAGGACTTATTAAGATCCTGAGCTGATAGCTTTTTTAAATCATGCTCAGGCTCTTTTTGGGCTTCTTGTAAGCCTAATTGTTTGGTTAAACCATCGCTAAGCTCAATCACTTTGTTGCTTACTTGCTGGATCTCACTTAAAGCACTATGGATCACGGCTTTATCTTTAGCCCAGGTGGCCACGTAACCGAGTGAGTAGTTGCTGGTATCAACGCCAATATTTTGCATGGCAACATACGCAACCGCTTCGGCTTGGGTTTCCTGATATGCTCGTGGCCGATCTTTAAAGGCGGATTTTAATCCGTGTAGCTGGCTATGCGCATATTCGTGATATAACGTCTTTAGTTTCAAAGCATTGTCGGGCTCATCGCCACCAATGACGATTTCATTAGTGCTGGGTTGAAAATACCCCTTAGCCCCATTTAGCGTCGCTAAAGGCACTTCACTGACTTTAAGGTCGGTTTGCTGGTTGAGATAGTCCTTGAATGCATTATACAAGCTCGTCACATTCTGATGATCGGCCAAATTTTCTTTGACAAAGTCTTTAGCGCTTAGGACAGGGTCACCACTAGTTTGTGCCACGTCGAAGATGGGCAGGTAACGATAACCAACAATGGCCCGTTCGTCGGTAGTATCAAGTCGCTTTTGTTCAGCAGGTGTTAATTTCTTAATAATCGGTGCCGCAATTCGAATGGACTTAGCGCCCTTATTAACGGTGCGGTTAAAATCTGTTTGCCATTGCTTAAATCCCGCGACCTGGGTCGCTTGCGGATTTAAGCATAAATCAAATCAATGTTTCTGGCGCTATAATGATGGAATTTAGCCAAGGTATTGAGGTACTTTTTAAATTGGCCACTATCAGTTAATTTTAGGATTTGTTGTTCAGCCTGGGCAACCAATTGTGCTTTCCAGGCTTTAACGTCTGCTTTACTCGGCATTGTCTACCCCTCCTCATCTTCAAAAATATCATTCAATGTCGGCAATGATCTTATTTGAATCGAGGTCGTGCCATAAAGGGCAACGTAACCGTCAGATAATTTTTGCCAAGCTACTTGATAATAAGCGCCGTTACCAGTGATTTCCTTTAAATACTTGTAGGGTTCTTTAGCCTGCAGAACCGGTAATTCACTCCCAATGACTGCTAATTCGTTATCCATATTTATGATCTCCTTTGTTTTGCTAATCTTACCCGTTATTTAGGTTTACTTTTGGGGTTGTAAAAGTGAACCTAAATGACGGGTTCACCAACCGGAACAACGTGAAGGGCGGTAGACAGGATCTAATCAAAATCAAAACTTAATTTATGGCCGTCAAGCTTTAACTTGGCGTCAAACGGCTTTCCCTTTTTGCTCTTGAATCCCTTTAGTTTGCTGGTTTCACCCTTGGTGACTAAGGCTTTGATCGCAGTTTTACCAAGGGTTTTGCTGCTCCATTTCTTGGGTAAGGTAAAGTCTTCGCCTTGCTTAGGCTTCACAATGTAAAACTTCTGTTTATTTAAAACGGTCGCTTGCGGCGTTTCTAAGAATACTTCGGCGGCTTTTTGCGTTTGCTGTTGGTGATCGATTTGTTGCTTAATGGCTGAACTGCCAGTCAATTGCTCGGGGACATCAGCAATCAATTTTGCCACGAACTTTTTGATTTGGCTCAAAAAGTTATCCGGGGTGCGTTCTTCGGTACTGATTTGTTGTAACGCTTGCTCCCATTTTGCTGTCATCTCTGGGCTAGTTAACAAGGGTTCGAGTTCAACCGCTTTACATAAA
>NZ_AZFZ01000127.1 GCF_001435895.1 Lentilactobacillus parafarraginis DSM 18390 = JCM 14109 | reverse complement strand
CTTCTTAAAAGATACTAAACAGCTTCTAAGATTGCGAAGTCCGCTGCCGCTGCCTACCCAGCTGATTCAGCTTTGAGTAGTTTGGCAAGAGCCGCCAGTGACGCCGCTGTTGACGCATTAGTTGCGCAAAGTAACGCATCGAATGCCGCCAGTGCCGCTACTTCATACGCGAAAGTCGGAAATGCCGGCGGGGCCTCTGATGCCGCTGTTAGTGCTTCTGCTGCAATGCAATCAGCTGCCGATGCTGCGTCGAATGCCGCTTCTGATACTCGCAATGCCGTTAATGGGGCAACTAGTGATGCCAGTGATCAAGCTGCTTCAGCTTCAACCGCAGCTGCTAAGGTGGCTTCTCAAGCTCCAAGTGATTCGGCAATTCAATCATTAGCCAGTGCCGTTTCCCAACATGCAAGTAACGCTGCCAGTGCTGCTGCTGCTGCTCAATCTGAGACAAATGCCGCTTCGGTTGCTGCGCGTTTGAATAACGCCGCCTCCGCTTCTGCGGCAATGAGTGCGGCTGCCAGTGCCGCTTCAACTGCTTATGCTGAAGCCTCAACTGCTGCCTCAATGAATGGCCAGATTAATTCAGGTGCTGATGCTCGTGCCAAGAGTGATGCTTCCGGTGCCACGTCCAATTTCAGCGCCGCAACTTCTGCTGCGGCCAACGCCTCTCAAGCTGCGAAGACTGCCAGCGACGCCGCCCAGGCCGATCCAAATAATTCGGCAGTTTCCAACGCGAATGTAATTGCCAGTGATGCCGCAAAGCAGGCGTCTGCTTCTGCCAGTGACGCGTCAGCTGCTGCATCCGCTGCTAACTCGGCTGCCGCTAACCACGACATGGCCGGTGCGAGTGCGGCTGCAAGTACCGCATCCGCTGCGTTGAGTGAGGCCAGTGCTGCTAATAAAATTGCCAACTCGGCGGCTTCTGATGCTGTCCGCGGGGCAACCAGTGATGCTGTCGCTAGTGCCGCAAAGGCGAGTGATGTCGCATCCGCAGCTGTCAACAAGGATTCTAAGAACTCAACTGTAGCGAGTCTTGCTGCTCAGGTCGCTGGGTTTACTTCAACCGCCAGCACTGCCGCTTCAGCTGCCAACTCGGCAGCTTCACAAGCGGTTGCCAACAGTGCCAACTCCGCTGCCCAGTCAAGCTACGCTAAAGTTGCCAGCGATCAAGCTCAATCCGCTTACGATGCTGCCAACAAAGCAGCGGCGGCTGCAAGTACCGCTGATGGGATTGCAACGTCGGATGCCGCATCAAATGCCGGCAGTGATGCCAGTGCCGCGGGTTCAGATTACAGTGCTGCCACTTCGGCAGGCGGCTTGGCTTCTCAAGCTGCAAGAACTGCTAGTGATGCTGCCAAAGCCGATCCGAATAATGCAGCAGTTGTAAACGCTAATAAGGCCGCTTCTGATGCGGCTTCGACCGCTGCTTCCGCTGCTCGGAAAGCTTCTGATGCTGCTTCGGCCGCAACCGTTGCCGGAAAAGCCGGCAATGCTTCGGCCGCGAGTTCAGAAGCTAAGATCGCTTCCGATGCTTTAAGTGATGCCAGCGCGGCAAATAGTACTGCAACATCCGCTGCTTCGGACGCCGTAAGTGGCGCCACCAGCGATGCTGCTTCAACTGCTAACAATGCTTCAACGATTGCTTCCAACGCCGTTTCTGCCGATCCGACAAACTCAAGCGTTGCAAATTTGGCGAGTCAGGCTTCTAATTTTGCTTCGGCTGCCAAGGCCGCTTCACAAGCTGCTGTCGACGCTGCTTCAGCTGCTGTCGATGCCAACAGACAAGGTAACTCGTCGGCTCAATCAAGTTACGCGAAGGTTGCGTCTGATCAAGCTTCGGCTGCCTATAGTGCCGCCAGTGCCGCATCAGCCGCCGCATCGAACGCTGCTTCACAGGCTGCTAGTGATGCCGCCGCTGCTGCCTCTGGTCATGCCAGTGACGCTTCGAACGCTGCCAGTGACGCTAAGAAAGCTTCCGCTGTTGCAAGCTCAGCTGCCAATGCTGATCCAACTAATACAGATGTTCAATCTGATCGTAACGTTGCCAGCAATGCCGCCTCTGATGCCGCAAGCAATGCTAACAAAGCTTCCGGTGCCGCCAGCGACGCAAGTAACGCGGCCAAGAGCGGGAACACTTCCGGTGCTGCCAGTGCCAATAAGGTAGCGAGTGATGCTGCTTCGAATGCAATCAGCGATGCCAAAGTTGCCAGCGATGCTGCATCTGATGCCGCCTCTAAGGCTGCTGCTGATGCATCTGCCGCTGCCAACTCGGCTTCTGGTCATGCCAGCGATGCCGCTTCCGATGCGAAATCCGCTTCGGCCCATGCTTCAGACGCTGCCAGTGACGCAAGTAGCGATTCAAACGCTCAATCGGCTGCTAATAAAGCCTCCGACGCCGCATCAAACGCCGCTTCCGACGCCAAGAAAGCTTCTGGTGCCGCCAGTGATGCGAGCGATGCCGCCAAGAGCGGGAATGCTTCCGGCGCTGCCAGTGCCAACAAGATCGCCAGCGATGCCGCTTCTGACGCAAAGCAACACAATGCTGACGCGTCAAATGCGGCCTCCGATGCCCACAAGATTGTTGCCAATGATGCCGCTAACTCGGCTTCCGGTCACGCGTCTGATGCTGCCGGTGATGCGAAATCCGCTTCAGCCCACGCGTCTGATGCTGCCAGCGATGCGAGTGGCGATTCTGCCGCCGCTTCGGCTGCCAAATCCGCTTCTGATGCGGCTTCAAACGCTGCCAGTGATGCTAAGAAGGCCAGTGATGCTGCGAGTGCTGCCAGTTCAGCTGCCAAGAGTGGCGATGCTTCCGGCGCTGCCAGTGCCAACAAGATTGCCAGTGATGCCGCTTCTGACGCAAAGCAACACAATGCCGATGCATCGAATGCGGCCTCTGACGCCCACAAGATTGTTGCCAGTGACGCGGCCAACTCAGCT
>NZ_AZFZ01000126.1 GCF_001435895.1 Lentilactobacillus parafarraginis DSM 18390 = JCM 14109 | reverse complement strand
ATTAATCTTAGTCTAGCATAGCGCTTACCTAGCGGCAACTTTATTTGGTTTTGTATATTTTGCCAGCTTTTGATTGGAATCCCCATAACAAGGCCCTCTTTCTAAATATCATTGTCTGAAAAGGCATTAAATCCTCCTTGCAAGCGTTCTTTGGAATCAGATGGTGATTCTGTGCTATTTTTAGGTGCTTCTGGAGCTTTTAATTCATCTTTAACATAAGGATCACCTTGAGCCTTTAACCGTTCAATTTCGTGAATTAAAGCGGTTTTAACAAGTGTGGTTTTAGGAATTAATGATTTATCAAAGTAATCAAGGATTTCTTTGTCGACAATTTTCTCGGGATTTAGTCGGACGTTCAAGGTTTTAACTTTTCCCATGATTACATGCTCCCTTCGTTTTGAGCTTGTTGACTTAATCCGTACTTATAAAAGCCGTTAACATTAGCAACTTCTGTATTTTTAACAATAACTGCGTTAGTGAAAGTAGTATTCAAGATTTTTTGGTTAAGCAAATTGGCTCCACCACCGGTAAAGAACAAAGTATCAATACTATTAAGGTTCTTTAACGTTGAAGTTACATTAGCAACTAGGCGCCGGGTAAATCGGTCAATTTCCTTGCAAACCAAATCAGTAATATCATCTTGACGATTTTTAGAAAATCGGTAGCTCCAATGATGTTGCTGGTTTCCCTTTCGTAAATCTTTTTCTAATTGATAAAGGCTAGTATCACCATTAATCCCGTTGGCAATGGCTTCATATAGATCATTTACGCCGGTATTAAATTGATGGCGGTTTTTGCCACTTAGTTCAAAGTTTAAAATCGTATCAATTAGTATTGTTCCACCACCTACGTCAACAATGCCGACTTTTTCGTCTAATAGATCTTTATTCTGGATAAAGCCTTCATTATCTAGTAACTCGTTATATAAAGTGCCAATTGGTTGGGGCAAAATATAGACTTTACGAACTCTTACCGTCACAATTTTATCGTCAATAGTAACTTGATGTTGGCCCTCTAGGACTTTTAATAAAGCTTTTAATTGTCCTTGTTCAGCGTAATCTCCAGTTGGAAGCCCAGCAGTGACGACTACTTCTAAAACTTGATCTTTAGCCGCTTTGAAATCACTTGCTAGTAATCCCAGCGCAAAATTGGCTAGTAATTTAAATGCTTCACTATCGTATCGAGCACCATACATGATTGTATCCGCTAAATATTCGTCAAGGTGAAGCCGATCAACATCTCGACCCCATACGTACTTATCGTCGCTAAAAGGAACTGAATAAGTGTGTAGGTCATTATTCATTGTAGAATTGCCAACCGACATCGGCATGTCTGCTTGATTTAAATATCTTGAAGGCAGCACATATTCCGCTTTGCTGCTTTTTAATTTGGTCTGCTTGTTTCCTAAATCTAAGCTAAAAATATCCATAAAGCACTCTCCTTATATTGCGTTATTTTATGTATATACAAAATACCACATAACACACAATTTGTAAATAGATAGTATTATAAAAGATGCAGTAGAATTAAGTTGCACTACAAAAAACGGTGCTCTGTCAGTCATTTTCGTTTAATCTTGTATTTCTTTCGATACCTGATAAAGGTCGTTCGTTTAATGCCGGTATTACGGGCAACATCTACATCACTCATACCACCTTGATAGAGCTTAAAAGCATGTTGCAGGCGGGGATTGTCTTGGGTATATTGGGGTTTGCGACACTTTATTATCAAAATAGAGGAACATCAACGACAGAAAAAGATTTTCCGTACAGCTTGAGATGTATCATTAATCAGTTNTATTGATTATATGTTGTTTTTGCATGCGCAAGTCGTCATTCTTAATTGAGTGGCGTTTTTTTGTATCTAATAAAATTTTTATTTTATAACGTGATATAATCGCATTCTACTGCATTGTTTGTTTATGCGAGTATATAGTTGTCAAATACGTGCTATGATTGTATCAATAACTTAGCATATACTTGAAAGGGTGGTAGATTTGACAACAATTGCAGAAATTTCAAAGGATTTACACATATCAAGAGCAAGGGTTTATCAAATAATAGATTCGCTAGACGACAAAGACAAGCCTTTAAAAGATAGCGATAATAGATATATTTTAAGTCAAGATGTTGTTAATGCTATACATCAATACTATATCAATAACACAAATAAGGATAAACAAGACAAAAACACGTCAAGCAACGATCAATTAGTTAATATACTTAGACGTCAACTTGACGAAAAGGATCAACAAATAGCAAAGTTTCAAAAATTATTAGATCAACAACAGCAATTGAACTTATCCAGTCAGAAATTACTTGAAAATCAAAAGTCAGAACAAAATATCAAGAATGACACCACACAAAGCCGTGAGAACGATTCTAAGAACGATAAAAGCAATCCAGATACAAACATAAGCAAGCAAAACAAAAAGCCCTCTAATGAGACGAGAGAGAGCTTTTGGAAACGGTTATTTAGATAGGTTGTGAATATTTTTCAAGTGAGTTATAATTTAGTCAATTAAATACGAGTACGAAAAAAAAAGGCGTTGATTAGGTAAGCCGTCAGAAAACTTACTTAACCCAGCTAACAAGTGCGGTAACCACTTGAAGCCTTTTAACGCCAGTTTTTTTATTTATTTGAGGTTCGGAAATTCGTTTCCTACTTCCTTAAGTATATGAAAATAATTGGATTAATGCAAGAGTGATACATAATTGCAGTTAAAAGGGTTTCAAGTCAAACAACTTGTTACCCTTTTTTCTTACTCTCAATAAAGGGAGATATGTAATTATGCAATTTTTCAAAGTAAAAGAAAGCAACTTAAATTCAGATTTAAAGGGTGGCAATGAGATTCTGATTTACTCATTGCTAGAAGATCGTATGCAAGCAAGCACTAAGAATAAAGATTTTTTCAGTAAAAAGTTTAACGATTATTATGTTATGTAACTGCTAAAATAAAGTGAGCCAATTT
>NZ_AZFZ01000125.1 GCF_001435895.1 Lentilactobacillus parafarraginis DSM 18390 = JCM 14109 | reverse complement strand
ATTACTTAAGAGATTTTAGACAGCTTCTTACGATGGTCAACTCAAGTTGGCCAAGCACTTAATTTTGATTCTGGCAGTTAGCTAAACGATGACGATAAAAAAAACGCCTTTAGGCGGTCTCAGACTGAAGATAAAGTCCTTAAAATACGAGGATTTTGTCTTTTTGTGTTCTTTATAATTATTGGTGAGAGGTGATTGCTATGCTTGGGAAACACGATCATAGCAAGCGTAACCGAATCCAATTTGTCACGATTAACGAAATGGTTCCGCAGAATCATTTATTACGAAAAATTGATAAAGTGATCGATTTTATTTACGATTTAGTGCAACCACTCTATACCATTGATAACAGGCAGCCAGGATTGGCCCAGTCATTCTGACTAAACTACCAATTATTCAATATCTATTTGATATTCGAAGTATGCGCTAAACAATCAAAGAGATTCAAGTGAATATGGCTTACCACTGGTTTTTAGGGCTTGATATGGTTAAAGTGGTTCCCCATTTCACGACATTTGGTAAAAACTTTGAACGTCGCTGTAAGGGGACGGATCTATTTGAGCAAATTCTCCTCCAATGTGTCCAGGCAAAGCTGGTGGACCCTCTTCGGTCCTATTCGTTGATAGAACCCACGTTAAAGCCGATGCAAACAACCATAAGTTCTCAGACGTGATGGTTAACAAAGAGGCCGTTAATTATCGTCAAGCCTTGGATCAAAAGATTGAAAAAAGATCGGGTTGCCCTTAAAAGCAGATCAATCAGCTGTAAAAACCAAACGACGAAAAGTTAGTCGGAATGATCCTGAGAGCGGTTGATTTCATAAGGGAGAGCACAAACAAGTTTTTGCTTATAATGTGTAATCCTTGAAACAAATCCATCGAGGACTCAAAGAACTTCAGAACACTTTGGAAGCATCATTTATTTAAGTTAGCTACATATTTTATGTACGAAGGCAGTTTATGTACACAAGATTCTTGATGCTATCTACCAATAGTCATTCCTATATCTATAGAATCATATTTCTATATATCTATAATTCTATAGAAGAATAATCATCATTCTTCAGGCATATTTCGCTGAACCTGCCGAACGAATTCCATCACAAGTTTTTTCTTGGTATCCGGCATATCATTTATATATTTTTCAACAAGTTCATTAATAACTTCATAGTTCTTTTTGTTTTCAACAATCCCGATTTGTTTAATCGCCATGTGAGTATCAATTTGTGTTTGAACAGATTTTGGCGTGTCTTTAGCTTTCAACTTTCTAGTATAGTGCATTAAAATTTGGTCGTCTGGTAAAGATCTTCGTATGGTTTCAGATACCTTAGGTTCTATCCGTTCTGGGCGGAATGTTTTATTCTTCCTAATTTTGCCTAAGCCATTCAATCCCAGTGACTTTTCACTCATAATATGATCTCTCCTTATTCATTAAATTTAGTGATTCGTTCTTTGATTTCGTTGACAACATTTTCGTAAACACTCATTACTCGAATATCATTTATATCCTTAGACCTATCAGTAATACCAGTTCGATCAAATCTCTTTAACCTAGCCATTTGTCTAATCCGTTGTTTGAACATGTTGGCTTTTCCGAAACTATCAATTGCATCATCTAAGACATCAAGATCTAGATTGTTCCCGTTTTGTTGCAAAACCGGTAAAACACCTAATAAATCCAATCCGAGCTTATAGTCGTCCTTCAAATTAATTAAGTGTTCAGCATAGGTTTCAGCGCCTGTTAATGATCTTTCTTGAGTTTGTAAAATAATAATTACAAAATCACTTGCCACAAGCGCTGAATCAGTAAATTTATTTAACTGCGGTGGAACGTCTAAAATAATGTAATCATATTTTTCTTTCAATGGGCTGAGCAGTTTTGCTAGGTAAGTGTCCTGTGTATAATCATCAGCAAAAGTTTCATTTAAATATTTTTCATATCCTTGTAAATCTTGATATGACGGTAGCAAATCTAAATTATCTTTAACATGAACTAAGGCCTTTTGTAGATTACCGCTGATTAGCGCAGTTTCTAATGTCTCTTCAAAGTCTGGTTTAATATCATAAATGGCTTCCATAGTGGTAAAAAGTAAATCCGTTGCATTTGCTTGGGGATCAAGATCAACAAGTAATGTTTTTTTATTATGCTTTGATAGTATGTAAGAAATCATCACAGCATTAGTTGTTTTGCCCACACCACCTTTAAAGTTTCCGGTAGTAATCGTAATTGCCATAAATTTATCCTCCATTTATTTTATTCAAAATCTATAGAAACATAGCTTTATAGAATTGAATTTCTATAGAACTATAGTAGCTTAATATTAGGAATAGTGCAAGATTAGTTTAAAATCAGTTTTATAGTTCTATAGAACTATAACTTTATAATTCTATATTATCACAACATTTCTATAGAAATTTAATTTGCTTATTTACTTCTTATCCAATGAAGATTATGATTTAAGCGTGATCAAAAAAGGTCACGTTAAGTGGTTTCTCAACAAAACAAACAAAAAGATCATTGCTTAAAAATCATTCCCCAATAACTTTTAGTCAATTATACAGGTCACTACACTTTATAGATCTTTTAACGTGTAAATCCTGATAGTGCTGTTTTTTTATAACTTATAAGATATTTAATCATTTTTATGCAATTTCATTCTGCTATTGATTTTCAGTGCTTTCGACAGATACTTACTTAGATATCCAGAAGCGTTTATGTTACTCGAATGTTCAACAGTACCTTCTATCGCGTATTGGTTCCAACCGAAGGCTGGCAAAGTATACAAGACCAAATAAAGTTGCTGGAAGATAAGCGCTATGCTAGACTGAAACTAATTTAACAACCGAATAAAGATCAAGCTAAACAGAAAAATCCCCGATTCACGAGGAATCAGAGACTTTTGGTTTAGCAAGTAGCTATCAGCCAGCTACTTAGATTCAGTCGATTTTCACCGCCAAGTTAAAATCGACTGAACATTGTT
>NZ_AZFZ01000124.1 GCF_001435895.1 Lentilactobacillus parafarraginis DSM 18390 = JCM 14109 | reverse complement strand
CCTGAAATAAAGTTTTCAGACGGACCCTAAAAATATTGATATTACTCAAGGTGACTTTCTTTATGCTGGAACAGATGATCACGCACGATTATCATTAGTCTTTGACAAGCAAAATCATCTCGTGGGCGCTGCTGAAATTAGCCAAACAGCAGTAGATGATATCAATGCACTAATTCCTGTTATGGCAATTGATGTTGATCCAGAGGTTTGGAAAGAAAAGATGCTAATGGCTTTCCCTAGTTTAGCATATAAAATTAGAACATTAATTTAACAACAAGAGGGTCTATTTCTATCAAATAGGCCTTTGATCATTTCTAAAGCCATTCTTCAGAACGTTATTACGATCTGAAGAATGGCTTTATTGGCTTGTGCAAGTAACATTTGCGTGACTAATGCTAGTAATTCTTGCTAGGATTGCCTTAGATCCTTGATTATGATTTAGGAGGAGTGAGATTTGAGCTTTAAAGACGATATCAAGACCTTGCGCAGGCAATCTAACTTAACCCAAGAAGCATTAGCTCAAAAATTACATGTGACCCGTCAAACGGTCTCAACTTGGGAAACTGGCAAGAATATGCCAAGTTTAGAGACCCTGCATGCTTTGAGTCAATTGTTTAACATCTCACTCGAAAAACTTCTATTTAACGAGGAGATTGCAATGAAAAAAGATAAAGAACCCTCTTTGGCTACCCAGATAGATCATGATGTTAAGCTTAAAAGTCGTTATCGTCGTTGGACTTTTGGTTTAGGTGGCTTGATCGTACTAGCACTGGTTAGTATTGGTATTTTATGTCTGGGATATTATAAAGGTATTGGGACGATTGATCGCTTTGATCCGTTTTTATCCTATAAAGTCGGGTACACTAAATTACCTAGTGAAAAGGAAATTTCTCCTAACAATAAGGCGACCAATGGTTACTGGACCGCTTGGTTCACCGATAATACGATGGGTAATGAATGGACCAAATTAACCTTAACGACGGGGCTTAATCCTGGGGTCAAAGATCCTTATGTGATGGCTTATCATAAGGGCAGCTATGTTAAAGTTGCACGTATTGTGCCTCGCACCTACATTAATCAGACTTATGTTAGCAACTTAGCAGCATTAGACGCCTTGTTAAACCATAAGGGAAATACAGCGACTAACAATCATGACCTTAAGAAGTATAAGACACAAATTCACATATCTGACACTGTCCAACAGTTAGTAACTGAATAGAGAACCACCAAGTGATAATCCTACAAGCAATTTAAGGGTCTATAAGTCTCAAATAACCCCTCGAAAACATTGTTAAAATAACCCCTAATATCTATAATGTAGATATTAGGGGTTATTTATTTTTATATTATAAAAATGACTTCTTCTATTCGTCATTTTTTCGATACCTTTTAGCGCGATTTTGACCAGGAAATAAACGATCATGCGATCCGACTCGAATGCCAATTAAGACTAGTTCATCTTTATCAATCGTATAAACCACCAGGACATCGTTAGTTTCGCTTGGTGTTTTGTTTTTCGGGGTATCTCGTAAGTGAAATTCATTATAACCGCTCATTCGCCGATTAAGCTCATGATCTTCAAATTCTGGTGGTAATTGTTGTTGCTCAAGCAACAGGTCAATGGCTGCTCGAACTTCATCAATAATAAATTTGTCTAAACTGGCTAACCGTTTTAGATCAGCATTAAAGGTTGCACGTGGTTTAAATCTTAGTTTTTTCATTATTTAAACTGACCCCAATAATCATCATCTGATTCAACAATTTCATCGTCAGGTAAAACATGGCGTTTAATTAACTGATCACGTGCAATTGCATATTCTAACGAACCTTCTTTAGCTTTTAATGCTCTTTCTAGCCAGTCCATTTTTTCTTGTGAAACGATGGCTACTGCGCGACTATTTGAACGAGCAATATAAACGGTTTCGTCTTCGTCATTAACTTGATCTAAATATTTTTTTAGGTTAGCGCGAAAATCGCTCTGTGTTAGTGCTAATGTCATATTTACCACCCTTTCATTGTACTTAATATTGTACTTTAATTTGTACTAAAAATCAATTTTTTAAGGAGCTAAAACTATGCAACAAGTTGTCTTACCCATCAAAGATTCAAACGTTCTCAAAGAGGTGCAAGATACCTTACTCAACAACTTTAAAGCTGGCCGGCGTAACTATACAGTTTTTCAAGTTGGCAAAGCGACACTATTGCGAGTCAGTGATGTCATGCGCTTAAAACAAACCGATATTTTCAATCCNGACGGTTCTATTAAACAAAATGCGTTCATTCACGACCGAAAAACGGGCAAGCCTAATACCTTGTATCTTAAACCAGTTCAAACAGAGCTCTTATTGTACCGTCAATGGCTACTTGATCATAGACTAGCCTCTGAATGGCTCTTTCCTTCCATTCAACACCCAGAACGCCATATCACGGAAAAACAGTTCTACAAAATCATGAGCAAGGTTGGCGATCTGTTAGGAATTAATTATCTAGGGACCCACACGATGCGCAAAACCGGGGCTTATCGCGTTTACACGCAATCAAATTATAATATTGGCTTAGTCATGAATTTGCTAAATCATTCCAGTGAAGCGATGACGTTAGCTTATTTAGGCTTAGACCAGGCTAGTACTGAAACGATGCTAGATCAAATTGATTTTAGTTGAATGCAATAGCGTATAACTTTAAAATAATAATATATATGGTATAATTCAAATATGGAAAAGCCAGAATTTGAAACTTACAAACGTCCCAATGGTCATGATGAATTCGATGAATGGTTACAGCAACTGCCAATTAAAGATCGCGCTAAATTACTGCAAGTGATTACAGATACGCAGGATCAAGGTTTACTAGTCGCTCAACGCATGACTTGGGTTAAAAAGATAGCATCAGCTAAAAATGTATATGAATTAAGAAGTAAGGTATCCAGTAATATTCAACGGGCATTATACTTTCACGTTAAGGGACCAAATGTGGCCGTCAAGTTCAACTGATCCAATTT
>NZ_AZFZ01000123.1 GCF_001435895.1 Lentilactobacillus parafarraginis DSM 18390 = JCM 14109 | reverse complement strand
CGCAACGAAAACTAGTTTACCAAGATATCGATGCCCGGTCAAGTAGAAATTTCAACTCGTTTATTTCACGCCCATTAATTGTGTCATTTTTTAAGACTGCCGTTAGCCATCGAAGCAGCAAATTCCTGAAATTAAAGGGATTCGTATCGCTAACAACAGCCCGTTTTCACTGGTGGGTTGTGATAATGATGGGTTAAAAATCTCGGCTGATCGAAATAAACCCGAGTCTGCTCTCCTGCTACAAATTTTATTGGCTAAAGCTCACATCGGCAATTCTAATTTTCATACTTGGTAAAAGATTCATTGCAAAATAAACGAAATTATCGCCAACTTCTTGATTTTGATTGGCGTAACCGCCAGCAACGTTGATAACTGCCATTGTTTCGGATCACGTTTCTGAAAGAACGAACCTCCCGACCAGATCTGAATGAACTCGAGCTCTATATAAACAGGCGTTTAAATAACAATCTAGGATTTCCTTAGCCGGATCAGCTGCTGGCAACGAAAAAAAGTTGGGGGCTAACCTCTTGGAACGCCTGACTTTCTGAGAAATCATTCACTTCACGCCTGCCGGCTCAAATGAATCGGCCGGCAAAAAAAAGATGGTCAACCCGGAAATATCCTGGTTAAACCACCTTAGAACGGCAATCACATTATCATTATTTGACACGCGCAAGGAAGTAACGCTTCTTGCCCCGCCGAATGATCACAAACTTGCCATCAAATTTTTTCGAAGGATCAATTTCGTAATTAGTATCCTGAATCTTTTCACCATTCACCCGAATGGCACCATTGGTAATGTCTTCACGGGCCTGACGCCGTGACGGTTCAATCTTAGTCGCATCAACCAACCACTGAACAATGTTTAGCGGCGCTGCATCCACTTCAACCGTCGGCATATTCTTGAAGCCCTGTTCAATTTCTTCAGTTGAGAGATCAGCGACATTTCCAGAAAACAGCGCCTTCGTAATTCGCTCAGCCTGGTCAACCGCCTTTTGGCCGTGAACAAACTTTGTGACTTCCTCCGCTAATCGGCGTTGAGCTTCCCGTTTTTCAGGGTGCTGCTCAACCTTTTTGGCCAAGCCATCAATTTCATCGCGGCTCAAGAAGGTAAAGTACTTGAGATACTTCACAACGTCTTGGTCATCCTGGTTGATCCAAAATTGGTAGAACTCGTAAGGGGTCGTCTTTTCCGGATCAAGCCAAACATTACCGCCCTCACTCTTACCAAACTTTGTCCCATCAGCCTTCAGCAATAGCGGAATCGTCATCCCAAACGCCTGAGCGTCCGAACCTTCGATTTTATGAATCAAATCAATTCCAGAGGTAATGTTGCCCCACTGGTCGGCACCTCCCAATTGAACCTGCACATCATTATGTCGGAACAAGTGAAGAAAATCAATTCCCTGCAGAATTTGATAGGTGAATTCAGTAAACGAAATTCCGGCCTCCAATCGGCTGGCAACAATTTCCTTTCGAATCATCGTATTGATGTTAAATAGCTTACCGTAATCGCGCAAAAAATCCAGTAAAGATAGCTTGGAAAGCCAGTCGTAATTATTAACGATTTCAAACGACCCATCCTGACCAAACAACTTTTCCATTTGGTGAGTAAGCGCTTCTTGGTTATGGCGAACTTGATCCATCGTCTGCAGCACCCGCTCGGATTTCTTGCCAGATGGATCACCAATCGAACCGGTCCCCCCGCCAATGACAATTACAGGATGATGGCCAGCCAACTGGAACCGTTTTAAGATCATGAACGGAATTAAATGGCCAATGTGCATGCTGTCACCGGTCGGATCGATGCCGACATAAAGGCCAACTGACTTTTTGTTGACCAATTCAGCCAGGCCGTCATGGTCCGTCTCCTGGTTAATCGCACCGCGCCATTTTAAATCGTCTAAAATATTCATCAAATTTCCTCCTAAATATAAAAAGTCCCCGACAATGAATCATTGTCAGGGACGAATTTTCCGCGTTACCACCCAAGTTACCGCTATAAAGCGATCTGCTCATTCATTGGTAACGAAATGACTCGTCTATTTATTCATAGAAAGCTCGATAACCGTAATTTCACCAATGAACCGCTTGGCTCACATCGCCCGCCAAGTTTCTGAATTCTCGATTCAATCAGCTACTAAAGTTATGTCCTTGCTTTAACATACAATATCTTAATATTAAGGGTTGCAACTAAGCTTGTCAATCGATTCCCAGCTAAAGTTTTCCGTGAATCATCTGCTGATAAAACAACCCCTGGTTAGCGCGATACCCTTGAAAAGTCGCGTTACTCATCACATGCGTTTTCTTGAGACTCCACTTTGCCAGGCTGACATCAAAGTGAGTCATTGTCGTGTGATAATTACCGCCCATGATAGTCAGCCGCTTAAATTGGCGCCGTAAAATCGGGTCCGAGTAATCATACAGATCAGAAGTCCCCATTGTATGGCCCATCTCGTGAATCACCACCGCTTGGCGCTTTTGATGAGAATATCGCTGCATCCACCGATCATTCAATGCGATCACCTCACTGTTAACTTCAGCCATGCCTGCATAGCCGGCGGCCAATTGAGTGGTTCCGGTAAACGCCAGACGTGACTGGGTTAATGACGACGTTGGGCGAAAAAGCCGTCGTCCCAGGGCACGATTCCATTTGTTTGCGGCCGCCTGAATATCACCCTGATATTTCTTGGCATCGGCCTTCACGTAATACTTAATCATCCCATGATTCGTTAAATTCTTACTGCCATGCATTTCGGATGTAAACGTCACCTGAGACGCTGCCGCTGGTTTTTCGCTACCGACAAACCCAGCCAACCCAAATACCCCAACCATCGCAATTATCACGAATCGCTTAAACATGGATTTGATTCCCCCAATTAAGTTGTCCCTGAAAAGATTCCCCATCTATTCTTGATGACCTTATCATATCAAGGCTGATTGGATTGTGCAAAATTGAAGTCTACAAATCGTCATCATTTCTTCACAAAAAATTCAAACAACGAGTTAGTTGTCTCAGACTGAAGACAAACGCTATTTTGAA
>NZ_AZFZ01000122.1 GCF_001435895.1 Lentilactobacillus parafarraginis DSM 18390 = JCM 14109 | reverse complement strand
AATGTGACACAACTAGCACAACGCGTTAATTAATCAAATTTAGACTGCCTCAGAAATCAACTTATATCCATTCCACCGTTTCATAAGTGATAGAAAAATCCAACTAAAAGGGTTAAAATCACTTCCCTTTTTGGATCAAATGACGTATACTTCATTTAGTTAGCCGGCTAACTAAATGAATAAGGGGGACAAACCGTGAGTTATTACAACTTTGTCGATCGACCAAGCAAACAGCGAATTCAAGAAATGGCCGATCAATTACACTTGAAGGTATCACCTGATGCCGTGCATCTGTTCTTGGATTTCCAATTAGCCTATCGAGAAGTTGAGAAGAACTACGAGAGTCTGGTGGCGAGTTTTGATTTGAGCGAATCAAGATTCATCATTCTGATGTTCTTATATTATGCAGAGGATAAACAGCTCCTGCCATCCGAAATTGCCCATAAACTGGGGGTTACTAAACCAACGATCAGTAAGTTATTGCGAGGAATGGCTCAGCAAGGGCTCGTCAGCAGTCACCAATCTCAATCTGATAAGCGGGTTCGCGACGTTCAACTAACAACCGCTGGTGAAAAACTATTAAGAACTTTCTTACCATACAACTATCGGTCAAGTTCCCTATTATTTGAGGATTTCACTGCTGAAGAGAAACAACAATTCGCTCATTTGTTACGAAAGTTACTCAAATCAAAGGACAAGATTCAACAACTGGAGGAAGACTATCATGAACACGGAAAAAATTAATTTACTGGAAACTTATTTAAGCTTGTACATCAATCCCATGAACGTCTTAAAAGCCGGCGAAAACGGTCAGTCACCCTATGTTATTTTAGACGTTCGAAACGCGCCTGCTCAGGTTAAAAAAGACCAGATCAAAGGCGCCGTTGCGATGCCCGCAAAGGATTTAGCAGCCCACCTTAGTGAACTGGATAAAGCTAAAACCTACGTGGTTTATGACTGGAATGGCGGGACAATTTTGGGCAAACAAGCCGTTTTGACCCTACTCAAAGCCGGATTCAACGCATTTGAACTTGCCGGTGCCTTAGAGGGCTGGAAGGGTATGAATCTACCGCTTGAAACGGTTAAATAATTGCAGCCACGAACATGAAGAACAAACTGGGAGCACTATCAGACGATGGGGCTCTTTTTTAGCATAAATTAGTCAGCTGATGCCCCTTTGGTTGGCGCGTCCTCAAACCAATCATCACCCTGACTTACCTCCATCGAGCGCAAATAGTTCGCGAAAACCGTTGAAGCTGCAATCGGTTAACCATCGTTAATTCTCGCTCCCATCATGAACGATCATACCGGCGCAAGAAAGCCGAAAGCCGTTTCAACCCCTCACGAAGCGTTGCCTCATCAGCACAATATCCCAAGCGGACGTGGCCCGGCATATCGAACCGGTTGCCAGGAACCAATAGAACTCCCTGTTCTTTAAGCAGCTGAATACAAAAGTCCTCAATGTCAATTGGGACATCCAGTTTAGGAAATGACGTCGAAATTGCTTGTGGCAGCACCATACTTGCCCGTGGTTCAGCATCAATCCACTCTTTATAAATCGCCAAATTGTTGAGAACAAGGCGCCGGTTCCGGTCAAGGACCTGCTCACGATGGCGTAAAATATAGGTTGCCATGGCATCGTTGAACACGCCACAGGAAATCATTGTGTAGTCCCGATACTTTCGGAACAGGTCAGCTACCGCTTTATTGGAAACCGTCCAGCCAACTCGTAAGCCGGGCATCGAATACGTCTTTGACACCGAATTGGTGGCGATTCCCCGATCGTATAGATCAACGATAGAGGCGTATCGATCCGTATCGGTTAATGGCATATAAACCTCATCAACCAGGACGTAAGCGCCGACTTTCTTGGCTAAATCGACGACCTGCTGGAGAAAAGACTTATCCAGGAAGGTCCACGTTGGATTATTCGCATTATTTAAACAAATCAATTTTGTATCAGGGCGAATTAATCGCTTTAATTCAGCGATATTCGGATACCAATCCTGATCCTCATGAATTTTCCAGTAGTCAACGTCGGCACCCAAAGATTTGGGAATGTCGTAGAGTTGCTGGTAGGAAGGATACTCTGAGATGACGTGGTCCCCAGGATTCAATAACGCATACAATGCCAAATGATTGGCACCGGACGCCCCGTTTGTCTGAAGAATATTATCAACATCAACGTGAGAATAGAGATTCCCGACAGCTTTTTTAAATTCTGGGGAACCTTCAATCCACCCGTAGTTCATTTTTTTTCGATCGAGAAGTTTGTAGAACTCTTCACCATCTTTGCCGTCTAATGAAAGGGCTTCCTTCATTGTCATTGAATCAATCGTACTCTGTGAAATATCATAGGTGGCTGATTTTTCCCACTGGTTGAGCCATTCTTCGACACCAAAACCCGCAATTTCCAATTTAAAAACTCCTTTGTTTATTATAGAAACGATTGTGATTTATTTATTCATTAATGATTAAGGATTGTGAACAACTTAATTTTAGGAAACCGTTTGTTAACAATTCCGTACAAATATCTCAGAATGCCTTAAAATTAGTGTTGACAAGCCTAACAAATATGATATGATAAGTATATTAAATCGTTGGATGACTTATATAACATAACTCATCATTTATTGTTGGCTAGTTACAAAGGGGGAGAAGTAACTATGTTGAACTTATATGTTGCACCAAGTAGCGCTTCCAGTCGAAAGGCTCGCAAATGGCTGATGGACCACGGAATTGACTTTAAAGAACGTAATATCACGCGAATTCCACTGAATGCCGATGAAATCAAGCGGATTCTTCGCTTAACTGAAAACGGCAGTGAGGATATTATCTCAACGCGCTCGAACGCCTTCCGTAAATTACACGTCAATTTAGATAGTTTAACTGTATCACAATTAATCGAATTAATGGTCCAACACCCTGACTTAATCAGACGACCATTAATCTTCAACGATGAACAACTTCAAGTTGGCTTTAGCGAAGAAGACATTCGCAGTTTCTTACCACGAAGTGTCCGTGAAGCGAGCTTACAGCAACTTATGAACAAAATCAGTTAAAATCATACACAGAAAACAAACGGATCCGGTATGAGGTGTACCCCCAAAGTTAAAGTAAAT
>NZ_AZFZ01000121.1 GCF_001435895.1 Lentilactobacillus parafarraginis DSM 18390 = JCM 14109 | reverse complement strand
TTGGCGTGATTATTAGCTTTCAAGTTTCAGTAATAATAAAGTTTTACCGAATATGATCACTGTTGGTAATCAAATTAACTATAAATTTATTGATAAAACTGATTGGCCAACGATAACCATGCTTTTAAAATCTGTTACGGATGATATCCACGAAAAGTTACCAACAACTTTAATTGGTATTGGTCTTGGAAAACCTAACTCATATTGGAGTACACCTATATGGCAATTGAATAATGCCGGAATTCATTATGATGAAGTTGTTGCTAACATTAATCCCGCTTGGAATTCTATGGATGACATAGCAGCCGCTAAAAATGTGGTATTGTCTGCAGGGAAAAAGTTTACTGTTGGTTCAGTAACTTACCCTTTTACTGATCAAGATAGTGATGGCAAACAAAATGATTCTTTGGCTTCAGACATTATGAGTAAAAATGTTGGTACTATTAGTCCTCAAGGTCAGGCAACATATCTACAAAATTTATTTAAAACTGTTACTTCTGATAACAATAACAGTGATGCTGGTGTTTTTTATGGTGATGCGACTTGGATTGCAGTTAAGCCAGGTAGCAGTGTGGGGTATCAAGCCAATAAGGATGCTTCCAATACGCTTCCAATACTTTTGGTACCGGATGGGCATCGCAATATGCTTCTGGTTACATAGATGGTGCCGACCAATATTGGGGTGGTAACACACAAGATAATCAGGCGTTGTTTGATGATTTAGGTAAACCACTTCAAACGTTAACGATTTTCAAGCAAATTTCAGATGCCAATAATTCCAATACTACGCCGAATGATGATCCTAATGCTGCTCAAAAAGATCCTTATGAATTTGGCGGTGATACAGGTTTGAAGGATCAAAAAGTGGTCATCAATAAAATACCAAGTATGACAAATCAAGCTATTCGTGGTGTCGATGTTTCTTCTTATCAATCTTTAAAAGATGCTGGGGTAAAGTTTTACGATTATAACGGTAATGAAGAAAGTTTGATGAAAGTGTTAGCGGATCAGGGAGTAAACTATATTCGAATTCGTATTTGGAATGATCCAAAAAGTGCTTCTGGACAATATTATGGTGGTGGGAATAATGACGTCGCACAAGATTTAAAAATCGCCAAGGAAGCCAATCAATATGGAATGAAAATATTGCTAGACTTTCAGTATTCTGACTTCTGGGCTGATCCCGCGCAACAGATTCTACCTAAAGCTTGGAAAAATGACGATCAAACACATCTCGAGCAGGATGTTTATGATTTTACTAGTGATACGATAAAAAAATTTAACGCTATTGGTAGTAATATTGGCATGGTTCAAAATAGGTAACGAAATTACTTATGGGATGATGGGACAGGGTATAACCAGAGATGATGGAGGTTCTTACGACTCTATTTGGAAAAATCAGAATAGGGTTGATAAAATAGGAGGATACTTACGAAGTGCATCAAAGGCTGTTAGAACATATAGCCCTGATAGTCTTGTAGCAGTTCAACTAGAAACACCTGACTTTAACAAATACGACACAATAATGTCTGCCTTAAAGAATGAGAATGTTGACTATGATGTATTAGGTTCATCATATTATCCGTTTTGGTCGGTAAGTGATGGATCTAATACTATTAAAACTATAAATGCAGTACAAAAACTAGCAGAAGACAAATATGGAAAGTTGTTTGCGATATTAGAGACTTCTTGGGTTAACTCGTTAAAGAATGGTGATAGTACACCTAATTCTATAGGTGAGAGCCAGGATGCGTGGACGAATACTAATGCCTACAAAGTGGGACCTCAAGGACAAGTAGATGAACTAACCGATCTTTACAAGACAGTTCTTAATAATTCGAATGGGCTGGGTGCCTTTTATTGGGAACCCGCTTGGATTCCGAACGTAGCCGGTTGGATAAATGGAAATAAAGATAAAGAATTGGCCGATAAATATGGATCTGGATGGGCAGCCTCTGGGGCTGTTGGGTATTTTCCAAATGATAAAATGTACTATCAAGGAAAGCCGGCTTGGGGAGGATCATCCTGGGATAATCAAGCATTATTTGATATACAAGGACACCCTCTCCAATCACTAAAGTTTTATAAAGACGCCGGTAATAATAATAAAGAACAACTTACACGTTTAGAATTTGTCAATCAAGATAATGATGTTGTTAAAACAATATTCAATAAGACAGTTGTTGGGAATACAGTAAGCATTTCATATCCTGACCTTGATGGTTATACAATTTCTGACAATAGTAGTTCTTATATTGCTCAAGCAACAAAAGATGGTATAAAAACTGTTCAAGTTAAATTATCCAGGAATAATAATAATCAACCCAATACCAGGAATAATAATAATCAACCCAATACCGGGAATAATAATAATCAACCCAATACCGGATGGTCATATGTTGGTGGACAACAATTTTATTATATTAATGGCAAATTAGCAAAAAATGAGCAGAAGATAGCAGGAAAGTGGTACTTGTTTGATGCTGTTACTGGTGCAATGAAGAAAGGATTCCAAAAAGTAGGTAGTAAGAAATTTTACTATGGTAATGATGGAATCATGCGCTATGGAAAGCAGAAGATAGCAGGAAAGTGGTACTTGTTTGATACTGTTACTGGTGCTATGAAGAATTAATGCATCGTTAACATAATCTCGGTTATCGGCACTAGCCGATACGATGCCGTTTATAAGCCGTCACTTGTGAATTTCAAAAATTCGCCTTGTGAAGGCTTATTTGTTGCACGATACAACTTGTGAAATCCGGCTGGTTCACAATCTATACCACCTGTTTTCTCTCACCGGCAGGGCTCGGCCCTGTTCCACCTACACAAACACCCAGAAATCACGCCGTTTTAAGCTGAAATCCGGGTTTTGAAAAATTTTCGGAGTCCGGCAACTCTCGGTGCCGAAAAAACCTGTCCATAATCTTGACATCAGCGCCCACAACTAACAAAATATCATAAAAAAGAGCTCCTATGGTTTTCACCCAACGGGTGAAAGCGCAAAACCCGCTGAAACGGTATTAACTTGCTGTTTCAGCGGGTTTTTGTTTGTCTTGATGAATAATCCGGGACAAATATTATCAGACTAGGGACTATACTAGAAAGTAAGCACTAAATAACTGGACGTCTACT
>NZ_AZFZ01000120.1 GCF_001435895.1 Lentilactobacillus parafarraginis DSM 18390 = JCM 14109 | reverse complement strand
GCGTGGCAACGTCCTACCCTCGCAGGGGGCGATCCCCCAACTACTCTTGGCGTGCAGAAGCTTAACTACTGTGTTCGGCATGGGAACAGGTGTATCCTTCTGGCTATCGCCACCACACTATTTTCCTGAAAGAACTTCGTTCTCTCAAAACTAGCTAATATTAATTTTCTGCTTTCGAACACCATTTCTACTTGGTTAAGTCCTCGACCGATTAGTATTGGTCCGCTCCGTACATCACTGCACTTCCACTTCCAACCTATCTACCTGATCTTCTCTCAGGGGTCTTACTTCCATATAGGAATGGGAAATCTCATCTTGAGGCGAGTTTCACACTTAGATGCTTTCAGCGTTTATCTCATCCATACATAGCTACCCAGCGGTGCGCCTGGCGGCGCAACTGGTACACCAGCGGTATGTCCATCCCGGTCCTCTCGTACTAAGGACAGCTCCTCTCAAATTTCCTACGCCCGCGACGGATAGGGACCGAACTGTCTCACGACGTTCTGAACCCAGCTCGCGTACCGCTTTAATGGGCGAACAGCCCAACCCTTGGGACCGACTACAGCCCCAGGATGCGATGAGCCGACATCGAGGTGCCAAACCTCCCCGTCGATGTGGACTCTTGGGGGAGATAAGCCTGTTATCCCCAGGGTAGCTTTTATCCGTTGAGCGATGGCCCTTCCATACGGAACCACCGGATCACTAAGCCCGACTTTCGTCCCTGCTCGACCTGTCTGTCTCGCAGTCAAGCTCCCTTCTGCCTTTACACTCATTGAATGATTTCCAACCATTCTGAGGGAACCTTTGGGCGCCTCCGTTACTGTTTGGGAGGCGACCGCCCCAGTCAAACTGCCTACCTGACACTGTCTCCCGCCACGCTAAGTGGCGCGGGTTAGAGTGTTCACACAGCGAGGGTAGTATCCCACCAATGCCTCCACCGAAACTAGCGTTCCGGCTTCAACGGCTCCTACCTATCCTGTACAAGCTGTGTCAACACCCAATATCAAGCTACAGTAAAGCTCCATGGGGTCTTTCCGTCCTGTCGCGGGTAACCTGCTTCTTCACAGGTATCTCAATTTCACCGAGTCTCTTGTTGAGACAGTGCCCAGATCGTTACGCCTTTCGTGCGGGTCGGAACTTACCCGACAAGGAATTTCGCTACCTTAGGACCGTTATAGTTACGGCCGCCGTTTACTGGGGCTTCATTTCTGGGCTTCGCCGAAGCTAACTCATCCACTTAACCTTCCAGCACCGGGCAGGCGTCAGCCCCTATACGTCATCTTTCGATTTTGCAGAAACCTGTGTTTTTGATAAACAGTCGCCTGGGCCTTTTCACTGCGGCTGTGCTTGCGCACAGCACCCCTTCTCCCGAAGTTACGGGGTCATTTTGCCGAGTTCCTTAACAAGAGTTCACTCGCTCACCTGAGGATTCTCTCCTCGACTACCTGTGTCGGTTTGCGGTACGGGTAGTTGCTGACTCACTAGAAGCTTTTCTCGGCAGTGTGACGTGGGTTGCTTCCCTACTTAAATTTCGGTCCTCATCACGACTTGTCAACCCGCCAAAAAGCATTTAACTCCTTGACTGACTTGTCGCTTGAACATGCGTTTCCAGCTGCATGCACAACTTAGCCTCCTGCGTCCCTCCATCGCTCAAACATCATCAACTAGTACAGGAATCTCAACCTGTTATCCATCGCCTACGCCTTGCGGCCTCGGCTTAGGTCCCGACTAACCCTGGGAGGACGAGCCTTCCCCAGGAAACCTTAGTCATTCGGTGGATCAGATTCTCACTGATCTTTCGCTACTCATACCGGCATTCTCACTTCTAAGCGCTCCACCAGTCCTTACGGTCTGGCTTCATTGCCCTTAGAACGCTCTCCTATCACATGAACAAAGTTCATGTCCGCAGTCTCGGTAATATGCTTAGCCCCGGTAAATTTTCGGCGCGGAATCACTCGACTAGTGAGCTATTACGCACTCTTTAAATGGTGGCTGCTTCTGAGCCAACATCCTAGTTGTCTATGCAACTCCACATCCTTTTCCACTTAGCATATATTTAGGGACCTTAACTGGCGGTCTGGGCTGTTCCCCTTTCGACGATGGATCTTATCACTCACCGTCTGACTCCCGGATAAAAATCAATGGTATTCGGAGTTTATCTGAACTTAGTAACCCATGACGGGCCCCTCGTCCAAACAGTGGCTCTACCTCCATGATTCTACGTCCGAGGCTAGCCCTAAAGCTATTTCGGAGAGAACCAGCTATCTCCAAGTTCGTTTGGAATTTCACCGCTACCCACACCTCATCCCAGCACTTTTCAACGTACACGGGTTCGGCCCTCCAGTGCGTTTTACCGCACCTTCAGCCTGGACATGGGTAGATCACCTGGTTTCGGGTCTACAGCAACATACTAAAACGCCCATTTCAGACTCGCTTTCGCTGCGGCTCCGGCTTTAACACCTTAACCTGGCATGCTACCGTAACTCGCCGGTTCATTCTACAAGAGGCACGCTATCACCCATTAACGGGCTCTAACTGCTTGTAGGCACATGGTTTCAGGAACTGTTTCACTCCCCTTCCGGGGTGCTTTTCACCTTTCCCTCACGGTACTGGTTCACTATCGGTCACTAGGGAGTATTTAGCCTTGGGAGATGGTCCTCCCGGATTCCGACGACGTTTCACGTGTGTCGCCGTACTCAGGATCCTGAACTGAGGGTCATTGATTTCACCTACGGGGCTATCACCCGGTATCGCCAACCTTCCCAGATTGTTCGGTTATCAATGACTTTGGTAACTCAAATGTTCAGTCCTACAACCCCAATGAGCAAGCTCATTGGTTTGGGCTGTTCCCCGTTCGCTCGCCGCTACTGAGGGAATCGAAATTTCTTTATCTTCCTGTGGGTACTGAGATGTTTCAGTTCCCCACGTCTACCTCTGCACAGCTATGAATTCACTGTGCAGTAACAGTTGATTAAAACTGCTGGGTTTCCCCATTCGGAAATCTCCGGATCAAAGCTTACGTACAGCTCCCCGAAGCATATCGGTGTTAGTCCCGTCCTTCATCGGCTCCTAGTGCCAAGGCATCCACCATGCGCCCTTAATAACTTAACCTAATCATCCCTGACGGGATGATCATGTTAATTGAGTATTTGCGAT
>NZ_AZFZ01000012.1 GCF_001435895.1 Lentilactobacillus parafarraginis DSM 18390 = JCM 14109 | reverse complement strand
ACTTCTTAAAAGATACTAAACAGCTTCTAAGGGTGCAGATAACTGGCAAGCCGTCGGCATCGCAGGCAATGGGACAATTGAACATCCACTTGGTGGTATTTATAATCCTGAAGAGTTAATTGAAGAATATGCAGAAGCCGGAATTGCCAAAGAACTTTACGTTCCTGAAAATGGTTTTACCGATCAATCAACAATTAACGTTCCTTCATCGATAACCCTATCTCTTGGCGCCAAATTTGATGCCACCGATCACTTTATCTCGGCGGTAACTCCTGAAGGCCGCACGGTCACTAAATACTGTGATGCGGCTGCCGAAGGGCTCGTCATTGACGGCGGCAATATCGACACATCAAAGCCGGGCACCTACACGGTTACCTATCACTTTTACGGCAGTGATCATAAAGCAACGATGACCGTTATTATTCCTGCTCCGGGTACTGGTGGCGGCGGAAGCGTGACCCCAACGCCAACTCCCGTAACCCCAGCACCACAGCCGACTCCGACACCAAGTCCGGCGCCAACGCCGACTGAACCAACGAAGCCGACAACGCCGAATGTACCGAATTACGCTGCAACCAAGCGGGCAGCGGTATACGCCCTCAAGACGATTTACCTTTATCGCAATCCAACTTTCAAGAAATCGCAACGAATTGCCCGTTATCCAAAGCAGAAGCGGATCAATCGACCGATGTTTGTCGTAATTGATTACGCCCGTTCAAATGGCGGGGCGCTTCGCTACAAAGTTCGCGATGTGAACCACAACAGCAAGACCGATGGCAAGATCGGCTACATTACAGCAAAGTGGTCCCACGTTCGACCGGTTTACTACCGCTCGATGCCAAAGGGTAACGTGATTACCGTAATTTCCAAGAAGGGCGTTCACGCATACAAGAACAAGAACTTAACGGGGCGGGTTAAGACCTACAAGAAGGGCACTCACCTGAGCGTTAAGAACTTAGTAAAGCACAACCTGACCACCCGTTACGTTTTGAGTAATGGCTACCATGTTACCGCTAATAAGAAATTGGTGATTCAGGGGAAGTATTAAGCGACAGAATATCAAAAAAGCAGATCCAATTGGGTCTGCTTTTTTAGTGTGTTCGTTTGAAGTCACTTCAAACGAGCCAGTGAATTATTTAACAACTGTAACGGTAATCGTTTTACTTACAGTAATGCCATAGGACGTGTACGTGTAGACAACATGATAAGTTCCAGCGATGTAGCTATTGACGTCACTATCGATTTTATACCGTTCTTCTGGATTACTATCCCATCTTCCAGTCGCATCGATTAATTCAATGCCTGTTTTAGGATCAAATGGGTCGCCGGTATAAAGTTTTTGGTCTCTAGCACCTGTAATGACGGGTTGCCGTAACTTATCCCACCCCAAATTAATTGTCACAACGTTCTTCACCTTATCAAATGACACGCGAATCGTTGAATAGTAGTCAGTGCCAACCAAGAAATCCTTGTCATTCCCAAGTGCTGCTAATTTATCAGCGGCAGCGTTCGGATTCTTCGTCAAATCAGCAAGAGCATCCGCATACTGCTTTTGATATTCTTTCATCACTATGTCTGATGATGCCTGATCTTCACCACTGGTCGTTGGGTGAACCACGTAGTTAATTGTCAGTGGATTCTCCGCTGGCACGGTCACCGTTTTTGTGACGGTATTGGTTACGGTGTTCGTCACGACTTGAGGGGCTGGTGTCGGCGCTGGCGTTGGGGTTGGTGTTGGGGCCGGTTCCGGCGTTGGGGTTGGCGCTGGCTTTTCAACCTTGGTGAGGGCGTTTTGGCTGATCCAGCCGTTGAACTCAGGATGATTGTCGTTTAACACGTAGTAGTAAACGCCGTAGTATTGGCGGTTCAGTTGGCGGGCCGCCGTTACCCGCAAGGTGTCATCCGCGTAAGCCGAAGAATTCTTCGTCTTGAGTTTTACGTGATAACTGGACCACGGAATGCTTTGCCACGTGTTGTCAGCGCCGGCAGTCCCCGGATTCTTCAGCTTAAATTCAGCGTTCCTAACGTCATCGGAAAGGTTGAGGGCTTTTGTCGTCTGGGTGGCCTTGATACCACCGCGATAAAGGCCCTTAACTTTACCGCCGTAGATCCACCCGCGCCATTTGCCTTCAAAGGAAACGACCTTGTAGTAAACCTGCTTCTTGTTGGTGGTTGCCACCCGATACACGTTAAAGAAGTCTTTGGAACGCGTCGAGGTGGTGAGCTTTTTCAATTGTTTCTTGGACGTGACCTGCTTGGCGCCTTTGAGGACGCCAGCTTTTGTATAAATTTGGTTTTTGCCAGTTAAAGCGGCATTTTGTGTCGAGACTTTAACGGCGCTGATTGGCACGTTGGATGTCACTTTGACCTTTTTCGCGGCGGTCGCCGGTTCAGTCGTGAAGGCGAGCGCGCTAAATACAACGGCCCCGGCAACGATGCCCATTTGTTTGAAACTTATCATAGTCAACCTCTCCTTTAATAATGGATGTTGCGGTTAATTTATTAAGTGAGGTTTTGATCAAAACAGGTGAGAATATTCCCCTCGGCATTATAATATCCGAATTAATTTAGAGATTCAATGCATCTGCTCGCATTATTAGATTATGGTGTTAATTGTTTCGTTGATAGTGTATATCGCTCATTTTATGGCAAATATACTAATTTATGGCATTAACTATTAGCTGCTTTGGATGGCTTAATGACGAAATTCTGATACCATTTTAGGAATGACTTACAACCGCACATTTTCATGAAGTGATAAACGCGATATAATGACATTACAAATTAAGTTAAGGGGTTAATTAGTATTGGAGGATGCATCATGAGACAGGGGATCAGATGGGCCGCGGTGGCCTTTTTTCGGGAGCGATCGGTTTGAGCGAGTGGCTCAGGTGTTAAGGGCCCAAGCGTGCAAGCAAAGAGTGCTGGCGTCCGGGTGATCAAAAGCGTGACGATGCATCATCGAGCTGAGGATGTGGATGACACATTAACCGCAACAGCCATTGAGATTGGGGTATAATGAGCATGTTAACGATTGTTAGAAATGCCATTAAAGCGGCATTTTAAATGACCAACTACGTTAGTTGATCATTAATTTGTGTACTATTTATGATTTATTGCAATTGATTTGGAGCGAATAATATGAAATTCAAAAAGCTGGCGACACTCGGGCTGGCGATTCTGACGACGCTGAGTCTGGCCGCCTGCAGCGATTCGGACAGTGGCCAAAAGGCGACGAATGATCAGCAGCCGAAGGTCACCCAGACGAGTAAGCAGTCATCGAAAAAGCAGTCAACAACGGTAGCGCACCACAAGCAGGCCGTAAAGCAGACTACTAAGGCGGTCTCACAGCAGCATAGCGCCATTTTACACAAACTCGTTTACTATACCAATCACGAATCCGCGGGACCAACTGGCGATTACTACTATGTTAATGGAAAGGCGAAGTTATCTGGGTTCATCGGTCTTAAGGCTGGCGATTATCATTTTGCCAATGACAGTCAGGGACGGTCCGCAACTGCTCGGGCAGTGTTAACGTATGCCGAATATCGCTTATCCCGGGGCTCTCGACAGGGTGATCCGCTGGCACCGCCGGCATGGCCGGATAATAATCCGCGGGTTGCGATTAACTACGGTCTGACCGGCCGCACCTATCATGGGTATTTGTATAATCGAAGTCATTCGATCGGCGACAGCTTACTGGGCACCAAATCATATACATCCCAGTACAATTTCACCACGGGGACGCGCCCGCAAAACGTGGGTGCCGACCAGGATGGCGGCATGCGCCACGCTGAAGAAACGGTCGAAAATTATTGGGAGAGCCATCCGGGAACCAAGCACACGGTCGACTATGAAACGACGCCGTTGTATGACGGCGATGAGACGATTCCGCGGGGATCGATTGTTGCCATCAGGTCTTCAGATGGCGTCGTGAATACTGAAATTGTGGTCATTAATTCCGTTGAAGGTATTAAGATCAACTATAACGATGGCTCTAGCAATGCGAAGCCGATTGCTGCTCATCATGCCGCAACCCATCACCGGCAATCAACGGCAAGTCGATCTCAGGGCGGCAGCGCAACGCAAGCCGCTCACTCGACAACTAAGCAGGGCAAGTGGACGGTGGCGGCGTCGGGGATGGTGTTTGTCTCCGATAGCAACAAGTTCTATACGGAAGTCACTACCCCTGGGAATTATCAGTATATGAGCAGGTCACAGGCAGCCGCGAGTGGGGCAACCCAAGCGGCGCGGGGGAACCAGTATGCCCGGCCGTGATAATTTGATTATTAAAATTGTCGTTGATGAAGCAGGCAATCTTCTTTGGGGAGGATTGCCTGCTTTGCAGTTGTGAAATTGGTATAATGAGGTTGATTTGATGGTGAGAGGTTTAGGAATGAATGCAAGTTAAAGAAATTTGGGCCATTTCTGAATTTGAAATCGCGGTATGACGGGATTTGTTTAGTGTGTTCCCCACGTATGTGGGGGTGATCCCGTGGTAGCTTTTTCAAGCTCTTCAAGATCATCGTGTTCCCCACGTATGTGGGGGTGATCCCGTTTGCAGGAGATACGAACACATGGGAAAGTTGGTGTTCCCCACGTATGTGGGGGTGATCCCAAGCCGGCTACACAAATTGGTGACCCCGACAAGTGTTCCCCACGTATGTGGGGGTGATCCTGACGCTAGTTGCTTACCTGTTGTGGGTATTGGGTGTTCCCCACGTATGTGGGGGTGATCCCAGTTTGGCTATAAAACTAAAGCTGGTAATTCAGTGTTCCCCACGTATGTGGGGGTGATCCTCACGCCAAAATCATGGAGAAAGTTTTCAATAGGTGTTCCCCACGTATGTGGGGGTGATCCCTATTGCCTAACACAATACTAGATCCATTAGTTGGTGTTCCCCACGTATGTGGGGGTGATCCTAAGCATTCACAGCCGCCGTAACGTGCAACTTTGTGTTCCCCACGTATGTGGGGGTGATCCCGAAACTGATGGGATCTCATACACCACAGACCTGTGTTCCCCACGTATGTGGGGGTGATCCTCAAATCGATGCGCTCAGGCTTTACAGAACGTCGTGTTCCCCACGTATGTGGGGGTGATCCTCAATATCAATGGTGATATCTCTGACGAAAAGAGTGTTCCCCACGTATGTGGGGGTGATCCCTAAGGCTAAGAAAAAGGAGTTGCGGAGATGGAGTGTTCCCCACGTATGTGGGGGTGATCCCAGGGAAAACTCTTAGGAAACTTGCCCAAGCTCGTGTTCCCCACGTATGTGGGGGTGATCCTTATGAACAACTTTTGAATCGTCAGCAGGTGTGGTGTTCCCCACGTATGTGGGGGTGATCCTAATACGGCGCCACTAGCTGAACCAGAGGTAACGTGTTCCCCACGTATGTGGGGGTGATCCTAGCATTGGTATCAAATGCTGACAGCCGCAACGGTGTTCCCCACGTATGTGGGGGTGATCCTGCTACTAAGTTTTATCGTGTGGGTGTCCAGTAGTGTTCCCCACGTATGTGGGGGTGATCCCTTAATTTATCATATCGATGCCAAAAAATATTAGTGTTCCCCACGTATGTGGGGGTGATCCTAACGTGATGCGAGAAAAAGATAAGTTTGACCGGTGTTCCCCACGTATGTGGGGGTGATCCTTGATCGTTTCCAAAGACGAAAAATTAACCGCAGTGTTCCCCACGTATGTGGGGGTGATCCTGCCAAAGCGTGGCGCCGTTGCTTGTCATGTAAGTGCTCCCCACGTATGTGGGGGTGATCCTACACACGTATGGTGACCAAAATACACACGTATGTGCTCCCCACGTATGTGGGGGTCTCCCCCACGAAAGGGCACGATGTTTAACGAGACGCCGTGCTCCCCACGTATGTGGGGGTGATCCCGACGTCATGGAAACTGAACAGTACAACGTCGTGTGCTCCCCACGTATGTGGGGGTAATCCTGAGTTAAGCAAGCACGGGATCGATTTCACAGTGTGTTCCCCACGTATGTGAGGGTGATCCTCATGAACCGAGATTTTCCAGATAACCGTAAAGGTGTTCCCCACACATGTGGGGGTGATCCGAACTACAAGTTGAGCTGGACGGACATCGCCAAGTATTTCCCACGTATGTGAGGGGTGTGATCTTGTGACGATAGATTTGTCAGATCAAACTATTAAAGAGCTGGCGGATCGGATGACCACCAAAGGATTTGGCTTTTTGAAACCTGAATCTGAGAATCAGTCTTGAAATATTAAGGACTAATTGAAAAAACTATTGGTTACTGGAAAGTTATTGAGATGTTGAGTTGCCCTGGCTACAGGATGACACCTCGTTATTAATTAACTCGGCCATAATGTTGATAAAAAAACTATACGTCGTTGTAAACGCAGCGCAATTTGTGAGATATTAGTAGTGTAATTTGAGGTTGATGAAATCAACGGCATGTCCAATGATGTCCAAAATGCGCTCCCATTATCCTTTTATTCTCATGGAATTGTAGTATAGAAAAAAATTTAATATTTTTCCTCTCTTAAAATGATAGCGGCTTTGAACTTCGACTTCGTGTATCCGTTTTGTTAGAAAAAAGCACTTACTTTCTAGGATACATAAAAACCTCAATCAATTGACTGGGGTTTGTGTTGGATATTAATAACCTCGCTTTAAAAGCTTGATGTACCATCCAGCAGGAAAAGGATTTGCGTCGGTGGTTAGTTCAAATAGCTCCATTTGATACAACTGTGCAGTAGAAGAATTATCGTTAATATATTTTAGAGTTTCTAACGCTTCCACTTGAGAATTAAATTTATACGGGAAAATATGGTTACCCGGTGTGAGTTTTCCACGTCCGTACTCTTCATTAAAGATATTTAGGGCTTCATCTTTATAACTCATAATTATCACATCTCCTAGATATATTTTACACTCGAGAGGAGTATTTCTCACACATTTTGGGGTGATCCTTCGCCCTCCCAGAATTATGGTATTGTTTACACCGAAGGAAAGCTGATCAATATCCTATTTATCAGTTCTCGTACAGACGGCATCACGGTCACAACTAGTCCGTGCCGCCGTTTAGAAAATCTTGCCGTTCCTTTATTAATTCTTGGAGTTCCTGTAAATCTTCCATCGTCGCAAAGTTGCGGATAAATCCCCGAGCTTGCGAGCGTCGCGAAATGTATCGTGCTCGCTCCTTATGGGCAGCGTCCCACTTCTGATTAGCTCGTTTGCGGGCTTCGGTATAGGGTTGTTTAGCCATTAAGTTCACCTCTTAATTATGATGGCTCAAGAAATATGGTCGTGTTAATATTTGAAAAGAGAGCACTGGGATTGCGCCCCAATGCTCTCAATCGTGAGTTGGGATACTTGGGAAGAAGACTAGCCTATTGGTTAGCCTTTTTTGATTTTATGGTAAGCACATGCGAGAATATAAATCCCATAGCAGATACCGACAAAATCAGCTACCCAAAGGTCCGTCGCGACTTCTCCAAATCTTTCCAATTTGGATAACTACCATTTTCGTTGAGTTTAAATAGTTGCACGTAAAAAACATTTCCGTACAAGCCGAATTGATGACTGGCGCGGAAATGTTTTTTAACTGCTCAATTAACCTTTTGTTAAAATTTTAACCAAAGCTCGAGGAACCCTTTACCCACGGGCATTTTCCGGGTGTCCCTGGAGGTAAACGGTGTGGGTGTTCAAGAATTCTTCAATCCCGTGTTTGCCATCGTCGCCGCCAACGCCTGATTCTTTCCAGCCAGCATGAGAACCGTTCATTGCTTCAAAGTTGAACCGGTTGATGTAGGTTTCGCCGGTTTCCAACTAGTTAGCTGCCCGAGCGGCTGTGTCGAGATTCTGGGTGAAAATTGAGGAGGTCAGACCGTAAGTGGTGTCATTGGCCATTTCAATGGCTTCGTCCAACGTCTTGAAAGTTAAGACTGGCAGAACTGGGCCAAAGACTTCGTGCTGAACGATTTCGGAATCCTGTTTAACATTGGTAATTACGGTTGGTTCGTAGTAGAAACCGTTCTTAATCTTCAGTTTGTGGCCGCCGGCGGTAATCTTGCCGCCAGCTTCAACTGCGCGATCAACCATGCCGGATACTTTATCCAAAGCTTCTTGGTTGATGAGCGGGCCCATTCCGATGGATTCGTCTTCCATTGGATCGCCAACGGTGACTTCAGACAACTTCTTGGACAATTTTTCGATCACTTCATCAGCAACATCTTCTTGAACGTAGAGACGCTCACAGTTGTTGCAGATTTGGCCATTATTGTCAATTCGTGAATCAATAATTGACTGAACGGCAAAATCAATATCGGCGTCTGAGCAAATGATGCCGGGAGCTTTCCCACCTAATTCAAGGGAAACCTTGGCCAAATGTTCAGAGGCGCCTTCCATGACGCGTTTGCCGGACTTCGTGGAACCGGTGAGACTGATGATGCCAATCTTGTGGTTCTTCGTCAGTTCATCACCGACAACGCCACCGCGCCCGGAGATAATGTTAACAACACCCTTGGGGATGCCAACCTTCTCAACGGTTTTGGCAAATTCAAGCGCCAGGTTAGGGGTATCCGAACTTGGTTTCAACACGATGGTATTGCCAGTAACCAACGCTGGGCCCATCTTCCGAGCAATCAGGAAGAATGGGAAGTTCCAAGGCAAAATCCCGGCAACGACCCCAATCGGTTGTTTGGCAATCATAATATTTTCATTCCGATTATCTGACTGTAAAATTTCGCCTTCATAGGTGCGTGAAGCACTTCCCATGTAATCAAAGTAATCAGCCGAGAATAAAATTTCGGTCATGGCCAACGATTTGATTTTACCCTGTTCCTCTTGAAGCATTTCAGCGAAGAGATCCTTATGCTCACGAATTTCGTTAGCGATCTCGTGTAAATACTGGCCCCGAGTGGCAGCGGGAACGAATTTCCAGGTCTTCTCGGCTTCGTAAGCGGCGTCAATGGCTTCTTGGGCTTCCTCACGGGTAGCTTCGGGAACCGTTGAAATTTCTTCGCCGGTTGACGGATTGATTACCGTAATTTCATTACCAGACTTAGAATCCATAAATTCACCATTAATATACATCTGGTAGTGTTTAATAGAAACATTTTGTGCCATAGTGAGTTTGCTTCCTTTCTAGAAACTGGCGCGATCATCCGTGAAGGATAACGGCGACAGAAAACAGACATTAAATTGAACGACCAACTTCTATCCAAAAGTAATGGGGAAGGTAAACACTTACATAAACGCGATTTTGGTTTTGCCAAATTAAATTATCCACCATACTTTTGGTAACGCTTACATTTTATTCGGTTTTGGAAAATACACAAGTAATTAGACTTGGGATTGAGGGAGCTGAATTGTATTGCTGGTAGATGAGATTGACTAGTGTGTGAGCAGCAATAGCCATTTTGACCGCGGAAGTTTTTATGTAAGGGAGTCGTTTTGAGGTGAGAATTGTCCATTTTGCAGTGGTGAAATTGGTATAATGAGATTGATTAGATCGTGAACGGCGTTTTTGTCTGAATACAAGTTAATGAAATTTTGGTTATTTCTGAATTTGGAATCGCGGTATGACGGGATTGGTTTAGTGTATTCCCCACGCATGTGGGGGTGATCCCAAAATCTTCTCGTGACAATTTATTGTCAATGTGTATTCCCCACGCATGTGGGGGTGATCCTGAAAAAGGATATTAAAAATGAAGACTTAATCCGTATTCCCCACGCATGTGGGGGTGATCCTCCAGTAGTCAATCAACTCCTTAAAGCCTCAAAGTATTCCCCACGCATGTGGGGGTGATCCTCCAGTCACGTTTGAAGATATTTCCACCTTCAAGTATTCCCCACGCATGTGGGGGTGATCCTAATCTTAATTTTGTCGATTTAAAAGAAGCATCGTATTCCCCACGCATGTGGGGGTGATCCCGTCATGATAGCTAGAATTATTGCTTAAAACAGGTATTCCCCACGCATGTGGGGGTGATCCTATATATATGCAAGGGAAAGGACAAAATTTTTCGTATTCCCCACGCATGTGGGGGTGATCCTGTTGGCATCCTGTTCAATCGAACCAGTTTCGCGTATTCCCCACGCATGTGGGGGTGATCCCGTCATGATAGCTAGAATTATTGCTTAAAACAGGTATTCCCCACGCATGTGGGGGTGATCCTATATATATGCAAGGGAAAGGACAAAATTTTTCGTATTCCCCACGCATGTGGGGGTGATCCTGTTGGCATCCTGTTCAATCGAACCAGTTTCGCGTATTCCCCACGCATGTGGGGGTGATCCCGTCATGATAGCTAGAATTATTGCTTAAAACAGGTATTCCCCACGCATGTGGGGGTGATCCTATATATATGCAAGGGAAAGGACAAAATTTTTCGTATTCCCCACGCATGTGGGGGTGATCCTGTTGGCATCCTGTTCAATCGAACCAGTTTCGCGTATTCCCCACGCATGTGGGGGTGATCCTCATGTTCCAAAGAGTGAGGCGCATTTGAAGAAGTATTCCCCACGCATGTGGGGGTGATCCTCGTCAAGGTTTTCAGTGGTCTTGCCAGCCTTAGTATTCCCCACGCATGTGGGGGTGATCCCTGACCGCTTGCGCTTCTTCCAGGAGGTTCTAAGTATTCCCCACGCATGTGGGGGTGATCCTCGTCAAGGTTTTCAGTGGTCTTGCCAGCCTTAGTATTCCCCACGCATGTGGGGGTGATCCCTGACCGCTTGCGCTTCTTCCAGGAGGTTCTGTGTATTCCCCACGCATGTGGGGGTGATCCTGATTGCTGCTGTAATTCATCCATTTGTTTCTGGTATTCCCACGCATGTGGGGGTGATCCTATTGGATAGCAACTGAAAAAGGAAGTGATTCCGTATTCCCCACGCATGTGTGGAAATATTGTCGGATGCCTGGATCATGAGGAATATTGTTATGGATGCAGATGAATTGATAAGGGTGAAACAAATTACAAAGCAGGCTTCACCCTTTAAAGAAAAGGACAGTGTCCCTGTTTGGGAATAGGAGGACGAGATGGATCTTCGGGAGAAAATAAAAGCAATTTTAGATAGTGATATTAGCGCTTATCGAATCGCTAAAGAAACAGGGGTTCCGCAGCCAAATATCTCGAATCTTCGCAATGGGAAACGTGAGATCGGTAATTTAACGTTAGATATTGCAGAAAAATTAGGTAAGTATTACGATTCTTTAAAATAAATTGTATTTTTGCTTGCATATCTATATCATATGATATACATTCTAATTGTAGTATTCCCACGCATGTCAGGGTCTTAATGTACAATATTCAAATTACTTTAATAAATAGTTGAAAATTTAGTCACATATCTTTGAATCTGTTCTACTGGATTGCAATTAAGAAGATATGTAGATACCACATGTATATTTTGATCGGCATTCAATTACACGTGAATCGGTATATCCAAGTTTATTCTTTAAAAGATAGATGTAAATTATGAAATTTAAGAGCAACTTTGTTTTTGGAATTTCTGCTTTAATTTGTGGAACGGTTGGATTGGGTTCACAAAGCGTTGCTGATAGTCATAATTTCTTTTATTGAAAACATTCCATTGGGATACAGTCACTAAAGCTTACGCTCTCTATAAAATGAAAAGGTCTTTCCCCGTTATAAAAGCTATGTCAGTAGGAAATATGGTGTAAATTATGGTCATCATCTATCAATTCACCACGTTGCCAGCTATGATTGGGAGGTTGAAAGCGGCCACTTTAACTAAAGGCATACAAAAACGGAGCTCAATCGTTATTGGTCTTGTCATGTTTGAACTTATTAACATAGTTGGAAGTTGTCATCTAGCAATTGACTCCAACACAGTTGAAACGATCTAGAGGGCTTAGTTTTAAATTGTGCAATTTTGGATTTTCCAGGTGGCTGCCAATTTTGGCATCGAAAAATGATGCCCTTCTTGCTGATGAGGCGTTTCTCTGTTGTTGAACGGTCAGAATTTGCAGGTGAACTTCAATTACGACTGCGATATACTAAAAGTAGTCAGTGTTCCCCATGCATATTGGGGGTGATCCTGATGAGTTTGCATTTGACGAGTGTTCCCCACACATGTGGGGGTGAAATAGTGCAGGAATGATGTCAGTCAGCAACTAGGAGCTTTGATGATGTTACAAAGACGACGGGGTTTAAGTCTATGGTTTGAGTTGTCGAATGTATGCGAGAAACAACAATAAGTTGGCGAATGAAATTAATTATAATGATGAATTTGCTTTTTACGTTAATTGTGTTACACTTTGAATTGTAAGAAAGCAAATGCTGATACTATTTATGGGGGTAGTTTTTAAGATGAATTTACAAAAAAATGTAACCGCTTTATGGGCTAAGAAGTCTTTTGAAAATAATCAGCAACTTTGGTTACCATTAATTACTCATTTAACCGACACCAGCAACGTGATCAATTGGCTTTACACTCATTGGTTAAGCGAAAAGCAACGCGAATTGCTGCTAGTTCAACAGTCACCGAATGAAACAAGTGAAGAAGCCGACGCTGATACTCAAAAGTTGATTAAATTCATTGGCTTTTCCCACGATATCGGCAAAGCAACCGCCGCGTTTCAAGAAAAGCAATCGTATATCCGTGACGATTCGTTAGACAATCAGCTATTAGAAAAATTAGCTAGAAGCGGCTTTTCCAATTTAGAGGATAAGCTGTCCAATCCTCGTGCCTCTCCTCACGCCTTAGCTGGTGAAGCCATTCTTGAAAAAATGAAGGTCCCAAAATCTATTGGAGCGATTATCGGTGGTCACCATGGGAAACCAGCGGAATTTGCCCCCAAAAAGCAAATTAGCACTTACACTGCGAATTATTATCTCAGTGACAACGATCCGAAAATTCAAGCAGTTTGGAAGCAAACGCAAAAGGATCTTTTTGACTACGGTTTGAAGTTATCCGGATACCAGTCAGTTGCCGAGATTCCAGATGTTAATCAACCCCAAGCCGTCATCTTAGAGGGTTTGCTAATTATGGCTGATTGGTTGGCATCCAGTGAGTATCTTGATGCGGGCAAAACGATTCCCTTGTTTCCACTCATTTCGCTTGACCAATCTTACGAAGATATTGATTCGACCCATCGGTTCCGCAACGCCATCACCAATTGGAAGCGGAGCGACGAATGGGTTCCCCAGAAAGTTTCCACGGACCAAGATCCTTACAAGGCTCGCTGGGGATTTGACGCCCGGCCAGTTCAGAAAACAATTACCGATGCCATTTCAAAGACTCACGATCCGGGCATGGTCATTGTCGAAGCACCAACAGGTCTTGGGAAAACGGAGATTGCCTTGGTTGCTGCAGAACAACTTGCCTATATTGACGGTGAAGATGGGGTATTCATGGGGCTTCCGACCCAAGCAACGACCAATGCAATGTTTGACCGAGTGAATGACTGGCTTGAAAAATTAGCTGAATCTCAAGATGAAACAGTTTCGATTAAGTTGATGCATGGCAAGGCCCAGTTTAATCGCCATTACCAAGAGCTACCCAGTGCAAGCAACGTTGATGATCCGGATGCTCCTGATAACAAGGATCTAGGCTCTGTTACTGTCAATTCCTGGTTTAGCGGCAAGAAGTCGATTCTAACAAAATTCACCGTTGGGACCATTGATCACTTATTATTGATGGCGCTTAAGCAGAAGCATCTCTTTTTGAGACATCTTGGTCTTAGCGGTAAGGTTGTCGTGATCGATGAAGTCCATGCGTATGATGCTTACATGAATCAGTATCTATACCGTGCGATCACTTGGCTTGGTGCGTATCACGTGCCAATTGTGATTTTATCGGCGACTTTGCCAAAAGAAAAAAGAAATGCGCTAATTGATGCGTATTTAGAAGGTAAGTATGGTAGGAAAAATTCAAAGGGGTTCGATGCGCCGACTGATTGGCGGCAAACCGAGGCCTACCCGCTACTGAGTATTTTAGATGGTAAAAAATTGAAACAGGTGACAGAGTTTAAGGGCAAAAGCGACCAGAAGCCATTCAAGTTGCAGATCAAGAAAATTAATCCGGATGATGAGGAACTCATTCAGGATGTTTTGGCTAAGATTTCTGACGGCGGTATTGCTGGAATTGTTGTCAATACGGTTAAACGAGCCCAGAAGTTGGCAGAACTTGTTCCCAAAGACGTCAAGTTGATGATCCTCCACTCATCTTTCACCGCACCCGGGCGCGAAATTCAAGAAGAAACCCTGCAAAAGGCAATTGGTAAGGGTGGCAAACGACCGCCAAAGATGATTGTGATTGGCACCCAGGTTCTGGAACAATCACTAGATATCGACTTTGACGTCCTGTACACAGACATTGCGCCGATAGATTTAATTCTTCAACGGGCTGGTCGGCTTCATCGCCACCAGATTGATCGGCCAAAGCAACTTCAGAAGCCGCAACTCTTTGTGATGGGAATTAATGGTCCCGGTGACTATGGGGATGCGAATAAAGCGGTTTATCAAACGTATTTGCTCATGAAGACGGATTACTTCTTAAACGACTCAATTGCGATTCCGGATGATGTTTCGAAGCTTGTTCAGGCCGTTTACGATCAAACAAACGACGATGAGATCTCCGAGAGTGACATGCCGGAGCTTAACCGTGCGAAAAAAGCGTTTTTTGATTATATTCACAAGGAATCAGAAAAGGCTGACGTGTTTCGAATTGATGAACCGCAGGACGATGAAACCATTCACAATTGGCTGGGACACGCCCAACCTGATATTGATAAGGACGAGCAGCGAGCGGCGGCCGCGGTTCGTGACATTAAGGAAACTTTGGAAGTTGTTCTCCTGCAGCATACTAATCAGGGCGACTTCCTAATCACGGATGGGAATCCTGCTCACCGGCGTTCAATTAAAGATGTTTCCCCACGTGACATTGCTGAGCAGCTAATTCGGATTCCCGCTGCGGTTACCCCAAATATTAGTGACGCAATTGACGCTTTGGAAAAGGTCACAAGTAAATATTATCCGGATTGGCAACAAGATGTCTGGCTGAAGGGAGCGCTTGCGTTGCCCTTAGATGAAAACTTATCGGCCAATTTGGGTGATTGGCAATTACGTTATTCACCAAAATTTGGTTTGAGTTACGAAAAGGAGGACGATCATGGCAGAGAAACAGTTTAATCTGACGACAGATCCATGGATTAAGGTTATCAGCAAAGAATCAAATCAGGAACAAACGGTGTCGTTGATTACCCTATTTGAAAATGCTGATAAATATCGGGCCCTTGGGGGTGAAATCCGCGCTCAGGATCTGGCAATTCTGCGATTCTTATTGGCAATTCTCACGACCGTTTATTCACGATTTGACGCCGATGATGAGCCATATGAGTGGCTGACTATTGACCAGCAAACGCTACGGGATGTTGGTGGACTTAATGTGGATGATAAGGGAAAAGTCAAAAAAGCTTTACTCCATACATGGGAGCAACTTTATGATTCCGGCAAATTCACCGAAATCGTAACCACTTATCTAAAGCGTTATGCGGATCGTTTTGACCTATTTGGCGAACAGCCATTTTATCAAGTGACAGAAAATGAGTATAACCAGGTGGTTCCAAAGAAGAAGCAGATCAGTGGTGAAAAGGGCCCCGGAACCGTGGCGGTTAAACAAATTAATCGCCAGGTTTCAGAGAGTGGTAATACCCCAGCATTGTTTTCTCCCAAATCCGATGACTTTAAAAATGATATACAGCTGGACGAGCTGGTCCGTTGGTTGGTGACCTATCAAAACTACACCGGGGTCACCGATAAGACCAAGATTGACATGCCGGATAAGTTTTCGACTTCATCTGGATGGCTGTATAAATTAAACCCCGTTTTTGCGGATGGCAATGATCTGTTTCAAACTTTGATGCTCAATCTGATTCTAATTGGTGATGACCAGCCCTATGCATTACAACGGCCGGTATGGGAAGAATCAATTCCTGCCTATGTGGACCAGCGTAAGAAGCAGCAGATGCCAAATAATTTGGCGGAATTATACACGACTTGGTCCAGATTACTGCACATTAATTGGAGTGACGATGGCATACCAACAATTTTCAGCGCGGGGTTGCCAATGTTTGAAAGCGAAGACGCGTTCATTGAGCCGATGACGTTGTGGCGATATGACAAAAAGACGAGTCGTTTTCGCCCCGCCGTTAAAACGTTGCGGTCATTAGGGATGGCGATGTGGCGCAATTTTGGTGAATACGTGAAAATTGAGAGCACCAGTGATCAGGACCAGCAACACGAGCCGGGATTGGTTCACTGGCTGCGGACACTTCGAGATAAAGATCTGATTTCAGAAGATACGCTATTGACTTTAGCCTCGGTCACTCTGATCAGTGACGGTAACGCAACGTCGCAGGCACCGGTTGCCGAAGTTTATGATGACATGCGAATTAACGCTGACGTGCTTTTCGATGAGGATCCTGATGCGGCGCAACGTTGGCCAGATCGGATTGCTGAAATGATTACGCTGACTCAAAAGATTGGGAGTGATTACTGGCAGTTTGCGGCTAATGTTGCCCGAATTCGGAACCTGGATTACCGCCCGTTCGCTAATAAAATGAGCGCAACATTTTACGATGGTCTGAATGCCCCTTTTAAGGATTGGCTCAGCAATTTAAGCAATCAGGAAGACCGGGATAAGAAGAGTAACTTATGGAAAGATGAACTTGAACAGTATGTATTGAACGCCGCAAAAGAAGTTGTTCAGTCAAGCTCACCGCGGGACATGGCAGGATTTATTGACATGGCGGGAATAATTGATAAGAATCATGGTCTAGTCAATATTTTCACCGTTAGTAACCGGCTGCGGCACCGGGTTCAAGTAGATTTAGATGTAAAGAAAGGGTGATCAATCAATGGCATATGTGAATTCGACGACGTTTAAAATTATCAAAATGACCGCCAGCATTATTCAAGAACTCTATGGGAATGGAAATATCAATAGGGCGGTACTAGCGAGTATTCGCGGGGCGTCGTCAATGACCAGCCCACGGGCGCAGAACGTTTGGCCGATTATGATGGAAAAACTTGATCCGGCGATGCTAAGCCGAACTGGTAAGCCGACAAGGGCTGAAATAGCCGTATATTCTGCCTTAAGATTTTACGCCATTCACCAACAAGGTAAAGAGCCGCTTGTTGCCGGAATTTCCGGTAAGGATGAGACGGCTGACGGGATTACGTTGTTTGCGGCGTTGGCTAACTTACGAAAAAATGACGATACTCGAACGGCTCTGGATCGGCGAGTACAGGCATTGTTTGGGACGACCAACATCAGCAGTGTGATTAATTCGATCACGCACCTTGTTGAAATTTTGAAAGCGACCACGCCAAATCAGAAGATTGATTACGCGCGGCTAGCCGGGGATTTATACCGCTACCAGGGCGGCTACCAGCAAGCACGGCAGGTTAGCCTGGCTTGGGCGCAACAGTATTACCGATTCATCAAACAACCAGTAACTTTGACAGAAGGAGAGAAAAATAATGACTAATGTGTATGTTGACTTAAATGTGCTACAAACTGTTCCGTCATCAAACATCAACCGTGACGATACCGGGGCTCCCAAGACGGCGCTCTATGGTGGGGTTTCCCGTTCCCGAGTTTCCTCGCAAAGCTGGAAGCATGCGATTCGAAGCTCCTTTAAGGACTCAGGTGTTAATACCGGTACCCGAACAAAGGACGCTGCCCAAATGTTGGCCGATAAGTTGATGGCTTTGGACGCATCAATGGACGAAAAAACGGCTTGGGCAAAGGTAGATGCCGTATTTAAAGCTGCCAGCATTAAGCTTGATAAAAACAACGAAACGGGCGCCTTACTGCTCGTGAGTCCGGGGCAAATTGAAAAACTGGCTCAGTACGTCATTGATCACGACGAGCTTGACAAAAAAGAAGTCAAAAAAGTCTTAAAGTCCGACAATTCCTTAGATTTAGCCCTCTTTGGCCGAATGGTCGCTGATAATCCCGAATTAAACGTTGAAGGATCTGCCCAGGTTGCCCATGCCATTTCGACGCATGAAGTGGTACCGGAATTTGATTACTACACAGCTTTAGATGATCTTCAGCCTGACGATGCCACTGGTGCGGCAATGCTGGGGACGGTTGAATTCAATTCAGCTACGCTATACCGCTATGCCAATTTGAATGTGAATGAATTGGTTCATAATTTGGGCAGCCAAGATGCCGTTGCCGGAGCAGCCGATTTCATTAAGGCCTTTATTTTATCGATGCCAACCGGTAAGCAGAATTCGTTTGCCAACAAAACGTTGCCGAGTTATGTGATGGTCACGATTCGCACGGACACGCCGGTCAACTTGGTGTCAGCTTTTGAAGACGCAGTTAATTCAACGAACGGCTATGTTCAGGCATCGATTGAAAAGCTCGAAGAAGAGTACAAGGCAACGCTGGGATTTGTTGCTGATCCATCCTTAACGGTGGTTCTCGCTAATAAAAAATATCAATCGAAATTGGATGACCAGGTTGACGACTTATCCAATCTCCTAAGTAAAGTCACCGATGCTCTGACGAAGGTGGTCCAGGATGAAAACACTAACGATTAGATTGACGGCACCGTTGCAGTCGTATGGAAATGAAGCCAGCTTTTCCCGGCGGACCAGCAGCGACCACCCCTCAAAGAGTGCGGTCATTGGGATGATTGCCGCTGCTCTGGGTTATCATCGGGATGATCCCCGAATCTTGACTCTGAATGATCTGAGTTTTGCCGTCCGGGTGGATCAAGCTGGTAAAGCATTGACTGACTACCAAACGGTTGAATGGAAAAAAGATACCCGCAAAGTTACTTATCGCGATTACCTCCAAGACGCGGTATTTGTTGCCGCATTGGGAAGCGACGATGAGCAACTGATTGATCGGATTGCCGAGGCTTTAAAGCGCCCTAAGTTTCAATTGTTCTTGGGTCGCAGATCAAATGCGCCGGCAGGAACGCTTAAAGTCAGTGTTTTTAAGGACGATAATCCGGTTTCAGTGCTCAGCGATTTGCCGTGGGAAGCATCAAAATGGTATCAGAAGCGTCAAAAGAAATCTGAATTGATCAAGAATGTTGAGATTATTGGAGACGCCGACTTAATGCCAGGCAAACGAAGTTCAATGGGTAAGGACCGGGTTGAGTCGTTTGACCAACGAAATCGGCAGCATGGTTATCGAGCCGTTGCCGTTGAGACCATTAATTTAAAGAATCCGTCCTTTGCCAAAGACCAAACGGAGATCGATGATGAACCAGAAACGAAGCACGACATCATGGATCATCTGTAGAAAGGAGTGCCCATGTACTTATCAAGAGTTCAAATTGATATCAATAACCGCCAAAAAACCAGGGATTTAACCCACCTGGGAGCTTACCATAACTGGGTTGAGCAAAGCTTTCCAAATGAAATTGCGACTCATGAACGCCGCCGGCATCTGTGGCGCATTGATCGGCTGGCAGGAAAATCGTATTTGCTTGTGCTGAGTGAAAACGCACCAGATTTGACGAAGCTTGCGACCTATGGGGTTCCCGGAACGGCCGTCACAAAACCATACGATCAGTATTTGGCGGCAATTAAACCGGGACAAATCATGCAGTTTCGCCTAACTGCTAATCCAACTCATGCAATCAAACGCCCGGGCAGTGATCAACCACGGATTGTTCCGCACATTACCATCGCCCAGCAGCGGCAATGGTTGGTGGATCGTGCTGAAAAATCCGGATTTGAGTTAGTTAAACAGGTTGCGGCGGATGATTCACAAAGCGAATCGGTTGCTGCGTTTAACGTTGTGAGTCGAGACTATCCCGTTCTCCACCGCAAACGGGGCCGTGGCGTTCGGCTGAGTCGCGTCACATTTGAAGGCGCGTTGCGAGTTGAAAATCCAGTCCTGTTTAAACAGACGCTGGTGAAAGGAATTGGCCGTGAAAAAGCCTTTGGAATGGGGCTTATGACGGTTATTCCGGGGAGATAATAATGGCTGGAAAAATGGGCGCGAAAAAGCCCGAACTTTCAGAACTGAGCCGCGTTCGTGATCGGTTGACATTTCTTTATTTGGAACACGCTAAACTCAATCGCCAAGATAGTGCAATGATGGTCACCGATAATCGGGGGACCGTTTTTGTGCCGGCTGCAATTGTCAGCGTTTTAATGTTGGGACCCGGGGTTGATGTAACTCACCGAGCCATGGAACTCATCGGGGACTCTGGCATGGCGGTAGTGTGGGTTGGCGAGCAGGGCGTACGGCAATATGCCCACGGGAGGTCTCTGAATCATTCGTCGCGAATTCTGCAGGCCCAAGCGAAACTGGTTTCCAATCAGCGATCGCGAGTGGCGGTAGCCCGTAAAATGTACCAAATGCGGTTTCCGAATGACGATGTTTCTGATTTAACCATGGCCGAATTACGGGGTAAGGAGGGCAGCCGAGTGAGAAATGTTTACCGGCACCAGTCCTTAATCACCCATGTTAACTGGTCACGGCGCGAATATAATCCTGATAATTTTGAAGCCGGCACGCCAATTAACAAAGCTTTGACCGCCGCTCACCAGGCTCTATATGGATTGAGTTACAGCGTTATTGTTGCGATGGGGGCTTCGGCCGGTCTTGGCTTCGTGCACACTGGTCACGATTTGTCGTTCGTGTATGATTTTGCCGATCTTTACAAAGCCGAGTATTCGATTCCGGTCGCGTTCAGGGTTGCCGCTGAGTTTGGTGATGACAAGGATATCGGGTCTCGGACGCGACTTGCCATGAGGGATGCTTTTAGCGATGGCAAGTTACTCGTACGAATGGTTCAGGATCTCACGTCAATTCTTGGCGTTACTGAAACTGATATTGGCGCCGGCGTGATTAATTTGTGGGATGACAAGATGGGTCTTCAGAAATTTGGCGTTCAGTATCATGAATTTAAAGAAGATGGTGGCGTATGATTGTGATAACGCTGACCAAGGTGCCGCCTTCGCTGCGAGGCGATTTGACCAAGTGGTATCAAGAAGTCCAAACGGGGGTCTATGTAGGTAATGTCAGTGCCCGAATCCGCGATTTGGTTTGGGAACGGGTGATGAAAAACATTGGCAGCGGCGAGGCCACCATGGTGTATAACGCCAAGAACGAGTTGGGTTATCAAATTAAGACGACGCGAAAAGCTTATGAGGTTGTCGATTTTGACGGCATTCCGTTGATGATGCGTTTAAATCATCCGCCCGCAGTTGCCAAACATGGTTTCAGCAACGCTGCCAAGTACCATCGGGCAAAGGTGATGGCACGGAAAAACATGAAGAAAACTAATGTTGGCAAATCAACTGGAACTAGCGTGGCAGCAACCATAGTATCACTTGATCTAGAGACAACGGGGTTGGATGCCGCTAAAAATCAGATTATTGCCATCGGTGCCGTTAAGCGACAAAAGAATGGTGAAGATGTTTCATTTCATAAATTAATTCGAATTGATGGCCAAGTTCGCAAGAAGATTACTGAGTTAACCGGAATCACATCTGAACGGTTAAGTGCAGAAGGCGTTGAGCTGGTCTCCGCGCTCCAAAAGCTGGAAGCCTTCGTTAAGGATGCGGTGATTGTTGGGTATAACCTCCGATTTGATGAGGCCTTCTTATCCTATAATATTCAAAATAACGGACTTCCGGAGCTGACTAACCAGATGATTGATTTGATGCCGGTTGTTAAGAAAGCTAATCAGTTTCTGGAAAATTATCGATTAGCAACTGTGCTGAAAGATTACGATATTGAGAATTTAACACCCCATCACGCATTAGCGGATGCGGAAGCGACTTTGTTACTGGCGATGAAGTTAATGAAAAATGGCAGTTTTCACATTTAAGAATGCTGTTATATCGGCTTTTGTTTAGTGTATTCCCCACGCATGTGGGGGTGATCCCAAACCGGCTACACAAATTGGCGACCCAGACAAGTATTCCCCACGCATGTGGGGGTGATCCTTGCACCAGCTAAACCTAAAGTATTAACCAATTGTATTCCCCACGCATGTGGGGGTGATCCTACTAACTATATCAAACAAGCAGAGTGGACTAAGTATTCCCCACGCATGTGGGGGTGATCCTTATATACCTAATTATTCAAAAGTCCTATAACAGTATTCCCCACGCATGTGGGGGTGATCCCTAGAACTGAATCACCGAAGCAAATTAAAGAGGAGTATTCCCCACGCATGTGGGGGTGATCCTAAGACTTTTTAAAGCATAGAGGCTTTGTGTTAGTATTCCCCACGCATGTGGGGGTGATCCTCAAATTATACTGGTACACTTTTACTGGTTATGGTATTCCCCACGCATGTGGGGGTGATCCCTTGGCCGGCGACAAAGTCATCATTTTCTTTGCGTATTCCCCACGCATGTGGGGGTGATCCTGATTATACAAGTTTAAATAGTGATATCAGTTCGTATTCCCCACGCATGTGGGGGTGATCCCCAAACCCAGACACTGAATTGGCTGAAAGCCAAGTATTCCCCACGCATGTGGGGGTGATCCTAATTTATTCTTTCTGTAATCGTGAACTACTCGGTATTCCCCACGCATGTGGGGGTGATCCTGGACCGGGCATTGGCAACGAGCGATGAAATTAGTATTCCCCACGCATGTGGGGGTGATCCATAAATACCCCTGATAAGATTTCCCCTCATCCCAGTATTCCCCACGCATGTGGGGGTGATCCTCAATAATTGCTTCTAAAGACTGTCCAACAGTAGTATTCCCCACGCATGTGGGGGTGATCCCGATAACTGAACCGCCTTTTTGCAAACGGGGATAGTATTCCCCACGCATGTGGGGGTGATCCTATGGCCGTTATCAGGGCTGGTGGTACTGATGAGTATTCCCCACGCATGTGGGGGTGATCCCATCTTCATCCGCAAGACAGACGCTCTGGTTAAGTATTCCCCACGCATGTGGGGGTGATCCCTTTGCGTGTCAAAGGATCAATCTGTAAAACAGGTATTCCCCACGCATGTGGGGGTGATCCTAAGCTTTTTTCCAGCCTTTAAATCAGCAGTTGGTATTCCCCACGCATGTGGGGGTGATCCCTGTGGGGAAACTTTACGTTTTCGGAAAATTGGGTATTCCCCACGCATGTGGGGGTGATCCTGCTAAATGGGTAGAGAAGCAAGCTGCTCTATGGTATTCCCCACGCATGTGGGGGTGATCCCAATCCAACTAACGAACCTTTTACAACCACTTTGTATTCCCCACGCATGTGGGGGTGATCCTATACGAGGGAGACGTTTTAGAATATTGTTATGAGTATTCCCCACGCATGTGGGGGTGATCCTAATGCCTGCCATAAAGTTTTGTGAATCGGACTGTATTCCCCACGCATGTGGGGGTGATCCTTAACACTTTTGGACAACCACAGTCATATCATGGTATTCCCCACGCATGTGGGGGTGATCCTTATACGCCACTGCTGATTTATTTATGCGACAAGTATTCCCCACGCATGTGGGGGTGATCCCGTGGAATCCAGCCTTGGGATTGTTTACATCCGGTATTCCCCACGCATGTGGGGGTGATCCCGGGCAATGAAATTGACTTATGTACCAATGGTGGTATTCCCCACGCATGTGGGGGTGATCCCTCGTTAAACAACTTTGTGAAGCAAAAAATATGAGTATTCCCCACGCATGTGGGGGTGATCCTGATATTTGAATGGCCAGTCAACAAATACATAAGTATTCCCCACGCATGTGGGGGTGATCCCAATCAAAGAGATGACACAAACTATCAACGCTGGTATTCCCCACGCATGTGGGGGTGATCCTGGATAATCTGACGCTCTGCAACTTTTCCAGCTGTATTCCCCACGCATGTGGGGGTGATCCTCCCAACCCCATTTTTATCAACACAATCCTTAAGTATTCCCCACGCATGTGGGGGTGATCCTCCCAACCCCATTTTTATCAACACAATCCTTAAGTATTCCCCACGCATGTGGGGGTGATCCTCCCAACCCCATTTTTATCAACACAATCCTTAAGTATTCCCCACGCATGTGGGGGTGATCCTCCCAACCCCATTTTTATCAACACAATCCTTAAGTATTCCCCACGCATGTGGGGGTGATCCTCCCAACCCCATTTTTATCAACACAATCCTTAAGTATTCCCCACGCATGTGGGGGTGATCCTACTCTATGTATAGGAGGCAGCATGTAAATGCAGTATTCCCCACGCATGTGGGGGTGATCCTACTTGTAATATTCTCTTTAAAGTTTTCTTTAAGTATTCCCCACGCATGTGGGGGTGATCCTACTCTATGTATAGGAGGCAGCATGTAAATGCNCCAACCCCATTTTTATCAACACAATCCTTAAGTATTCCCCACGCATGTGGGGGTGATCCTACTTGTAATATTCTCTTTAAAGTTTTCTTTAAGTATTCCCCACGCATGTGGGGGTGATCCTGAACTCCTATGGAACTAATATGAGTTTAATAAGTATTCCCCACGCATGTGGGGGTGATCCTACTGATTTAGTTGCTCCATAGTTATTAGCTAAGTATTCCCCACGCATGTGGGGGTGATCCTGTTTCGTGATTTATCTAATGCACCCTTTAATAGTATTCCCCACGCATGTGGGGGTGATCCTCAAAGGATGGGTTAAAATGTTAAAAAAGAATTGTATTCCCCACGCATGTGGGGGTGATCCCAACATTGGAAAATGGCAAGCTATTCCAGGACTGTATTCCCCACGCATGTGGGGGTGATCCTGATATTTGAATGGCCAGTCAACAAATACATAAGTATTCCCCACGCATGTGGGGGTGATCCCAATCAAAGAGATGACACAAACTATCAACGCTGGTATTCCCCACGCATGTGGGGGTGATCCTGGATAATCTGACGCTCTGCAACTTTTCCAGCAGTATTCCCCACGCATGTGGGGGTGATCCTCCCAACCCCATTTTTATCAACACAATCCTTAAGTATTCCCCACGCATGTGGGGGTGATCCTCCCAACCCCATTTTTATCAACACAATCCTTAAGTATTCCCCACGCATGTGGGGGTGATCCTCCCAACCCCATTTTTATCAACACAATCCTTAAGTATTCCCCACGCATGTGGGGGTGATCCTCCCAACCCCATTTTTATCAACACAATCCTTAAGTATTCCCCACGCATGTGGGGGTGATCCTCCCAACCCCATTTTTATCAACACAATCCTTAAGTATTCCCCACGCATGTGGGGGTGATCCTCCCAACCCCATTTTTATCAACACAATCCTTAAGTATTCCCCACGCATGTGGGGGTGATCCTACTTGTAATATTCTCTTTAAAGTTTTCTTTAAGTATTCCCCACGCATGTGGGGGTGATCCTGAACTCCTATGGAACTAATATGAGTTTAATAAGTATTCCCCACGCATGTGGGGGTGATCCTACTGATTTAGTTGCTCCATAGTTATTAGCTAAGTATTCCCCACGCATGTGGGGGTGATCCTGTTTCGTGATTTATCTAATGCACCCTTTAATGGTATTCCCCACGCATGTGGGGGTGATCCTATGAAAGAGCATAAGCACCCTTTATTGATAGAGTATTCCCCACGCATGTGGGGGTGATCCTCAAAGGATGGGTTAAAATGTTAAAAAAGAATTGTATTCCCCACGCATGTGGGGGTGATCCCAACATTGGAAAATGGCAAGCTATTCCAGGACTGTATTCCCCACGCATGTGGGGGTGATCCTTTTCAATCCGTTCTTTAATTGGGAGAGCGGCTGTATTCCCCACGCATGTGGGGGTGATCCTAAATTATGAGTGAAAAAGTGAAGGTGCCACAGGTATTCCCCACGCATGTGGGGGTGATCCTTGTACGACGGTTCAGAAGTGCGCTTGTACAATGTATTCCCCACGCCTGTGGGGGTCAAAAACAACATCCCGATCAAGTGTAACCAATCCCCATCCCGCAATTTTCTTCCCATCTCACATTCTTATCCCTGTTCAAATTCCCCGCCGTGAACTAAAATAAAATTAAATTAACGTTATCCATTACAAACCACGCAACGCGGTGACCACTCCCGCTCATCAGTCGAGGTGACGCACATGACCCAGCGATTTGTCCAAACTGAACTTTTAGGTGACTGGCTTCTTCAAACTGACATTCGCCAATCGTTTTTAAAACCGTAGCGAAGGCCGGCAAAGAAGTGGCGGCTCTGTGCCGTCGGGAAATATCGCAGATCATCTACGACCTTCGCGGAAAGTTCATTCTCACTGACATTTTAAAGGCCCTTCGATTTCCGAAGGCAACCTATATGTATTGGCAGAAACGGTTTCACCGGCCTGACGCTGATAAAGCCCTTGAGGACCGGATTCTTGCCGTTCATCGTCAGAATCCGGACTATGGCTACCGGCGGGTGACGATTGCCCTGCGTGATCAGGGGGTCCTAATTAATAAAAAGCACGTTCAGCGCCTGATGCGCAAACTTCATATTCAGGCTGAGGGATGTGCCAAACGGGCCATTCACTTGGATTCGACGACTTATCATTCCTATCAGGGCAAGGTCGGGATTGTTTGTAAGAACCGGTTGCGCCGCCGGTTTTGTACGGCCATTTGTCATCAGAAAGTCACGACGGATACCACCGAACTCAAGTACGTCGTCAAGCTGCCCAACGGCCAGTTTCAGGTCAAGGGCGTTTACCTGGACGCCTTTTTAGACATGTATAATCGAGAAATTATTTCGTACCGGATCTCTTCACAACCCAGTGAAGGGGCCATCTTGGCCGCACTCAACGACGCCGTGAAGGTGACCGCTGACTGCCCGGTTCGGCGGACCTTTCACTCCGATCAGGGATGGGTTTACCAAATGGCGGCCTACCACCAGCGGCTCAAGCAGGAACGAATTTTTCAAAGCATGTCACGGAAAGGCACCTGTCTGGATAACGCGATCATGGAGAATTTCTTCAGCATTTTGAAACGCGAGATGTACTATGGCCGGGTCTATCACAGCTTTGCCAGACTCAAGCTGGCGATTCAGCGTTACATACACTACTATAATTATGTCCGCATCAAGGAGCGGCTGGGATGGTTAAGCCCGGTCGCGTATCGGCAGCGCCACAGCGGTGACGTTGACCTTGATGAAGCCAAGCAGGATTAGTCTGCTTCAAAACACGCCGGGGTTCCTCACTAAATTAATGCCTGACAAAATAATCATCTAAATCATAAAGGGTCGCAGCCATAAGCCGCGGCTCTTTAAGTCTTCAGTTGATTCAAAATGAATGGTCAGTTGGGCTGTTGGTCACGTAAAAAGGGTGCTCATTCACATTTGCCTCATCACCAATTAAGGAAAAAATAGCAGCTGGCATCCCGAATGTAAAAAGTCCGTTTCCAATATGTAAACAATTGGTAAATCAGCCCCGTTGCCGCGTCATTTATGGCATGCTTGGACTATCAATTAAATAGGAGTCGTTTGTCATGCTAAATATTATCAAAGCCATTATTTTAGGGATCGTCGAAGGCATCACCGAGTTTTTGCCGATCAGTTCCACCGGTCATCTGATTCTGGTGAACGAGTTCATCAAAATGAGTGAGTCCCAACAGTTTACCGACATGTTCAACGTGGTCATTCAGCTCGGCGCCATCATGGCGGTGGTGGTCCTGTACTTTCATAAGCTCAACCCGCTGTCGCCCAAAAAGACCAGCGATGAGCGCCGCTTAACCTGGATTCTGTGGTCGAAAGTGATTGTGGCCGTCCTGCCGTCGGTCGTGATTGGCCTTCTGCTTAACGACTGGATGGACGCGCATTTGATGAACTGGGCAGTCGTCTCCGCCATGCTGCTGGTGTACGGGATTCTGTTTATCGTGATTGAAAATTGGAACGCCAAACGGACCCCGCAGTTCACTGATTTGAACCGATTGTCGTATTCAACCGCCTTCATTATCGGGCTGTTTCAACTTTTGTCGCTGGTACCCGGGACTTCCCGATCCGGGGCCACCATTCTCGGCGGAATTTTGATTGGCACGTCGCGGTTTGTGGCGACTGAATTTTCATTCTTCCTGGCGATCCCCACGATGTTCGGGGCGTCATTGCTGAAGCTTTATAAGTACTTCCACCACGGCGGCGTCTTTACCGGCATGCAGACGGCGGTATTGCTGACGGGGATGATTGTGTCATTTATCGTTGCCTACCTGGCGATTCGGTTCCTGCTTAATTACATCAAGCATAATAACTTCAAGGTGTTTGGCTGGTACCGCATTATCCTCGCGGTGATCGTGATTGGGTATTTTGGATTGGTAGCCAAATAAATGTGAAACAAAAGCGGTTAGTTTCCAGACTTACTATTCTGGAAGCTAACCACTTATTTTTTCTGTCATTCATCCTGATTTTTCAATGGTGCTCCGTCACTCAGCCGCACATTCAAAAGCCAGCGCAACATTTCGGGAAACATTTCCTGCCAATAAAGCCAATCGTGATCCCCCGGACCGGTCTTGAGGTCAAGTGTCAGCGTCCCCTGATCCTGAAGGCGGCGAACGAAGCGGGCGTTTTGCGGTTTCAGGATATCCTGATCGCCAATACAATAGAAGGTTCTTAAACTTTTGAGGGCTGCCGGCGGGGCCTCCTGGGCCAACTTTTCCAAATATTGATTTGGCAAGGGACCCGAAAAGATTTCCTGATAATCCGGCATCACTTGCGGCAGGCTGGTTAAATCGACAACCGGCGACATCGCCATGACCGCACTAAACCAGTCGGGGTGGCTGAACGCTAACTTGAAAGCGCCAAAGCCACCCATCGAGACGCCGCCGACAAAGTTGTCAGCCCGGGCGGTTGATAGGGGCAACAGCTGCCGCATGGTGGGGATGACCTCGGTGGTTAAATAATCCCAATAAGGCAGGCCCCGGTCCATGTTCGTATAAAAACTGCGGTTCATTTCCGGCGTGATGATGGCCAGATTTGTGTACTTATCCAGCACCTCGAGGTTGGTTTTACGCAGAAAGCCGCTGCCGTTATCCCCCAAGCCGTGAAGCAGCCACAGGACCTGCAGCTTGCCGGATTGGGGCAGCTCATTGGGTAAAATCACGTACGTGGTGGTCTGTTCTTGTAATCCGGACCAGGCCCGCGTGTAGGTGAGAACGCTCATTTGGAATCCCCCTTATTTTGGCGGGCCGGCTTAATTTTTGCCAGTTGATCATCGGCAATCTTTAATAACAGCGCAGTGTCCCGCGGGTCCTGGGCTTGCTTGGCAAAGGTTTTGAGATAGTCGGCGTTAATATGGGCGTCGGTAATGGTGCCGGTGGTGTTCTGGATTTTTTCGGCCTTTTGACGAATTTTCGGTGCGTTCTTGGGTGCCAAATTGACAAAGTAGGTGGCCGCGTACCGCAACGTTTTCGAGCGTTTGCGCAGGTGATGAACCGCGGGGTAGTCGCTTAAATCAAGATGGCGATATTCCTTGGCCAGCTTTTTCTTCCGGCGGGCCATTTCGGTTTCAACGTAGTCTGACCAGTTATCCTGTTGGTCCAGGTCGAGCGTCTTTAACTGGCGCTGGACATTGGTGATAGTGGTCGCCAATTTGTCTTGAACGGCCGTCGTGAGGGTGGCCTGCATGGCATCGTGTCGTTTGGCAGCCAACATACTGAAGAAGTGCTGGTAGGCCGCGTTCTTGTCAGGATGATCGTACGCAAATTGAGCGGCCTCTTCGATCAGAACGTCGAGCTCGCGAACCGGGCCAAAGATTTGCGCCGCGGCACTCAACTGCTGGTCGATTTCGGTATAAACGGTTGTGGGCAGCCGCCGCTTGATAAATTTAATCAGTCCCCGCAAGGTTCGGATCGCGACCCGCAAGTCGTGGGCCCGATCAGGATCGTACGGGTTATTTTGGTAACGGACAGCTTCAGTTTTAATGACGCGAAATTGTTGATGAAGAATCGACTGGATTGGCATGAGTCATTACCCCTTTTCGTGAGAGATGGCAGTCGATGGCATGACCACAATTGATCAACGATTGATTCATCTTAAAGATAGCACAAAAAAGGGGTGGCGACATCTAGATAGTTGTCGTCACCTCATTAGCTGAAATCATCAGCCGGTTATTACTATATTAAGCGTGGCGTCACAGTCGGTTGCGATTCTTCGGCCAGCTCAATACCATTTCATGCAAATCGTCAAGGGCCTTGCCGATGGCCACCAGCCACTGATTCGGGGAAAATTCGGCTCCCTGCCAGCTGGAAACCGCTAGGCGAATATCATCCTTTAAAATGCCGTAGTAAACGCCGTATCCTTTGGGCGAAGTCGGGGCAAAGCTCAGTCCCTGAATGACTGGAAATGGAATCGATGTCGTTGACAGAAAATCGGTTCGCAGCTTTGCAAGTTGGGGGGAAGCGAAAAACGTCTTGGCGATCTTCAGGCCATTTTGATTCTGGTTGAATACCGTTTCCAGCCCCAACAAGTGGCGCTCAACGCCGAATCCCTGTTGGGCGAGGCGAATGCGGGTGGTGTGCGCTTTGGCGGCTGTCTCAAATAGTTGCTTCAAATCCCGCGGGTCTTCCTGATGCTCAAAGGCGGCAATGAAGCGTTTCTTTTCCAGGCTCACGCTGCGGGCGTCTTCGGTGCGGCCCTGGTAGAAGTTGCGCATGGAGACCGGTTCGTAGATACTTTGCCAGGTGCCGGTCAGCCGATACATTGCCAGGGCGAGGGCGATGTGGAAGAAAGCGTCGGGACTAACGCCAAATTGTTTGATCTGGTTCTTGCCGAAGTGATCGAAGGCGGCGGTTGTAATGGTTATTTGGCCGGCAACCCGTTGATTTTGATCAGCGGCAAGTTTCAATTGACTGGTCAGTTCCGGCGTTAAGTGAAACGAGACTGGTTTTGGCGGCGTCGTTTTCATCGACCAGCGCGAGTGATCGCCTAGGCCGGTGAGGGCGTGTTGAATGAGGTTCAGTGCCGGCACGCCGTCCACACGGCTGTGTTCAATGGCGAAGCCGACGTGGGAATCGGAATAGATCACGATTTGAAGTGGCTTATCCACAAAGCGGTTGGTGACGCCCAGCAGCGTTTCTCGAAGATAGTTGTGATCAGCGGGCGCCGTTTCGAAGCTGACCGTGAACAATGCGTCACTGACGGCATGCCAGATCGTGCGATTATGATCATCTTCTAGCAGGGCGGTGAGTTGTTGAGCGGCCTGATCCCGGGGAAGACCGGTGAATTCACCGACAAATGGCGAATCGCTTGCCGGTTGAGTTAAAATTTCCGTGAGATCCGCGGCGATCTTTTCGGCCGGCAACTGGCGCCCGTCCGCGTCCGTGACGGTCACAAAATACAACTGGCGCCCGGAAATGATGGCCACCTGTTGGTTGGTTATTTCGGAATCGCCCTGATAAAAGCTGTCCTTTCCAAGTCGGGCCAAGCGCATGGCCTTGAAGAAGTTTTGGTAGTAACTCATGTCCATCAAATTACCATTGCGGTAGGTTTCCAATGGTTGATTGCCCGTGGCGTAGCTCAGGTAGGCGCCGGTCAAGCGGTCAATGATTTGGGCGGCCAGGTAGCTTTGGCTGGCCGCCGGGGGAATCACGGCCGGATCAACCGTGAAGGCAAAGTTGGTGGAATTTTGCAGCGGCTGACGGCTGGTTAAATAACTTTCCTCCCAGATGGGGGCAAGCCAGCTGCCCGATGTTTGCCGGGCTAAACTGATCAGGCGTTTCTGCAAGATTGGACCGTCCGTTTGGGAAAATTGTCTGACCAAATGATAAAAATCTTCGGCTGTCTGCTGATTAAGCAGTGGGGTTGCCCAAATTTCCAAGCTGGTCAGGGTTTGGGCAAGCTCCGGGACCGGTAATGACGGTAATTTTGGCTGGAGGTCAGTGGTATAACGTTCATTTACCATGACGATCACTCCTCCTTTTTTTGATCGAATGCCTCGTACACGATCCAGGCAATCAATGCAATAAACGCGATAATGACAAGCGACGTCAGTAAGTTGGTCACGATATCGTGGCCGGCAAGGGCTTTGTCCAACGGAAAATGTTCGTTGGGGACGAATTTGGATGTTAAGAACATGAGAATCATGATGACGCCTTCTTTCCGTGTTCGCGGTCAATCAGTTGCTGATTCTTTTCAGCGGCTACCAGGAGATTGTGGTTGTAGTCAAGCGTCATCTGCCGGTACATGCCGGAAATGGATAACAGGACAAACAGCATAAACGGAATCCCGATGATGACGCCGACAGCTTTGACGCCGTCCAAAGTCCCGGTGGCGATGTTGGAAAAGGCAATCATCGTGGTCAGGACTGACCACAAAATTACCCGGGTCTTCGGGGCGTTTTCCGGGCCGTTGCTGGTAATGATACTTAACGAAATCATGCCCGACGTTGTGGCGGTCGCCAAAAAGATCACCACCAGTAACAGGAAGATTGGCCCGGTAACTTGGAATCCCGGCAGCTCCTTGAGCACCATGATGAACGACAGGTAGACGTTCTCCGGGTTATTAGCAATAAAATGAATGATTTTACCATCACCAAAGAACGTGTTCCAGAAGCCGTTGCCGGCGAAAACGCTGAACCAAAAGATCAGGAAGAACGTCGGTACCAAAATGGACATGGTCACGATTTGGCGAATGGTGCGGCCTTTGGAAATTCGGGCGATAAAGATCCCCAAGAACGGCGTCCAGGAGAACCACCAGATCATGATTGTGTTGGGCCACGAACCAAACCAGGTCTGATCAGAAAACGGGATGGTGGTGAAGGCGACTGGAAAGACGTCCAAAAAGGCGTGGCGGACGTTTTCAGTCACCAGTCGCATAATCATCGTCGAGTTGGTAATCATGAAGACATAGATCATCAAAATCACCGCGACAATGGTGTTGATTTTGCCAAGGGATGCCATCCCCTTTTGAATCGGCAGAATGGCGGCAAACGTATAAATAAAGAACATGATAATTAATAACGCAATCGAACTGGTCGCTGAAGAAATATCGAACCCGCTGACCGAATGCACGGCGTTTTGGATTTGAAAAATACCAATCGCAATGTGGGCGGCAATTGTCAGAGCGGCCGCGCCAGCCGCGACAATGTTGGCAAGAACGGCAACGCTTGGGGCCCACGCCTTATCAGAGAACCCGGCGGCAATTGGTTCGCCCGGCAGAAACTTCTTTCCTTTATAGTATGCAAAGTAGCCAATCACTAATCCGGCCATGGTGTAGATGGCCCATGCCGGCAATCCCCAGATAAACATGCTGTATTTCATGCCGTTTTCGGCTGCTTGGGCTGGGGAAACACCCCCGGCAATTCCGACGGGTGACTGCAGGTAGTGGACCAGGGGTTCGGCAACCCCAAAGTTGACGATGCCGATACCAATGCCGGCAGTAAACAGGGTGCCAATCCAGGCAAACGTGCTCATTTCTGGCTCGTCGTCGGCGCCGCCCAGTTTAATCTTGCCAAATTTTCCGAAGGCCAGATACAGACAAATCAGCAGCAGAATCACCGGCATTGGCATGGTAAACCAGCTAAAGGTCCGGTTGTAAAGGCCAAGCCAATTCCAAAGCGTCCCGGTCATTCCGGTGGGGCTGACGACGGCCCAAATCGAAAAAATCCCCGCAAAAACAATTGAGGCCCAAAACAAAAAGTTCTTTCGCTGAATAATGGCTTTCATAACGATCACCTTAACCTTTTTTGACCATTACGCGACAGGAAGCATCTCTTCACAAAAGGATCATAGCTTAATTACCGCCGAAATTGGTCAGCACTTTCTACAAAATTTCGGCGGATTTTTTGTATGAAATCACAAATGAAAATACGACAGTGAGGTCACAAAACCATTACAATTATATTTTTCCAGATTTTGATAATTCTAATCAGCTATAATAGATTGGTCTGATCTTTTAGAAAAAGGATCAATTATCGAAATGAGGAGAATGATTCATGAAACGACAATTTATTGGGGTGATTGCCGCAGCCGCCATTTTCGGGGCCACGGCAGTCGTTATGGACCAGCCGGTAGTTGCCCACGCCGCTGGTTATCGGGTTGTAAAGACCACAACTATGAAAAAGACCGCTTATCACCGGGCTTCAAAGGCGGGCTATATTTATAATCTGCACCACACCCGCCGGCTTCACGCACTGAAGACGTATCCCTACACCACCTGGTATGCCGCCAAAAAAGTGATTTTAAAGCATAATGGCAAAAACGCGACATACTACCGCGTTAAAAGCGGCAGCGGTTCTGTTAGCGGCTACGTTTGGCACCATCATTTGAAGAAGGGCAAGGCCCCGTTTGGCTTAAAGTATGCGAAGGCCGCCGTGGCAATGGATGCAAGTACGGGCAAGGTTCTCTGGCATAAAAATGTGAACACCCCGCGGGCGATCGCGTCAGTTTCTAAACTAATGACGCTGTATCTGGTTGATAAAAAGGTTGCCAAGACCTCGGCAACCTGGAATAGTCGTGTAAACACCCACTACGCTGGTTTGAAGACCATGGGGCGGTCCGGCGTTTATGGCGGCTTCAAATTCAAGCAGAATCACTACACCGTCCGCTCACTGTACAAGGCAGCGTTGATTGGTTCATCGAACAATGCCGCCATCGCGCTAGGCCAGTGGGTTGCCGGCGGCTCAACGCCAGCAGCCAATCGCCGGTTTATTAAACTAATGAACAAGCAGGCTAAATCCTGGCACTTCGGTCACGCGAGCTTTGTATCCGCAAACGGCATGGAACAAAATGCCCTGCGTTCATACGGCTATTCGGCACCGGGCGGCAACGCCAATAAGGTTTCCGCCAAGGACGTGGCCCTGATTGCCAAGCACTTTATCAGCGATTACCCCAGCGTTTTGACTTACGCCAAGATGGGCAACGTCAAGATTGGCAGTCAGTCAATGCACAACTATAACAACCTATTGCCAGGCCGCAAGTACGCGCAAAAGTCGTTGAAGGTTGACGGCTTAAAGACTGGTTTTACTGATTTGGCAGGTTACTGCTTCGTCGGAACCGGTAAGAAGGCCGGCCATCACCGCGTGATTACGGTGGTCCTTCATGACGAGAACGAGTTTACTGAAACCCGGTCGTTGATGAATCACGTTTATCGAACTGGGAAAATTTAGGTGTTTAAAGGAATCGAAAACAATCCCGCCAAATCTGCCTGTTAAGTCAGACGGATTTGGCGGGATTGTTTGGCGTTATTCCGGTTAATCGCCGAAGTCGAGGATTTGGTCAAAGTCAAAGATAAATCTGATGAACTGGGCGATTTCACCAAAGGTTCTGGGATCGATTGCTTCGACTTTAACGATATTTCTATGAGGAGAAAGGAAATCAACCGATCGGAGTTGAATGGCATTAACCTGACCACTGATGGCTTTCTGATCAGTCAGTGTAAAGAATCCTGGTCGATGGCGAATGGTGCTTATAATTGGACAGATTTGGACAAAGCCGGTCGCCCGATTATACGGGGTTGCGCTTACGACTAACGCGGGGCGGCGCTTTTTAATTTCCCGACCGGATTGTGGATCGAAGGTCACATACACGATATCGCCCTGTTCAGGGGTATAGCCCCGATACGAATCCCTGCTCACAGCGATTCACGCCCAGTCGAATCATCAGGAAACGCTTCTTGGTCATGGCCAAAGTGAATGGTTGGGTCAGTAAACGGATTTGCCAATTTTGGGACATATGAGAATGAGTTTCCCTTGCCCTTAACCGCGACAACTTCGGTTCCTGATTTGATCCCAAATTTCTTTGGAACCGTCACAACTAATGAATTACCCTGTTCTCTAACTTTCAAGGGGAACACCTCCATGTATTCACGATGTATTCACAGTAATTATATCACGGCTAAACTGATTTTCCTTTCTTCAGACTTATATACGTTTTTCTAACTGATTATTTTTTAAACCAAATCATGATCATGCAGACTAACGGTATTCCCAGCCAACGCGCCTCTAAAAAGGCAAGCCCGAGCAGGAAATTTATCGTGATTTCCTTCACATTGCTTTCTAATAAATCCTTTTAGGGCGGCGTAGGGGCGAAATGGCCCAACCATTTTTAATGAGAAAAACGTTAAAATTATAATAAAAACCGTTTACTTTCTCAAAAAAATTACAAATGGGCATTTAAATTTTGGAAAATAAACGATATGTTTTGACATTTTTAAAACGATAGCATACAATGTATATGAATTCACAAAGAGGATAGAAAGACCGTTGTTTTCCTCAGGCTTGTAGACGGATAGAAAAACGTCAAACGAATGGAGATGCCGTTATGTTAAATCAAATTCATAAATCAAAAAAAGTTGTGCTTATCGGTGACGGGGCAGTTGGCTCATCATATGCCTTTTCATTAATTCAATCTCAGATCGCTGACGAATTGGTGATCGTTGACGTTGCCAAGGATCATGCCGAAGGCGACGTGATTGATCTTGAAGACGTGATGCCAATGGCCGGCCCAATGGGGATTCGCGCTGGTGAATATGCGGATGCCAAAGACGCCGATTTGGTTGTGATTACCGCTGGCGTTCCACGAAAACCGGGCGAAACCCGCTTGGATTTGGTCTCTAAAAACGCCCGCATCCTCGAATCAATTGTGCGTCCGATTGTGGATAGCGGCTTTAACGGCATCTTCTTAGTATCCGCCAACCCGGTTGATATCTTAACGACGATTACCCAACGGATTTCCGGATTCCCACGGACCCGCGTGATTGGAACTGGAACATCCCTTGATTCCGCCCGGTTCCAAGTGGCCCTGGCCAACAAATTCCACGTTAACCTGCAGGATATCGATGCCAACATCTTGGGCGAGCACGGCGACAGCTCCTTTGCCGCCTACGATGAAGCAACCATTCGTGGCCGCGCGCTGCGGACAGTTGCGATGGAAAAGGGGATCACTGAAGATGACCTTGACCAAATTGAAGTGGATGTCCGCAAAAAGGGCGGTAAAATCATCGGCTTGAAGGGCGCGACCTTCTACGGCGTTGCCTACGGGATGATGATGCTCACCCGGGCAATCTTAAATAATCAAAATATTGTGATGCCAGTTAGCGCGCCATTAAGCGGCGAATATGGTTTGAAGGATATCTACATTGGCAACCCGGCCTTGATTAATTCCCGGGGGATTGCTAAAGTAATTGAGGAACCGTTATCAGACGACGAAAAGGCCAAGATGAAGCGGTCGGCACGCCAGATGGCGGAAGTATTAATGAACGCATAACCAAACATGCAAACTTTTTATAATCGGCAATAGCAGTGGTATTATTGAAAGAAATAAAACATTATCACTGCTTTTTATTTGCCCATACTTGTTAATGAAGTCACAATAAAAATGCTTTGGTAATGCACTTAGGGAGGTGTTGGCCCGGTCATAATTTCAAGTGGTTTTTGTGAAACCGTTTCCTAAACGATTGGCATTTGAATAAATTCACAAAAGGGGGATTTGACTCAAATGTTGATTGATCTTCATTGCACCAATTAATGAAGGGGATCGCGAATGGATCCGTTTCAAACAAAGGGGATAATTCTGTATGGAACACTTAGAGAAAATTAAGTACCAGAAATTCATCTGGCCGATTGCCATTGCTTTAATTATATGGCTCTGCACACCGTTTAAGCCCGCCGGAATTCCAGTTGCCGGCTGGCATATGTTAGCTATTTTTGTTGGGACCATTGTTGGGTGCATTACCCAGCCAATGCCAATTGGCGCCGTTGCACTATTTGGATTTACGATTACCGTCACGTTGGGCTTAGTCGATATGGACGACGCCGCCATGGGATTTGGTAACAGTACCGTTTGGATGATCGCCATGGCCTACTTCCTGTCACGGGGCTTCATCAAGACCGGTTTGGTCGTCGAGTCGCGCTGCTGTTCGTCCGCCTGTTTGGAAAGAAATCACTTGGGTTGGTCTATTCACTGATCGCCGTTGATTTGGTGACCGCTCCAGCCACTCCAAGTAACACCGCTCGTTCAGGCGGCATTGTTTACCCAATTATTGATTCACTGGCTCACACCTATGGGTCAGATCCAAGGGACGGGACCGCTCGTAAAATGGGCGCGTTCCTGGTCTTCGAAGAGTTTCACGGTGACATCATCACCAGCGGGTTGTTCATGACTGCAATGGCGCCTAACCTTGTTGCCGTTGCCCTTGCCAAAGCACTGCACGTTAACATCCCATGGATGACTTGGTTCATCGCTGGTTTAGTACCTGCTATTATTTCGTTAATTTGTGTGCCGTGGATCATTTACAAGATGTACCCGCCTGAGATTAAGGAAACGCCAAACGCCAAGGAGTGGGCGGATTCCGAATTGGATAAGATGGGTAAGTTCTCGTTACCTGAAAAAATGATGGCCGGCGTCTTCGTCTTTGCGCTGATTATGTGGATGATTTCCAGCTTTATTGGCATGGAAGCTTCCTTAGTTGCCTTCATGGCCGTTTCGCTGTTACTGCTCACCGGGGTGCTGTCCATTCAGGATATCCTCAAGGAAACCGGGGCTTGGAACACGTTACTGTGGTTCTCAGTCTTGATTTTCATGGCAACCGAATTGAACACTCTGGGTGTTATTCCGTGGTTATCTCTGACCATTAAGAATGCCGTTGCCGGCGTTAGCTGGATCTGGGTTCTGTTGATTTTGGTACTGGTTTACTTCTATTCTCACTACCTGTTTGCTAGTGGGACCGCCCACGTTACCGCAATGTACTCGGCATTACTCGGGGTTGCGATTTCTTCCGGTGCCCCTGCCGTTATGGCAGCTATCACGCTTGGCTTTGTCGGCGCGATCTTTAATTCAACCACTCACTTTGCCAGTGGCCCCGCAACCGTGTTATTTGGTTCCGGCTACGTTAAGCAATCTGATTGGTGGCGCATGAACTTCATTCTCGGGCTCTTCTATCTGGTCGTTTGGATCGGAATTGGGGCTCTTTGGATGAAAGTGATTGGTTTATGGTAATGGTTCATTAAAATTTCGGAGGAGGGATGACGATCAAATTTCAAACCAGTGATCACGTCATTCTCGACTACACAGATGAGGGGCAAGGCCAAACGGTTTTGCTCCTTTCTGGGGTTGGGGCCTATAAAGAAGTGTTCGGCGCCATCATCCCCAAATTAGTTGAGAACGGCTACCGGGTCATTAATCTGGACGCCCGCAATCAGGGCGCTTCTGAACACACTGTAAAGGGGCGGCGGATGAGTCGTCACGCCCTGGATGTGGCGGAACTGCTGGCTGATCTCGACGTCGACAATGTGATTGGCATTGGCAGTTCGATGGGCGCAGCCACCCTGTTTGCATACGCTTCACTGTTCGGTGAGGGCCGGTTTGCCAAATTTGTCGATGTCGACCAGTCCCCAAAAATGATCAGCGATGCCACTTGGCAGTACGGCTTTGAATCGTTAACCTGGGACAGTTTTCCTGCCAGCCTGAAGTTTCCGATGGGCCGGGCCGCAGTTCATAAAATTGGGGATGCCGTTTTCAGTCAAATGAAGGCCGCCGCCAAGGCTCATCCTTACGATGCCCAGCTCAATTATCCGCTGCTGGTTGACCATGCGTTTCAGGACTGGCGGGACATCGTTGCTTCATTAAAGATCCCGCTGCTGGTGGTTGCCGGCAGGCAGTCACCGTACTTTGATCCGGCGTTTGCCGCAGTGATGGCGAAAATGGCGAAGAACGGCAGCGCCAAAGTCATTGATCACAGTGGCCATCTGGTAATGGCCGAACAGCCGGAAGCGTTTTGGACGGCCCTGCGCAAGTTTTTGCGAAGGTGAGGCCAAAAAAGGGCTGCCGCGTAAACGGCAACCCAGTGATCATGCTGATTTAATTGTCCTTAGCCGCCCATTTCCAGCAGAACCCGGTTGGCAACCCCTTCGTTGGTAACGATGTCGGTGAGTAGTTCGCCGCGCAGGGCACCTAACAATGCCCGGGCCTTGAACTTGCTCTTTACGATGCCGACACGACGGGTGGTTGCCAGCACCGTGTCGATGGGGATGCCAAACGTCTTGTCATTCTTGACGTTTAGAATCGTGCCGTTAATGTCGTACGGCCGCCCGTACAGCATGCCGGCCACCCGATCGAGGTCAACGCCGTCAAAAATCTCAGCTTGATGCTGCTTCCACACCGGAATCGTATCAACTGAAGCCAACGTGCCGATACCGGTAAATAGCAGGTCCATCTTCGAAGCGGTGCTAAAGGCCGGGACCAGCGCCGGCTCATGCTGGAGTTCGGCCCTGGCGGAATCACTGAGGATGTACAGCGGTGCCGGCATGGTTTGGTAGGGCGCGCCAAATTTAGCCGCGGCCTTTTCGACCAGTGGGGTGGCGCCAGATAAAGACGTGTACTTGAGGTTATTGCCGACAAATTGCGAGAAGGTGATGTCATCTCTAACTTCGGCTTGGAAGTGGGAGATGACGCTGAGCACTGTATCGCCCCAGGTGAGGCCGATAATCCGGCTTTGGCGAATGAGATCCTGAATTTCTGCCGAGGCATACTCAATGATGTTTTCGTTATCATCGTTGGGCGTGTCTGAAGATTTCAGAATGAAGGCGTTCCGCACGTTAAAGGCCTTCTTAAAGCGCATTTCCAAGTCGAAGTTCCGGCTGATGGGCGTGGCAATGCTGATTTTGACCAGGCCGCTTGCTAAAGCTTCATCTAAATACTTAGTGATGAGGTAGCGACTGAGCTGGTACTTCTTCGATAGGTCGGTGACGGTTTGCTTTGATAGGTAGTAGTCCTGGGCAATGTTGGCCAGGAGTTCCTGATGTTTGACGTCGTTCATGGGCGGGCTCCTTTCAATGGTGAGGCTTTAAAAATATTATAGCATAGGTTTTTACAAATAGAGAATTCCTTTTCAAATTTAAAATCATGATGGCTGTGGATTTAACAAATTTAAAAATATCCATAGATATTTGATAAATGTTAAAAGACGCGTTATTCTATTTAGTGAGCAATGAAATCAGATAAAATCACGCGGAATTAATGACATTAAGAGCAGAATTTGAATTGGGAGACGACCTATATGACTGAGAAAGATGATATTTTAAAGCTTCACGAACTGCATACCGGCGTATTGGACATCGCGTCTGAATTACCGGTTGATGACCGCAAGGACTTGGCAAAAGCCTATACGCCCGGCGTGGCAATCCTTTCCAAGCTGATTGCCAGCCATCCGGAGTTAAAGGACCGCTACACCATGAGCGGTAAACTGGTGGCCTTGGTGACCGACGGATCGGCCGTTCTGGGACTTGGCAACATCGGCCCAGCCGGCGGTTTGCCGGTGATTGAAGGCAAGGCCCTGTTATACAAGGACTTGGCCGGCGTCAATGCGGTTCCCATCTCAGTCAATCAGGTGAGTGTCGATGAAACTGTTCGGACAATTAAGAACATTGCTGGTTCCTTTGCCGGGATCCATTTGGAAGACATCGCGGCACCCCGGTGCTTCGAAATTGAAGACCAGCTGGCCCGGGAATTAGACATTCCCGTCTACCACGACGATCAGGAAGGCACGGCAATCGTTGTTCTGGCCGGATTAATCAACGCCGCCAAGGTGACCGGCAAGCCGCTGAAATCCTTGAAGGTTGTCGTCAACGGGGTTGGCGCTTCCGGGCTTGCGACTGCCAAACTTTTGGACCACGTTGGGATTACCAATCTGACGCTTGTGGATAAGGATGGCGTGATCACTAAGAATGACGGGCGTTATAATCGATACCAGCGGGACTTCGCTGCCAAGCTTGGTCAGGATGACAGTCTCAAGAACCGTCAGTTATCAGACGTTATCAGGGGCAAAGATGCCTTTATCGGGTTGTCAGCTGCCAATTTGATGACCGCTGACGACGTTAGCCGGATGGCCGCTGATCCGATTATCTTCGCGCTGGCCAACCCGATTCCCGAAATTGATCCGGAAATTGCCAGCAATGCCGGCGCAGTGGTGATTGCTACCGGCTCGTCCCAGTATCCGAACCAGGTGAACAACATCCTGGTGTTCCCAGGATTGTTTAAGGGGCTGTTATCAGCTGGCATCAAGCACGTTGGTTATGACTTGCAGGCGGTGGTCTCAAACGCCCTGGCCGGCATGATTGCCAACCCAACGGCTGAAGAAATTGTCCCCGGCGTCTTTGATAAGGGCGTTGTTAAAACCGTTACTAATGCATTAGTCTCCTATGCCAAGAAAGATCACGCATTAGTAACCGATTAGTGGAGGATCACTAACTAATGTATGAATCAATTGTTGATTTAAATTTAACTAATTCGAAGGTTCGCGCCAAATGGCAGGCTTTCCTAAAGTCATTGGGCATCGCCGACTTTAGTGATCGGGAAGTCGATCAGATCGATTTCACAATCGGCATCTATAACGGCGATGACCTGGTTGCAACCGGCTCAGCTGCTGGTAACGTCCTGAAATACGTTGGCGTCTGCAACAAGGGCGTGACGACCGGCAGCCGGTTTAACGCGATTGTCGGTGAACTGGTGAACCGGCTGTTTCAGCAGCAGATCTTTCACATCTTTGTGTTTACCAAGAAGAGGTATTCCGAAAGCTTTCAGCATATCGGCTTTGAGCAGCTGGGGGATACGGACGTCGCCGCGTTTCTTGAAATGGGCGATCCCAACATTCACGATTATCTGGATGGTCTCCCCAAGGTGCCCAATCAGCAGTACCAGCAAATCGGGGCCGTGGTGATGAACGCCAACCCATTTACCCTGGGGCATCGCTACCTGGTCGAAAAAGCCGCCAAGCAAAACGACTTCGTGTACGTTTTCGTGGTGAGCGCCGAGCGGTCGTTGTTTACCGCTGATGAACGACTGAAGCTCGTTCGGGCAGGGCTTCGTGATTTGGATAACGTCATCGTGGTGGCGGGCGGCGACTACATGGTCAGTTACGCGACGTTTCCGGCTTATTTTCTGCCGGACAACGTCACGGCGACCGACTACCAGACGGCACTGGACGCCCGGGTGTTTAAGACCCAGATTGCCCCAGCCCTTCACATTACGACCCGTTACGTTGGTTCCGAGCCGCTATCCAAGACAACCAACCAGTACAATCAAGCTTTAAAACGGGAACTGCCACCGGATGTTCAGGTCGTTGAAGTTCCCAGAAATCAGGACCAAACGGGGGCTGTCATTACCGCCACCCGGGTGAGAAAAGCCATTAAGGCCGGTGATCTTTCAAATATCATTGAATCGCTGCCAAGTTCGACTTATGATTTTATTAAGGAGAACTTACATGAGCTTCAATCACGCATTATGAAAGGAATGAATATTGATGGAAATTAAGCAGACCGCAATTGCGGGGACTTTGGAGTCGTCAGATATCCAAATCATGCTGTCAAAGGGTCAATCCGGAATCCAGATCGATCTTGAATCGGATGTCAAAAAACAGTTTGGTGATCAGATTAACGCGGTGATTACCGAAACTCTCAAAAAATTTGATATTGATAATGTGAAGGTGAAGGCCGTCGACAAGGGTGCCTTGGACTGCGTGATTAAGGCCCGAACGATCGCCGCTGCGCAACGGGCGTTGAAGACGGTCGACCAACCTGCATGGGAGGTACTGTAAAATGGCTGAAAATGGTGAACGATTACGACGGACAATGATGTTTGTACCCGGCAACAACCCCGCAATGGTCAAGGATGCCGGCATTTATGGTGCCGATTCCATTATGTTTGACCTCGAAGATGCCGTGTCGATGGCTGAGAAGGATGCTGCCCGAGATTTGGTCTATGAAGCCTTGCAGACACAGGACTACGGCGACGCTGAATTGGTTGTCCGGATCAATGGTGACGATACACCCTATTACCATAACGACATCAAAGCAATGGTGAAGGCCGGCATCGACGTGATTCGGTTACCGAAGACCGAAACGGCCGATATGGTCAAAACCCTTGAGAAGGATGTCCTGGCCGCCGAAAAGGAATTCGGCAGAAAAGAAGGATCCACCCATTTGATGGCTGCCATTGAAAGTGCCAAGGGCGTTTTGAATGCCCCGGCAATCGCTGCGGCATCTGATCGGATGATTGGGATTGCGCTGTCTGCTGAAGATTACACCACCGATATGAAGACCCATCGTTATCCTGATGGCGCCGAATTACAGTTTGCCCGCAACATGGTTCTCCATGCTGCCCGAGCTGCCGGGATCGCCGCATTTGATACCGTCTTCACCAACATGGACGATACCGAAGGCTTTTACCGTGAGACCCGTTACATCCACCAGCTTGGATTTGACGGTAAATCGTTGGTTAACCCGCGGCAAATTGCGATGGTCAATAAAGTATACGAACCAACCGAAAAAGAAGTTGAAAATGCCAAGAATGTGATTAATGCAATTGAGGAAGCCCGAATTAAGGGATCTGGAGTGATTTCAATGAACGGTCAAATGGTTGACCGGCCAGTTGTTCTCCGAGCTCAGCGGGTTATGATGCTTGCCAAGGCGTCTCACTTAGTTGATGAGGAGGGGAACTACATTGAAAAATAGTGTTGGTCGCGAATTACCAGATGATTTAATGAAGCAGTTAAACTACGAAGGCTTTAAGAGCACCGAAATTGGGGAGCCGGAAGTCCAGCGGGTAGCCCCAAAGGTTCATGTCTCCACCGGTGACGATAAGTTGGTGGATTCCATTGAGGACGTTGTCAAGAAGACCGTTAAGGACGGGATGACGATTTCGTTTCATCACCACTTCCGAAACGGGGACTTTGTGTTCAACGAAGTGATGCGCGTGATTATTGATCAGGGGATCAAGAACCTGACGCTGGCACCCTCTTCATTGACCGGGGTCATGAATGATATCGTGATTGAGGCCATTAAGAAGGGCACCATCACCAACATTACCAGTTCCGGAATGCGCGGTTCTTTAGGGGACTTTGTTTCTCACGGTGGCCTGAAGAATCCGGTTATTTTCCGTTCGCATGGCAACCGGGCCCGGGCAATCGAACACGGTGATATCAAGATTGACGTCGCCTTCTTGGGAGTGCCCAACGCCGATAAGTTAGGAAATGCCAACGGGATGCAGGGCGACGCCGTCTTTGGCTCACTGGGTTATGCCTTAATGGATGCCCAGTATGCCGATAACGTGGTTTTGCTGACGGACAACATCATGCCATACCCCAACACGCCGGCTTCCATCAAGCAGACGCAGGTTGACTACGTTGTCAAGGTCGACAAAGTTGGGGATCCCGACAAGATTGGCTCCGGGGCAACCCGGTTTACCAAGGATCCTAAGGAATTGAAGATCGCGTCGATGGTTAACGATGTGATTGTTCATTCACCGTACTTTAAAGACGGTTTCTCGTTCCAGACTGGTTCCGGTGGCGCCGCACTGGCCGTTACCCGCTACTTGCGCCAAGCCATGATTGATAACCAGATCAAGGCATCGTTTGCCTTAGGTGGCATTACAAAGCCAACCACGGATTTGCTTGAAGAGGGCTTGGTTCGCCGCGTCATGGACGTTCAGGACTTCGACAAGGGCGCCGCTGATTCGATGCACACCAATCCGAACCAGCAGGAAATCGATGCGTCATGGTACGCCGATCCTGACAATAAGGGCGCGATGGTTGATCAGCTGGACGTTGTGATTTTGAGCGCGTTGGAAATTGATACTGACTTTAACGTCAACGTCATGACCGGTTCAGATGGCGTGATCCGGGGCGCCGTTGGTGGTCACCAAGATGCCGCAACTGCCAAATTAACGATTATTTCCGCTCCACTTGTTCGGGGCCGAATTGCCACGGTTGTGCCAAAGGTTACGACGAACGTGACCCCAGGTGATTCAGTGGACGTATTGGTAACAGAATACGGCATTGCAATTAACCCAAAGCGCAAGGACTTGCAAAAAGCCTTCGCAAACTTACCTGGTGTGCCGGTTTACACGATCGAAGAACTTCAGCAGATGGCCGAAAAGAAAGTTGGTAAGCCAAAGCCGCTGGAATTTACCGACCGGACCGTTGCCCTGGTTGAGTATCGCGATGGGAGTATTATTGATGCGATTAATGAGGTAAAGGATTAGAGTGCGGAAAAGGACGCTTTGATCCCAGAGTGTAAGCCCAAAAACAGAGATTCCCGGGCTTGGAATGTTTGTTTTTGGGCTTACACGGCCGGGATCAGTCCTTTGGAGCACGTTTCAACTGGGTAGCAATGAACGAGCCACTTAGTTTGCTTCGTTGTCACCTAGTGGAAACGAAGAGACTGGAGTGGTCGGTCTATTATTACCTAGCCGAAACGCGTTCCAACGGCCATGCTGAAGGCATTGCCTAGTCCCTTTAGGGGCAACGGCTCAGGCGCTAACGTCTAAGGGTAAAATGCCAAGAATCCAGAACCGGGATTCCCGTCATTTTACCCTTAGCCACCGCACCTACCGAGCCTCGTCACACTCTTACTCACAAGACCACTGCTGAATTCTTGGCACGCAGGGTCTTTTGTATACATAAACTAACTAAGGGAGGGATTTTGATGACCAAACTGTTTGAAACTGGTGAGCCGCAGGACATCACCGCCGTGTTAGAAAGTAAGGACGCCCGGGTGGCCTTTCAGAAGCAACTCGTGGCAGATTATCTTGACGCCAGCATTTTGGCCGTCAAGCTGAATATTCCCGGCCCAATTAAAAATAACGATCAACTCCATCGGGGGTTCAATCATGGCTTATTAAGCCTGATTCAGTCGCTTCAGGCGGGGGATGCCGATGTGAAGTTGGTGGCTCAGTGGGATAAGCCGACGGGCAATGAGGCCTTTTTGACGGTTGCCGGGCCTCTTGAAGCTGTGAAACGGCAAGCGGCAGCATTCGAAGATCAGGATGCGTTTGGTCGCCTGTTCGATGTCGACGTGTTCGGTCATGGGCAAGCGACGGCGCTGTCGCGGACAAAGCTCGGACTGCCGGTTCGCAAGTGCTTTATTTGTGGGCGGCCGGCAAAGGAATGCGCTCGCTCCCGGCGGCATTCGGTCAGTGAACTGCAGGCCGTGATTCAACAAGTATTTGATCAAGAATTCAAAGGTGAGGCGGGAACGGTTAATGACAACGAGTGAAACAACCCACGCAAGGCAACTGGTTTCGACAGCGCTGGCGGCAATGCTCTACGAAGTTTCTGTGAATCCCAAGCCCGGGTTGGTCGATCCGGTGGACGCCGGGCCCCATCCGGACATGAATGTCTTTATGTTTATTGATTCGGCGGTAAGTCTGCGGACCTACTTTGACGCCTGCGTGGCCGCTGGCGAACAGTTCTCCGGTGGGGTGGCCGCCTTGCCAGATCTCTTTCAAACGATTCGGCCAGCTGGGATTGAAGCGGAGAAGGATATGTTTGCCGCCACCCATGGCGTGAATACACACAAGGGAGCCATCTTTTCACTGGGCATTACGCTGACGGCGGCGGCCTTTCAGGATCGCCATCCCGCCGCGGTTCCCACGGGGAATGCCGGGCTTATGCGGGTGATTCAAAAAATGCTGGCGGCATTGATCGATCACGATTTGGCCAACGGCGACTTGCACGACGTTCGCAACCTGACTGCTGGCGAGTACCAGTACGTGAAGTACGGCTTTCTGGGAATCCGGGGCGAAGCAGCTGCCGGCTTTCCGGTGGTCATGAACCACGCCTACCCATTCCTCGAAAAAAGTACGGGCACTATAAATGAACGGTTATTAGATACTCTATTGCATATTTTGTTATATGCAGATGACTCTAATTTGATCAAACGTTCCGGCGATCCCGATATTTTGGTGCGAGTGCGTCGGTGGGTGACCCGCTATTTTGAGTTAGGCGGCAGTCAAACCGTTGATGGATTTGCGTTTCTTAAGGAACTGAATCGAAAATTCAAGCAGGAAAATTTGAGTCTTGGCGGTTCGGCTGATCTGTTAATTTTAACGATCTTTCTGGGCCTTCGAAACGGGATTATCCGTAATGATCAAAATGCCGGTTAACGGCATTTTTTATAACTTGATTTGCTCATTTTGTCACGATCGATGATATAATCAAACATGAATAGATTAGAAAGAAGAAAAGAGGTGGCCAACATGAATAAAAGCAGACGGCGCGTTAATTTTCCGGACCTTCACTGCGGATTTGACTTTTTAGCTGCCAGTGAACATCAGATCAAGCATAATCAGCGGCTTACTTTCAAGTCGGATCCCCATTTTCGAATTGGGGTCCTCCTAAGCGGGAAGGCCCACGTCGACATCGCTAACTGTCACTTTGTTTTGGAAAAGGGTGACGTGTTGGCTTTACCGCCAAAGTTAGTCTTTAACGCGCAGCCCGACGAAGACGTGACGTACTTCAGCTTTGACTTAGCGGTGGATGATCCGAAACTTCAACTGTTTTTGAGCCAGAATTTAATTTACGTGTACCCCCGGGAGACGGTTTTGGCGCAGTTGGTCACCCCGCATCTCACGCGGCTGATTGAAATCAGCGGGGAAAATCATCAGGACTTCGAGTTAACCCTGTCCATTCAGGTGATTGTGAGCCGAATCATGTTGGCAATCCATGACGTTATCACTGAAGTCCACGGCAACGGTAAGTTTGCCCAGCATGAAATTTCCAAGGTCATTGCCCATTATCTGAAGGCGAACATTGCTGATCGGGTCAAAAACTTCATTCATGGCGATCGGCCGTTCAGCGGGGACACAACCCTAATTAACGATATTTTGTCGTTGGCATCGGTGAATAACCGGTCCGCTGAAAAGCTGTTTCGAACCGAATACGGGATGACGCCACGACGTTATGTATCGGAATTAAAACAGCAGGCCGCCTCGGAATTATTGAAAGTGCCAACCTATTCGCTTGCTCAAATTAGCGGCGCTTTAGGATACAGCAGTCCCAAGAATTTCAATCGCCAGTTCAAAGGCTGGACGGGCCAGACACCAAAGGATTTTCGTGATCGGGTGACCACCGACCAAATCAAGTCGATCGCTGATTGAAATGATCCGCTTGATAGCTAAATTTCCAACTTACAAATGAATACGAATCGGATCAACTGACCAAACAATGACCGCCCTGTTTGGTCAGTTTTTGATTGGCCCAATTTAATGTTGAGATCGGGTTATTGAAAACTACTATGATATTTTATAAAAAAGTAAACTCCTTTACCGTTAAATCAACCGTTATAGGTCAATGAAAAATTAATAATTCGGTTGAAACCAGCGCCTTACTGACTTATAATAATCATATTTTTATGAATCGGATTTACAAATTGATTCATGTATGGAGGCTATTTGATGGAATTAAACGAGCAAGCAAATCCGGCGGCTGCCAAGCTGCCGGTTCTTGAGAAGGTTAGTTACGCCTTCACGGATATGGCCGGCAATCTCCTATATGTCAGCATGTCCAGCTACATTCTCTATTTTTACACGGACGTATTCAATATTCCGGTGTCCGGCGCCGGCATGATTATTTTACTGGCCAGCATTGTTGATGCTGTCAGCGCAATCTTTTGGGGATCGATTGTCGATCACACCCATACCAGGTGGGGGCAAAGTCGCCCGTACTTTCTATGGTTATCGATTCCGTTTGCGATTGGGACCCTGCTCGCATTTTCAGCCCCGAATCTTCATGGCACGGCTAAACTCTTGTACGCGGGCTTTACTTACATTCTGGCTGCCGGGGTGATTTATACCGGAATTCAAACGACCATTACCGCCATTTTGCCCAATCTGACGTTGGACGCCGGTGAGCGGATCGGCGCGAATTCTTACCGGATGGTCGGCAGCTTGATTGGGTCATTTTTGACGAGTACCTTTACGTTGCCGTTGGTCGCCCTGTTGGGAAATGGCAATAACAAGCGCGGCTTTACACTGACGATTTCATTGTTCGGAATTGTGGCGGCGGCCCTGCTGCTGTTGGCGTTTAAGAACGTCCGGGAACGGGTCCCCGTTAGCACAAAATCCGTCTCCTTCAAGAACAGCTTGAAAGCAACGGTTGGCAACGTCCCTTGGTATTTGCTGGTGAGCGCGTTTGCCATTTTCTGGATCGCCCAGGCCGATCGCAACAGCTTTTCGACGTACTACGCGAAGTATAATTTAGGAAATGCCCAGCTGGCATCGGTCTTTAATGGCCTGCAAGTCTTGGGAATTATCTCCAGCATTTCGATTCCCTTCGTTGTCAAAATTACTAATAAAACCGCAACCATGCTGATTGGTTTGGCAATTGGAGCCGCCGGTCAAGCGCTGATGGCAGTTGTGAGCGGAAACTTTGTTTTAGTGATTATTGCCTGGTCAATCGGCGTGATTGGGTCGTCGTTTGCGATGTCAATGCCATTTGCCATGCTGGCCGACACCGTTGATTATGGTGAGTGGAAGAGCGGCTATCGGGCACCAGGGTTCCTGACAGCTGTCGGGAGTGCCTTCTGTATCCAGCTCGGATCAGGATTTGGGAGCTTTATTCCGTCTAAGATTTTAGCCGCGGCCGGCTTTGTGGCTCACCGCACCCAAACCGCCCAAGCATCAAGTGCAATCAGCTTTTCGTTCATTTGGCTGCCAGTGATCATCTATGCGGTTGTTGCTGCCATTATGGTGTTCTACTTTAAATATGAGCGAATGGAAAATCAGATTAAGAGTGACTTATTAGAGCGAGCCGATAAGCGTGAAGCCGCCGAGTAGGGTGGCGGACGCGTTAAATTAAATTCACGATATTAAAGCGGGCTACTACGCATTTCTTTTGAAGATGCGTGGTAGCCCGTTTGAATATCGTCATAATATATTTGATTGCGGAATTGTTATTGAGCGGTTAACCCGCCATCGATAATGAATTCTGAACCGGTTGAGTAACTTGAATCATCCGACGCCAGGAATAAAACGGTTTTGGAAACTTCGCTTGGTTCGGCAACCCGCTGAAGAGGAATGTTCTTCGCAAATTCTTCGATAACGGCCTTGCTGTCGCCCTGAAGGATCATCGGCGTTGCAATTACCCCGGGATGAACTGAGTTAACGCGGATGTTGTCCTTGGCCAGCTGTAAGGCAACGGCCTTCGTCAATCCTCGAACCGCAAATTTAGTGTCGGTGTAGCCAACTGCCCCGCCAACCAGTCCGTTCATTGAAGAGATGTTAACGATACTGCCGGAACCGTTCTTGCGAAGGGCTGGGGCGGCATACTTGGTTCCCAGGAAAACGGATAACTGGTTGATTTTGAAAATTTTGAGGTAGTCATCAACACTCATGTCGTCCAGAGATTTATTGATACTGATACCGGCATTATTTACCAGGATATCCAGCTTGCCAAAGTGATCGACCGTTGTGTGAACCACGTTTTGCCAATCGCTTTCACTGGAAACGTCCTGCTTGATAAAGATTGTCCCGTTTCCTAATTCTGCAGCGACTTGATTTCCCTTTTCTTCGTTAATATCGGTGATGGCCACTTTGGCACCTTCCGAAACAAACAATTTTGCGTGGCTGGCACCCATGCCTTGGGATGCGCCGGTAATAATGGCGACTTTGTCCTTTAACCTATCCATGATAGTTCCTCCTAATGGGTAGTGGGTTACGGTTTACGAAGTTATTATATAATAGTCGTATTTGAGAGCTAAACTATTTGCCTACAAAATGAAAATTCGCAGTGAAAAAGCCACAGTTCCCCAATCGTTGGGGATGTCGTTAAAATAAGTGGTGTGAGCCCTAGAAAATATGGTGAGACTAATGGTGAAAGTGATATCTCAAGTGGATTGGTCATGTATATTTTGACTCATTTGACGTGTTTTGATGGCGTCCAATCCGATCCAGCAGAAATATACACAACATTTACGGCACTATTACCCGGTTTTTACGTTAATCAACTATGATGAATTCGTATCATAAAAAGGGTATGGAGGAGAGAATCTTGAAAAAGCAAGTTACGTTATTCGCTGTTGCACTCAGTTTGTTAGCGGTGGGAACGCCAATCGCCGCCAGTGCGGTTACGCCGGTTGCCAGCGCGGCAACTACCAAGGTAAAGGCTGCTACGCCGGTTGCCGGTTCACAGATTAAGCTGCAGGGCGCCGTCAACGTCCGTGATCTGGGCGGCTACCACACGGAATCGGGAAAGGTGATTAAGCCGAACATGCTGATTCGATCGGCGAAGTTGAACACTTTAACCGCTCACGATGAAGCCGTTTTGGTTAAGCAGCACCATTTAGGCGTTGACGTTGACCTCAGGACTCCCGCAGAAATGAAGGAAGCTCCGGATAAAAAGATTGCCGGCGTCAAGTATGTCAAGAATCCGGTGGTTTCCGACGCTGAAAGCAAACAGAATGACAAAATTGCGAATGGTCAAACGGGGATGATCGATTATTATAAGTACTTTGTCGACTCCACCCAGGGCCGTCATGCTTACAAGGTTCTATTCCATGAATTGTTGACCACGCCAAGCAACAAGGCCGTCTTATGGCATTGCAGTGCCGGCAAGGATCGCGCCGGATTTGGCACGGCCCTGATTATGACCGCGCTTGGCGTCAGCAAGCAAACCATTTATAAAGACTATCTGTTATCTAATAAATACCGCAAAACGACTAATGACCAGGCCTTGGCCGCTCTCAAGAAGAAGGGCGCCAGTCAGGCCACAATTAAGAAGAATTATTATGGGCTAATCGTTGAAAAAGCATACTTGGACGAAGCCTACAAGCAGGCTGAAAAACACTACGGGTCAATGAAGGGCTTCTTAACCAAGGGGCTTGGATTGACTCAGAGTGATTTGACGAAGCTGCAGGATAAGTATTTGGAGAAATAGGCGTCGTCGATAACACTAATAATTTGAAATGGCCCTACACAAAAAGCCGTTCAGAATTGTCCCAATCGGACAATCTGGACGGCTTTTGATATGGCAATTTAGCAATTAGCTGCCTGAGGCCTCAGCCGGTGAAGATGGCGGTGTTCGTTGCCACTTTAACGAATTCCTGCACAACCTCATTGAGGGCGGAATCCTTCAAGTAAGACACAACCAGTTTAAGGGGAATTTTGTCAGTCGGAATTTTGAGCACGTTGCACTTATTAGGATTAAACGTTTCGTGAAGAAACATCCCCGGCACAAACGTGCACCCCAGGCCTTCGTAGGCCATGTTGGCGGCCGTTTCTAAGTACTTAACCTCGTACTTTTGGTTCAGCGGCAGCTTGTTATTGGCTAAAAATAGTTCAATTAACCGCATAAATCCGGAGCCGGAATGCAGAAAGATCATGTCGGATCCGCCGATCTCTTTAAGCGGGAAATCGGCGGTGATGACCTGATCGTTGGCCCGCCGGTATAGCGGACACGAACGGTTAATGATCAAGTACACCGGTGAATCGCAGAGTTCCTGATACATAATTTCATTTGGAAAAATCGGCAGCATTCTCACGTGAACGTCGATTTGGTGATTGAGCAGCTGGTCCTCCATCTGACTGGAAGGGCCTTCCTTGACGAACACTTTTCTCCCCGGAAACTCCGTGGTGTAGTGGGCGATCAGTTTCGGCAATAACTGACTGGAAATTGACTGGTTAATGCCGATCCGGATGTTGGCCTTTTGGTTATAGGTCATTTCGTTGACTTCGCTGACTAGTGATTTGTACTGATTGTCCAAATTCTCGATTCCCTGCAGGTATTTGGCGCCGCCGTCAGTCAGTGAGATCGGGTGCGTCTTACGATTGAGCAGGGTGATCCCCAATTCGGCTTCCTTTTCGTGGATATAACGGCTCAAGTATGGCTGCGAAATGTAAAGCTGGCGGGCAGCCGCGGAAATGCTGCCGCTGGCGGTAATTGCCCGTAAATAGTTCAATAAGATTGACGTATCGTTCATGATGAAAGCCCTCCCATCAATATTATACCCTACAGGCTATACCCCCGCTACCCGATAAGTATTTTACGGCAGTGGCTGGTAGCGGTTACACTGTAATCGTGAATAAATTAACAATATCTGGAGGTGCAACATGATAGCGGACGGTTTAGAGAAAAATGGATTGAGTAAACGTCAGCCATTAATAGGATTGCTTGTTCTTGTCCTGATGATTGGGTGGGGTGAATACCTTCACATTATTGACGGTAACTTACCGGTTTACCTGGTTGCCGGATTGATGATTGGCTACGTGCTGACCCGATCACGGTTCGGATTTGCCGGCGGGGTGAAGCGAACCTTCTATCGTGGTGAGGGCAGCCTGGCAACAGCCATTATTATTTTACTGGCAGTCACCGCCATCGTAAACGTTGGGATTCAATGGTTTGCCGCCAGCAAGGGGGCTTTGCCGGCCTGGAAGATTACCAATCCAGGTCAGTCAATTATCCCCGGAACCCAAAACGTTCGAATTGGCAATATCTCAGTTATGCTGGGTGGTTTCCTGTTTGGAATGGGCATGTTAATGGCTGGCGGCTGCGCGTCAGGAACCCTTTCTGATTTTGGGGAAGGTGAGGGTCATGCCTGGATGGCGTTTCCGTTCTTCGTCTTGTTTGCCGCTCCCGGCCAGTACATTGGCTATCAGCTTGATAACACGGCGATCGGCAAGGTTGGGATTAATGCCTGGCTGCCCCAGTACGTCGGCTATGGCGGTGCCATCGCGCTGACGCTTGGCATGATGCTGATTCTGTACGTGATTTTGAAGCGTTACGAAAATCGCAAGAAACGCCAGGGGGTTTACCTGGATCCCAAGTCTGACTGGGAATCCTTTGAGAAGCCGCTTCAAGACGATCCTGAGGAACCATTTAAGCTTTGGTCGTGGAAAACGTATCACCGGTTCTTCGTTCAACGCTGGACGTTTGTGACCGGATCGGTTGGAATTGCCGTCGCATCGGTCTTCATTCTCACGACCACCGGCAAGGCCTGGGGCGTCACCACCCCGTTTGTTAGCCTGGATCAAAAGTTTCTGGGGCTGTTCGGGATGAAATTTACCTCGCCGGCCTTTGACGAAACCGCCACTGCCATGCAGCATTCCCTGCTGGTTGATGGCGGCACGATCCGAAACATTGGGATTGTGGTTGGGGCGTTAATCGCCTTTCTGCTTGCCGGCCGCTTCAGCATGAAGTTCAAGATGACCCTGCGTGACTTCGGCGGTTACGAGGTTGGCGGTGCCTTGATGGGCCTCGGTTCACGAATGGCCCGGGGGTGCAACATCGGCGCGCTATACTCCTCAATTACCAACTTCTCAGTTCACGGTTACATCTTCATGGCATTCTTAATTTTGGGCGGCGCGGTCGCAATCAAGCTGTTTGCAGGCAAGATTGCCCTGTGCCCAACGTACAAGGTATCACGTAAACCATTGTTTTCAACAAGTTCAAACTAAAAAGGAGATCGGATATTATGAGTAAAAAGATTGTTGTTATTGGCGGCGTTGCTGGTGGGGCATCCGTAGCTGCGAGAGCTCGGCGGTTAGATGAGGACGCAAAGGTGGTCATGTTTGAAAAGGGACCCAACGTTTCATTTTCAAATTGCGCGCTTCCCTATCATTTATCAGGCACCATTGCGGACGCTGAGGACATCGTGTTGATGGATCCCAAGCAGTTCAAGGCCCAGTACAATATCGATGCAATTGTTAATCATGAGGTCGTTGGGATTAACCCAATCGCTAAAACGGTCGAGGTTCGTAACGTCTTAACCGATGACGTGACCGCAGAAGACTACGATGAATTATTCCTATCACCAGGAGCCACTCCAATCTTGCCCCGCTCAATCAAGGGGATTGATCATGAAAATGTCTTCACTATCCGTAACGTGGTGGACATTAAGAAGATTAAGAGCTTCTTGGATGATAACCAAATTAAGGATGTCTCAGTGATTGGCGGCGGCTTTATTGGAATTGAAACCGCTGAGAACATGAATAAGGGTGGCTATCACGTGACCTTGGTCGAAGGGATGCCGCATATTCTGGGCACGATCGATGATGACATGGCCCAAATTATCCAGAAGACGATGATTGATCATGACGTTGACGTGATTACCAACGATACGTTAACCGAAATTACTGATGACGATATCACCTTGGCATCCGGCAAAACTGTGAAGAGCGGCGCCGTCATTATGGCGGTCGGCGTTAAACCCGATACGGAGCTTGCCAAAAAGACCGGTATCAAGCTGGGAGTTACCGGCGGCATTAAGGTGGATCAGAACTACCAAACCAATTTACCTCACATCTATGCAGTCGGCGATGCCATTGAATTAACCAACCGCATGACCCGCAAACCGGCCAAACTGAATTTGGCATTTCCAGCCCAATTGGAAGCCCGCCAAGCAGTTGATCATGTATATGGTCGTCAGATCCGCAATCGCGGGATTATCGGTTCCCAATGCATTCCAGTTTTCGAAATGAACGTTGCGTCAACTGGCTTAACTGAAAAGCAGTGTCAGGACGAAAAGATTGATTACCGGTCCGTCATGGTGATTCCAAAGGATAAAGTGGCGTTGATGCCAAATGCCAAGCCCCTTTACTTCAAACTGGTATTTGCTTACCCAACCGGGGAAATCTTGGGCGCTCAAGCAGTTGGTGAAAGTGCCGTTGATAAACAAGTGGATGTCATTGCCGCAATGATTACCAATCACCAATACGTTGAAGATTTAGAAAGCTTGGAATTGTGCTACCAGCCAATGTTTAGTACCGCTAAGAATGCCGTTAACATGGCCGGTCTGGTGGCTACCAACATTTTGAATGATGAGTACAAGCAGGTCAACGTTTCGGAGGTTCGCTCATTAGTTGAATCCGGGGCAACCATCATTGATGTCCGTGAGAAGTTTGAATACGAAGCGGGCCATATCAAGAATGCGATCAACATTCCGATGAGCGAGTTCCGGGATCGGTTAGATGAAATTCCAACCGGTCGGCCAGTTTACGTTCACTGCCTAAGCGGCCAACGGAGCTATAACGTGGTTCGGGCGCTGAACAATATGGGTTACACCAACATTTACAATATTTCCGGCTCATTCCTGGGAATTAGTGAGGAAGAGTACTACCGGGACGTGACCGAAAAAAGAGAGCCGATTATGACGGAATACCGATTCGATTTACTGTAAACCGGGTCGTTAAAATCAAGATGGCTTTCGTATCATAGTGTCGATTAGGGCTAGGGCAAATGAGTGGTTTGTTCTAACCCTGATCGTGATTCATGAATAAAATCGTATGGTTGCGCGCTTGTCGATTAAGATGCTGGCAACCCAGTCATTCCGGTGACCAAGCAAAGGAGGAAAAAAAGATGCAGAAAAAACGTCGGTTACGGTCATTCAATATTAGTTTGGCGACGACCGCGGTCATCATCATTCTATGGAGCACGGTGACGTCTTTGAAGCTGATTTCTCCGGTATTGTTGCCGTCACCGCTGCGAGTGGGGCAGACGTTCATTAATTTATGTCTGGTTGGGTACAATGGCACTTTGCTGTACCAGCACTATTTAATTACGTTGGGGCGGCTGCTAGTTGCCGTTGTGCTGGCCATCGTGATTGGCATTCCGCTGGGACTTTTGAGTGGGTACGTGCCAACCGTCAAAGCGGTGGTTGACCCGATCGTGCAGTTTATCCGACCGATTCCACCGTTGGCTTACTATACCCTGCTGATTTTATGGCTGGGCATTGGTGAAACGTCGAAAGTGACCTTACTGTTTCTGGCGGCCTTACCGCCGATTTACCTGGCGTGTTTTGACGCGGTCGTCAAGATTAATCGAGAATACATTCGCGGGGCGTCCTCGTTGGGCGCGGATCAACGGCAAATCTTCTTTCACGTGGTGTTTCCAGCGGCGCTGCCCGACGTCTTTACCGGCGTCCGGTCTGCCGTTGGGGTCGCGTACACGACGATTGTCTCAGCGGAAATGTTTGCGGCATCTGCCGGTATCGGTTGGATGATCGTTGACGCGTCGCATTATTTAAAGAGTGACGTGATGTTTGTCGGGATTATCGTCCTGGGCGTGACTGGCGTCGTGCTGGATTGGATGATCAAGTTGGTTGAAAATCGGGTTGTGCATTGGCGGGGGAAATTCTGATGAAAAGATTGAAACGATTCGCATTATTAGGGTTGTTGCTTCTGTTGGTTTGCCTTTCGGGATTTTCAATGGCGAATGGAAAGCACCCGGCTGGTGAGCAGCCAGTTAACCGGGTCATTCGAATTGGTGTTTTGCGGGTTCCAAACGATGTCACGACTGCCCGGCAAACGGGATTGTTAAAGAAGACTTTTGAAAAACGCGGCTACCGGGCCCAATTTGTCACCTTTGATTCGGGAGTGGATGCCAATAAGGCCCTGATGTCAAATAGTATCGACGTTGCCACGATGGGTGATACCAACGCGGTCGTCGCCATGGCGGCCCACTTGCCGGCAAAACTGGTGTGGGTCAATGACGTGATCGGCAGTAATGAACAATTAGTTGTCCAGAAAAGCAGTGGCATTCACCACTGGCAGGATTTAAAGGGCAAAAAAATTGCCACGCCGTTTGCCTCGACGTCGCACTATAGCTTAATGATGCTATTGAAGAAGCACCATTTGCTGGGAAAGGTTGATTTGGTGGACATGCAAACCGAAGAAATTGTTGCCGCGTGGCATCGGGGGGACATTGATGGCGCCTACACATGGGAACCGAGTCTGTCGAATTTGAATCAACGGGTTAAATTGGCTGACAGTCAGAATTTAGCACGCCAGGGCCGCTTAACGGCGAACGTGACGTTGGCCAGCAACCGGTTTATCAAGCATCATCCTCAAGTCTTGCGGGCGTTCGTCAATTGCCTGGCCCGGATCCATGATGATTATCGGCACGATCCGCAAATGGTTTATCGCAGCACAGCCGCTAATTTGAAGCTAAGCCCCCAGGCAACCAAGAAGCAAATTGGGACGGCCAGGTGGGTGCCGTCCCGGCAGATGGCAGCCTTCACGGACACGACGTTTACCAAGCAGTTCTACGCCGCCTGCCAGTTTATGTGCGACCAGCAGACCTTGAATAGCACGCCGAGTTACGCGGACTGCTGCCGGTTTGTCACGTCTGAATTTATGCCTCGGGAGGGATTATCATGAGCCTGTTAACCATTGAAAACGTTGATTTTAAGTATGCCGGGTCGTGTGACCCCTCACTGAAGAATATTAATCTGAATTTGGAAAGTAATTCGCTCAACGTCGTGATCGGGCCGTCGGGAATTGGCAAAACGACCCTCCTTAACTTGATTGCCGGCTACGATCACCCATCCACCGGCCAAATTAAGATGGCGGGAAAAGCGATTGATCAGCCGGATTGGCAGCGGGGGATGGTCTTTCAGGACATGGCGCTGTTTCCGTGGCTGACGGTGGCGGACAATATTCTGTTTGGGCCGAAGATGCGCCATCTGAATGATCCGGAAATTCAGGACCGCTTAGCGCGTTTGCTGGCTCAGACGGGGTTGACTGATTATCGGGACGCGGCGATCTATGAGCTTTCTGGTGGCCTGAAACAGCGGGTGGCCCTTGCCCGGGAATTTATCAATCGGCCGCCAATCCTAATGCTGGATGAGTCGTTCAGCGCGCTGGATAACGCGACCCGCAGTGACATGCATGACATCTTGTTAAATTTGTGGGAAACGACGCAAAATTGCGTGATTGCGATTACCCACGACATTGATGAGGCCCTCTTCTTAGGGCAAAACATCATTGTGATTAACCAGCACCCCGGAACGATCGTGAGCGTGGAAGCGAATCCGTATTTCAAGAAAGATATTTCGGATTTGTCGGGCGAACCCGCATACGGGGCGTTTCGGCGACGGTTGTTGGGGTTGATTGGGAAGCCAAAGAATCGCTAAAATTTGGAAAGCACGGCGGTAGTTAGCTGAGGATGGTGGGAATCGTTTTTGGCTAACTGGTGGCGTGTTTTTTTGAGATATTTAATGAAAAGATACGCAACGCATTGTGTTGCCACATCTTAAAGGTAATCATTATGACAGATTAGTTATCTACCATGTGATGAGAAGAAGGCGATCCTGTGACGGATTTACTGATGGGCCTTGTGCGTGTTCTTATTTGCCATTTGCGCGCTGATGATTCATCGACCAGCGCAAATTACCAAGGGATTAATTTGGGGCTCAGTTCTTTGCGGGGTGTCCTGGTATGTGGCCAATATTCTGCAGGTTAAGTCGTTTGATATGATGGGACTATCATAGGCAATGCCGATTTCAACTGGGGAGCAGTTGAAATCGGCATTATTTGGGGTGTTTTACTTTCAGGAGTGCCCGTACCTATGGCAATACATATTAGGATTTGGCACCCTGGCAATTACTATTTTAGGAATCTACCTGACGACCTACTATAAGGATCGCCCAGAGAATGCTGGGACCAACATTGGGGGGGTGGACTAATCGTTCTGACCTTTTCGGCGGCCGCTAACGTCGGCTACGCGGTTTTCCCGCGAATCTTTGGGCTAAACGGTTGGGATATTCTGTTTCCCCAGGTCATAGCGACTTTGGTGGCGATGATGATCATCGTCGGGACGATCCGGTGGCAGGATATTTTTAGCAAAAAAGCTTTCAAAATATTCCGACCGGCTTTTGCTTCGCGATTGCTAACATCGGCATTTTACTTTCAAATCAATTCAATGGTGTGGCGTTGGCTTTACCCCCCTCAGTTTAACGTAGTCATTGCAACCTTGGGCGGGCTGTTCATTCTTCACGAAAAGAAAACCAGCATGCAGGAATGGTTTATTTTGGCCGGGTTGGTATTGGTGGTAGTCGGGGCGGTGATGATTGGAGTGACGAAGAGGGGGGGCCCCAATTATCTCTTTAAGAGTACTGACATATTGGTCAGTGGAGATTATATCCATAGAGATCCATAACAGAATGACAATAGACTGCTCATCATAAAGAATCTAGTGGACGTCAGAATATATTTTCTATAAACTTACTTCCACTGGATTTATTATATTATTGAGTTTTTGATTAATTGCTTCGTGAAGCGCAAATAAAAATTAATTGTAATTTATTTTTGGAAGAGGCGTTAAAAGATATATTTTAATTAGGGTCCGTCTGAAAACTTTATTTCAG
>NZ_AZFZ01000119.1 GCF_001435895.1 Lentilactobacillus parafarraginis DSM 18390 = JCM 14109 | reverse complement strand
AAAGCTTGTTTTAAGACAGACCCTAATAAAAGGGGGATTTTAGGGATGCCAAGACGACCACAGGTTAAGGATGTTGATGACTACATTGCCAAGGCACCGGCAGCCGCACAGCCGATTTTAAATGAGTTAAGAATGCGCGTTCACCAAACAACGCCATATGCTGAAGAGAAAATTCTGTATGGAATGCCATTCTTCTTGATTGCCAACGAAAAGATTGGGATTGCCGCGTATAAGGCCCATGTCAGTTTCCAAATTTCTAAGGACTTAACGCCTGCCGTTTTGGAAACGGCGAAGAAGTTGGGGTATGCCAGCGGTCAGAAGCGAATCAACATTAACTTTGATCAGAAAGTTCCCGTTGAGTTAGTGGGGGCAATCTTGGCGATTGTGATCAATCAATGATGGTGGGGTGTGACAGGTGACAAATTCAAAAGTTCAGGGGATTGCACTAGCAATCACCGGGCCGCTTCTCTGGGGAATTTCCGGGACGATTGCGCAGGCCCTTTTTACAAACGCAACGGTAACCGCAAACTGGCTGGTTTCCATTCGAATGCTGATTTCCGGAGTGCTCCTTGTTGGTTACGGAATGCTGAAAGACACTCACGAGAACGTTGCTGTATGGCGGCATTTCGGGGATGCCGTTTACTTAGTCTTCTTTAGTTTTATTGGCATGGCGGCTTCTCAATATACATACTTTAAAGCCATTGATTATGGCAATGCGGCTACTGCCACCATTTTGCAGTTTCTTTCCCCGGCGCTCATTATTATTTATTTGGCGATTCGGATGCAACGGTGGCCGCGACGTGTTGACCTCATTTCATTGGCGATGGCCCTCATCGGGACAATTCTGTTAGTTACTCACGGCCACTTGACCACTTTGTCAATTCCGCCCAAGGGCTTTTACTGGGGCTTGTTGACAGCCCTGAGTGCGTCGTTGTATACGTTATTGCCACGCAACCTCCTGAAAAGGTACGGGTCGATTCCGATTGTTGGCTGGTCGATGTTAATCGGCGGGGTGGCGTTTAGCGTCTTTTATAAAGTGTGGGATCAGATGCCGGCATTTAGTTGGCAAACTTATGGACGGGTTGGATTTGTGGTTATCTTTGGGACGATGTTTGCTTACCTGTTCTTTTTGGGGAGTCTCCAATTTATCACCGCAACCACGGCCAGTGTTTTAGGATGCTTTGAGCCGCTTTCAGCGACCTTTCTGTCGGTGGTGTTTCTGGGCGTATCGTTTGGCCTTCCAGAAATATTTGGAGCGGTCCTGATTGTGGGTACCGTTTTTGTCCAGTCATGGGCAACGATGCGGCGCCCTCTGCGGCCAGAATGAGTAAATTAAAGTGAGCCTGGTCGCACTTTCGACCAGGCTCTTTCTAAAAATGACATCGAAGAAAAACGCCGGTAACCAAGATAGCTTGGCTCCGTCGTTATTTGTTGGCGCACAGTTCCAGCATTTGCAAGACACTGCCCTGATAACCGGCACCAAATTGGGATAAATGAAACATCAAGTAGTACAGTTGGTAAAATGGGAGGCGCTTTTCGAACCCTTTCTCCAGTGGATAGGTGTCTTGATAGCCCTGATAAAAGTCAGCGTTGAACCCGCCGAACACGTGGGTGATCCCCAGATCGAATTCGCGGTCGCCATAGAAGACTGCTGGATCGATAAATACCGGCTGACCATCAGGATCGAACATGAAATTGCCCGACCATAAATCCCCGTGGAGTAGCGATGGTAGTGGGTGGTAAGCGGCCAACAAACGCTTGAATGTTTTGATAGATTTTGCGTACGCCGTTTCCATTTCAGCGGTCCATAACCCGCGCTCTTGAATGAGCTTTTTCAGGGATTCTAGGCGTTGATTGACGAAGAATTTTTCCCATTTCGGCTGCCAAGTATTATCGGCAGTATAGGTGCCCATAGTGAAGCCTTCGTCAAAGCCATATTGTTTATTAGGACTCCGCCGCTTGTGAAGCTGGGCCAATTGCTTTCCCATTTCATACTGATCGCCGGCGGGCTGATGATTAATATAGCTGAGCAGTAAGTAGGCGTCCGGCCCGAAGCCTCCCCAATCGAGAACTTCCGGGGTGGAAACGGTTTGGGCCAGGAGTTTTAAGCCGACCACTTCATGTTTAAAGAATTCTTTAGTATGATTAGGTTGGATCAATAGAAAGTAGCGGGTGCCATTTTCATCGGTTAGTCGGTAGGCTTCATTAATGTCGCCGCCACCGACCGGCTGATACTGATCGATTTTGCTAACGGGTAATTGAGCGAATAGCCTTGTATCCATGTGCAATTCCTCCTTTGAAGGGTCAGAAAATCATTATAAGTTCATGTTACCACGACCCAAAAATGAATGGTTGCCTAACAAAATTAAATTTATCTTTGAATTGTCGGCGAATTTGCGTTAGAGTATTTCTAACAATCTAATCGTGTGCAGGGAGACTGATGCGGATGTTTGATGAAATTGGCCAAATTATTTTTAATAATGAAATTGTCGCGAAGGCCAGCGACTTTAATATGGGAATCGAAGTTGAAAGCATTCGGATTGATTCTTCTGGACGGCTGACAAACGAAGCTTATCCCAAGGCACTTGGAAATCAGCGGAAGAATCACTTTATTAAAACGGACGTGTACCAGATTCAAAGTGAAATTATCACCCCCGCTGCCAGAAAATCTTTGGACGCGATGCATTATTTAATGGCTTTGAATGACACGTTGCGAAATGCGCTTGAACCCAACGAAATGTTGTGGCCGTTGAGTATGCCGCCAATTTTACCTAAGGATAAAAAAACCATTCCGATCGCCGACGTTGATCCCGAACAGAAGGCGTATTATGAACGCTGGATTGAGACGCGAAGTGATACTCAGGGGATTCCGGTTGGCGTTCATCTGAATGTCAGTGTGAATGAAGCGGTCCTCAAAGCGGTGTGGGAAGGCCAACAATCCGAGTTTGACTCCTATCAGGAATTTGTTAACTATATGTATATCAAAATTGCCCAGGGATTCGTTTATTATCGGTGGCTCATTACCTATCTTTTCGGGAACAGTCCAATCGCCGAAAAGAATTTCTTTGAGCCTGACGATGATCAGCCAACCCACCCGGTTCGCAGCATTCGCTCGTCAAATTATGGCCTGACGTCCGATGTTAGAAACTGTTTGAGATCTCTAAAAGCG
>NZ_AZFZ01000118.1 GCF_001435895.1 Lentilactobacillus parafarraginis DSM 18390 = JCM 14109 | reverse complement strand
TTTCCTACATTTTACGGGTGCCTTTTACATACACTGTAACAAATGGTCTAATAGACCCAATTGAAATATTTTTTCCGAATTCAGTGTCGAACATATTTAGCGCGGGAATCATTAATCGCTGTTCCCTTTCAACAGCGAAACGTTTTTCCTTAATAAAATTAACCCAATAAGACGAACCACGGCCCATTATATCCCTCATACTCAATTGATAAGCCAATCCATATCTATCATCATATAAAATATTACCAAGTGCTACATCAATTCTAGAATAGCCTAAAATGTCGAGGGACAATATTACTTTTTTGATAAAGTTCTCATATTCGTTTAGAAAAACTACTTTTTTTGGATAACGCTGATCGGCAAGGATGGAGTTATGCATCTCATACAAAAACTTGTTTTGAGACTCATTATTTCCTAAATCAGATTGAATATTAACTTTCGTCATACAAAAAATATTTTCATTAATAGCCGTTTTCAATCCTAATATATCACGATTTGACAATTCATATTGAGTACCTCGATAGGTCAAAAATGCGTGGATATTCGGCAAGACATTTTCAGGGTAAATCAAGCTTCCGTCATTTTTATCGCCAATCCAATCATTTCCTCCTTCTTCTTCGATTTTTCGATACTGAGTGGTACTCCCAAAGTGAAGTTCCCCTTGATCTAAAAAAACATTTAAGATAGGAAGGATCCACAAACTTAAGGTATAGATATCGTTCCATTGTATTCCTCCATGACAGATTAACAGTCTAGCTAAAAGAACTTACGTTCGTATTTAATTATATCGTATTCCAATGTTTACTTCAAACACTCGTTGTGACGCCATAGAATCAAATGCTTATTTCATTGACTACGGTTAAACAGCAGGTTAAACTTAACTAAAAACCAGAGAGGAGCGATCCGTATGCCTGACGAAGTAAGCAAAACGAAAGTTGCAAAATGGGGTAACGGTCATGGGATTTTCTTATCCAAGAAGACTCTTGAAGCTGGCGATCTGCGTGAAGGGACAAAAATTAAAGTGGTTAAAATTAACTATCATGGCAAATCATTATTAGCGTTAGAGCCAATTGCAAAGCCAACATTGGCCGAGAAATATGCAAATTATAATGGCACTCCCGACTCATACGAACAACCGGATGATCTAAAAAACTGGTCTGATAATCATCCGGCTGGAAAGGAGATTTGGTAATTGGCGGCTACAGTTAATAACTCGTACATCCCTGAACAAGGTGACATTATTATGATTAATTTCAATCCTTCTCGCGGACATGAAGAGCAAGGATGGCATCCTGCTTTAGTCATTAGCCAAAAGCGTCTATCAACATCATCCCCATTTGTGTGGTGTGTCCCAATCTCTCACGGTCAGTATTACCATCCACTGCACGTATCGTTAGACAGTCGAACACAAATTGAAGGAACTATTTTCGTTGAGCAACTAAAGTCGTTTGACTATCACGCACGTCTTTTTGAATACAAGGAAAAGATTCCTTCAGATCTTCTGTCTGAAGTTCTAGACAATATTCATCAAACTTTGTAGCGTCTTTGTTATCAAAACGCAAAAACCATTTAGGAAGCAACAAACTTACTTCCTAAATGGTTTTTCTTTGAGGTGAATGATAACAATAACGTCTTGGTAAGCTTATATATGATGACATTTCGAACAAAATGTCATTATATATTAGCTTATCAATCAACAAGGATCTGGAACCTTTCTGGTCCGTCAATCGTGTGGACTTCGACTTCAGTGCCACTCTTCAAGGTAATCCCATCGTACCAGAAACTGTGGTGCGCGTGGGTTGGAAACTTGAACACATATCGGAAGCTGTTGGGTTCTTTTTCAATGTGCATGTAAGCTTGCCGCCCGTCTGAGCGCTTGACTTCTTGGTCCTGATTGTCGGGCCGGGTGTAGATCTTGGTCGTCGAGAATCACCTCTTTTTGCGTCCAGCTGCATGATAGACCGGTGGGGAGGAAAAGGCAATGAAATGTTTGGAGTATCTGGAAAAAGGATTCTCAGACGCTGCTATTTGGCTTAAAAAACAGGAGTAAACACAGTTAACCCCCGTTTACTTCTGTCCTAAAAGATTCTATTGAAATTGGAGTTCATGGTTCTCTTCACTAAGCACAAAGTGAATTGTACCGCTTCCAAAATTCCCAAGTGGTACTGCATGACTACTCATATAATCAACATGAATATTTGCCGCATCATGTCCGCTTAAAGCAACAACGCCGGTATCACTACCATTCTTAGTGCCGATTTGATACAACCGATCACCATCAGTTGTATTCAAATATGTTCCATCTCCGTCATCATAATCTTCGAAAACATCTTCTGAACCGTCAAGATTAGACGTCGCCTTAAAGTACGCTCTAACCAAAAGCTTTTTACCGTACTTAGGCTTTAGTGTGTAATATCTCAACCCCTTTAGTCTTAACGTCACTTTGCCGTCATATAGATCATAAGTCTTGGTTGCACTAACCGATTTTGTCACTTGACTCGTAAAATTAAACTTCACCTTATTATCGTTTGTACTGTACGTCGTAACCGTTGGCAATCGCTTTGCCTTAGCTTGCACGTTATTTGTTGACACCGATAGTGTTGCCAACCCGACCCCTAATGTCAATAACACTAATAATGTTCTTCTCATGATAATCCTCCATCTCTCTTAATTAATATTAATTATATGCTACTATTTAGAGGATGTTAAGGACAAATTTATAATGCTATTAGTAAGGAAAAAGTGTGGTCTGGAGTACTACATCATCCATCCCTACCTGCGATGACGGTCCTCGNCGGCAACGTCCAAGGAGTTGAAGCCGTGAAGATACTCGAGGCCGCCACAATTAGCGTTGCCAATGTGAACTTCCAGAATATCAACGCTAAAGTAAGAAACGTCACCGACCAGAAGATCCACAGGTTTTTGCGTCGTTTCGCTCTGGCTTTATTATACGCTATCTGATCCTTCGGCCTCATCGGCGGTCGCTCGACTATCATCAATATCTCCCCCATCGGCTAAATACATAAACACTTGAACAATAATGTCATCTTCATATTGCCAGCCCACCCCACTGTATTCTTCTATAGTGGATCAAGTAGAGAAGGTAAGGTAGTGCCTATTTCTCGATCGGACAGTTTGCAATTCATACTTGCTTCCAATGCCTTTATTGTGACGTTAAATGCAATAATTGTTGAATTGACTAAAAATTACAATTTTCATTAAATTCTAAATTACCTCAATTGTCAAGTTAAGTGCAACA
>NZ_AZFZ01000117.1 GCF_001435895.1 Lentilactobacillus parafarraginis DSM 18390 = JCM 14109 | reverse complement strand
ATAGGTTTTGCATGGTGCCGTACAAGTAGTTCTCCACGTTTTTGACGTGTTTCTCGTTGCTTCGGAGGACGTTAAAATAGCGACGGAGGGTTTGGGTCATTAGGGGTTTTAACTCCGGATCATCTAAGATGATGTAGACGCCGATATCTTGGTGCTCCTTCTCAACTTTGTATTTGGCGTTGAGAATAATTTTGATAAACCGCCGCATTTGTTGCGGGGTTCGGGCCCAGAAACTGATCAGTTGGACGGCTTCGGGTTCTAAGAAAATGTCATTAGTTTCTGAGTGGGTGAGAAAGTGATAGGCGTTTTCAATCAGGTCCCGGTTTTGTTGTTCAATTTCAGCTTGTGAGTAATTAGCTGTGGAAAAGTCTAACTCCGGAGTATCTATTAAGTATCTATCTTTATCTCTATCACTTCGTTCTAGATCTAGATTAACTGCATTTTTTGCAGTTCCGCTTGTACCAAGGGATTGTGCGTCCTTATCAACGGTCTTATGCGGAACTGCATTTTTTGCAGTTCCGCTTATACCAAGGGATTCAGCAGTCTTATGCGGAACTGCATTTTTTGCAGTTCCGCTTGTACCAAGGGATTGCGCGTCTTTTTGACCATATTCGCCGCGCAAATAGACGTCGGTAGCTTGAACATCAAGCTTGGACAGGTATAGGCGGTTCGGTTCATTCTTTTTAGTTTTCGGGTTGAAACCTAGTTGTTTTTGGAAGAGTAAACCAATTGATTCAAGTTCAGCTTTTATTTTGATGACTTTGTGTTCGGAGCAGTTAAATAGGTTTCCCAATTCTTGGTTGGTAAAAATAAAGTAAATGTGATTATCTTCATCAACCCAGTTGTTCCTTAATGAATACTCCAGTCGGTCTTTTAAGACCATATAGGCTAATTTAGCGTCATTGCTTAAATGTCTGTATTGCTCGCCATACATTAATACCTTAGGAAACTGGAAGAATAAGGCTCCATATACGTTATCGGCTTCATAGTAATTGAAATCTGTTGATTTTGTCATAATTAAAACTCCCTTTCTTGACTGACACACGCTGTCTCAAAAGAGAGTTGCTAAAACATTCGACTTGCATTACAATACAAATCTGATATGCTCTAACTGAATTACAAAGCATTCATTTAGACTTGAGGCTTTGTAATTTACCAGCATGTGTCTGTTTGTGAGTTGCCCAGTCGGCAACTTTTTTAAGTTTTAACAACAAAAAATGGACCAAATAGCTCTGGTTAGCTACTTAGTCCATTGACTTTAATTTGTTTTTAACTATCCTTAACTTGTCCTTTGGGACTGGTTTGCGGTATAATTAATCTACAAATTAAGAACAATGTTCAGTCGATTTTAACTTGGCGGTCTAAATCGACTGAATCTAAGTAGCTGTCTGTTAGCTACTTGCTAAACCCAAAATCCCTGATTCCTCGTGAATCGGGGATTTTTCTGTTTAGCTTAATCTCTTTATTCGGTTGTTAAATTAGTTTTAGTTTGTTTGTTAACTCTCTGATAACTGCTAACGCCCTCTATTTTATCGTATATATAGCAGAATGTAAATGTTTTTTAATATTTCCCTATTTCTATATAGGGAAATAGGGAAATATCCCTATTTCCTAATTTCCCTATTTATGATACAATCTAAACAAGGAGATGAGCGTATGGATTCTGCAATACTCGTAAGAGATATTGAAGCAATAAAAAAACATAAAGGCGCTATTGTAATAACTAGCGGGAACCAAAAAGGCGGTGCAGGTAAAACAACCAATACCGAACTAATTGGTTATCAATTAGCAAAATATGGTATTAAGACTTTACTAATTGACATGGATCCTCAGAACAATTTATCTCAACATCTAATACTTACACGGTCTGCTAGGAATGATGATGTTCTTGTAATTCAAAAAACTTTAATGGTGGGTGTAACACAGGGAAATGTTGAAGATTTACCAATGAGAGTTTTAGATGACTTGTATTTGTTACCGTGCTCTACAGATTTTGCTGATTATCCAAAGTATCTTTGGAAAACGACAAAAAATGATAATGAAGCAGATCATTTAATACCTAATTTATTTGAACCACTTAGAAGTCAGTATGATGTTATTTTAATTGATACACCACCGCTAAACAAAGAGATTTCAACAGCAGCTTGTGTTTTTTCAGATTTTGTTCTCATTGCCCTTCAAACAGAAGCTGATTCTTTAAATGGAGCTGAAGAGTATCTTTCTCTTTTAAGTTCGTTGAAAACGGAATATGACTTACCTGTCCAAGTCTTGGGCGTTTTGCCAATGATAATGAATAAAAGAGGGACAGTTGATAAGTCTGTTTTAGCAACGGCAACTAGTGAATTTGGAAGAGAAAATATTTTTTCAACAGTTATTCCGCGGATGGAACGAATTAAGAGATTTAAATTAACAGGTATTACTGAAAAAGATAGATTTGACAAACGTGTTTTAGATTTATACGAAAGAATTACAGCAGAATTTGTTCGCAGAATAGTAGTCTATGGAGAATTGGAGGATAAATAATGGCAAGTGATAATTCAACCGATGACATTTTAAAGGGTGTGAAGAAAGGTAATCCCCTATTGAGAAACCACACCAAAAACTTTAAGCCTCAACAAAGTTTTGAATTTTCAAATTCAAATGATCATAAAACCTTAAAAACAAAGTTTAAGAATCAAAAGAAATCAATTAAAATTTCTACCGAAACAAAAACTCAGTTAGATATTTTGAAAGAAATTGAATCAATGAAATTCGATTATGAAATAATTCAATTGTTGCTAGATTCATATGTGAACGAATTGAATCCAGAAGAAAGAAGTATCTATGAAACCATGCTTAAATTTAGAAGTCAAAGATAGGGAAATTACGATATTTCCCTATTTACCTAAAGGGATATTTCTTAATAGCGAAATATCCCTTTTTAATATCTGATTTTAGTCACAGATAAAAAACTAAGTAGCTAGTGATAAAATATTAGGAAATTCAAGAAGCATTAAAAGACAGTATCAGTTGGATTTATGAAACTGTTGAACTAGTATTTACAAATATAGAAAAAGGGAAATTGCGGTATTTCCCTTTTCCCCTTTTCCCTATTTCTATATTTCCCTATTTTTTTGAAAAAGCGCCCTATCTACTGGTATAATGGCATTTCATTGTGATATTGACATGTCTTTAACCGGTAGGGAGGGCACTTTTTTAATTATTCTGTAGCAATTTACATGTTACAAGTATTTTGTAATTTAACGCGTTGTGCTAGTTATGAAATATTGG
>NZ_AZFZ01000116.1 GCF_001435895.1 Lentilactobacillus parafarraginis DSM 18390 = JCM 14109 | reverse complement strand
ATAAAGCTGGTTTATCAGGGGTGGGGGCTTTTGACCAACTCATCCAATAGTAGTAAACGGTGGACCACTTTGGATAATCAGCCGGCAAATCACGCCAAGTACAGCCATTTTTAAGGACATAGAGCATGGCACAGAAGATATCATAAGGATCAATGTGTTTTGGGTGAGTTCGTTTTCTTGAAGCTTCCAGATCCTGACGGATCAAATCGAATTGTTGCCGAGAAATATCGCTTTGGTAATGATGACTAAAATGTTGCATATGATCACCAACTTTTTTGACAGTAGTTTATCAAATTATTGGGTCAAAATCAAAGATACTAAACAGCTTCTAAGAGCGTCATTGACTGGCTTGGCAGACTTATCATCAACTTTTATCATAAGTTCAAAGCGGGTTTTACGTTCGGTCAGCGTGAGCAGTGCCTGGTCATCACGAGTTCGTTTGCCAGCCACCGTGTCAATCTCCCAGTGACCAAATTCTTTGCGAGTTTGAATCTCAGCAGGCCGCTGTTCAATGGATTGTCCTAAAACCTTCTGATTCTTTCGGCAACGAGCTGACTTAGTATTTCGGCGAACCTTTTCCAAGAGATCAACGTTTCTGGTTCGCATAAAATGACGATCAATCCAGTTATACAAAGTCGTCGTGCAAGGAATTTGGTCCAAAGGGAAACGACCGTTTTTTTCGCCCGACCGATAATGGCATCCGGAGAGTGGTGGGACACTAACATCTGTTCATCGGCGTAGTCGATAAACGCCGTATTTTGGCTAAAGAGACACGGACGATGGGAGTGCTGCCGGGCCTGATCATACTTTTCCTGAGCAACATCGGCTAAATAAACCGAGTGTTCATAAGTGTAGACTTTCCCGTTTTGGGTTTGACGGGAGATTTGGATTGTCGTGCCCCGTTTAATCTCATTATTGATGGTTTGGGGGACTCGTTGGAGTAGCCTGGCGATTTCCCGATTGGGCAACGGCTTGGGCAATCGTTTATAAGCTTCAATCTGGCAGCGTTCCTTAAAAGATAAGTGTTCCCCTTTAATAGTAGATGTGGTATTCTCAAGAGGCGTCATAGCGATTTTCCTTTTCATTAAATGTGTTAGAACTTTAATGATACCTGAAAATGCGCTATGGCGTATTATTTTTTTAAAATGGCTAACTTCATTTTAAAATCCACCGTAATCTATTAGCTGCAAATGACTAGACATTTTTTATAAAAATAATTCTGTAGACATTTTAAGTTTGAGTTCAGAACAATTTTCCCTAAACTCCCAGCATGGCGATCGGTAGCACATGAACCTGATCGTTACTTCTAGTGTAAGCAAACTGGCCCGTATTTAATAAGACTTTGGTAACCTTGAATTCATTTTTAACCAAATCCGCAAACCAGTTAAGATGGCGAACGTAGCTGTCCTTTGCTTCAGGATCAGCCTTGACCTCAAATAAGATTAGAGAGCTACCCTTCTGCAAGATAAAATCAATTTCTCTAGTCCCGCGTTGATCTCGGAAGTGAAAGAGTTTCGCATCATCAGCGTCTGCATAAACAATGAGGCTTTGATAAACTAGAGATTCCAATAATTGACCGATTAAATTTTGATTTAATTTACCAACATGTTTAGGGACTTGATATGTGGTTAGCTGTTGACGATTAACATCTAATAACTTTAACGCAATGGCCGGATCGAGCATAAAATGTTTCGGGGCCCGAGCTAAATTAGGATAAAGTTTTCCTACTCCCAAAAACGGTGGGACTTCATCAATAATGTAGAGAATTTCAAGAGCTTCCCGATAACTATTGGCTGTTGGTCGAGTAGGCGCTTCACTATTGTTCGCCATCGCAGCATCAATGATTGTCTGAAATTTAGTTGGTGTCCCAACCGAAGCTGCATAAGCCTTCATCCAAGCTAATAAACTGGCAGGTTTCTTAATTTTAAACCCATTCTCTTCGAAATCGTGATCAACAATGTTTCTAATGTAGCTGCGCAGTAATAAGTCACGAGCATGAGGAGCTTTATCGCGAATTCCAGGAAAACCTGACCTAAAGATCTCATCTAAGTAATCATTAATATCTTTTTTGGTTTGACCACTAATCCGGTCATCTTTGGTCAAATTAAATAGCGTTTGAATATGTATATAGTCAGTTGCCATGCCTCTTTCTTGAATGGTAAAAGGCCGTAATTTCATTCGAATAATACGACCGGCCCCACTGTGAATTCGAGAATTAACCCGAATACTACTGCCAGTAAATAAAACACTGCCATCTGACAATCCCTTATCTACTTCATGCCGGACAAAAGACCACATTTCCGGTGCTAATTGCCATTCGTCTAATAAAACGGGCTTCTGACCACGTAGAATAGTATCGGGAGCTCCTTTTAGCATAAGCCGGGTGGCTTCGTTGTCTAAATTATAGACGGTCTGAGCAATTTGAGTACATGTTTCAGTTTTGCCAACCGCTTTAGCACCTTCGACTAAGATGGCTGGAAGTTCTTGTAAATCACGTTTCAAAGGCTCATCAATAATCCGTTTCTCGTAAATTATAATCCCCTACTTTACATTTTTGTATAACTGTATTTTACAAAAATGATACTACGTATTTTACGTTTTTGCAACCTTATATTTTGCGTTTTTGTAAGTTGTTGTCGTTTAATTGTTGCAAAGGTTGGATTCTTTCCTTGTTTATTAAAACGAACGTATGATTGGACTTTTGAGGCTAAACCATCAATTATAACCTTATGTAACATCTCAAAGCCAAATCAAAAAAGTTTCTACCTAACGCGTTGTGCTAGTTGTGTCACATTCGTAACAATTGAATTAGTTTTTTGAGCTTTAAGCAACCCAAAGCCCCGCATACGCGGTAACTTCTTAGGTGACAAAACCAGAAAGAAGGAACTGTTATGCGAGGCCTCCTCAAAGTTATCGTAAAAACCAATCCAATTCAAGCTAAATTTCAACATTTTATCGAAATTATTGAACCGATTTATGAAACCATTAATCCGGCTATTCGTTTCCGGCCAAATTACCGCCAGCTGAAAGCCGATGATGTCATTATCCTGGCCTGCATGTTAATGCGGATTGAAGAACGGGACGGTTCCGAAACCTATTTTCATCAAAAATTGGTTAGCTGGGGAATTACTGTCCCTGAACGCTCCCGGTATAACCGGCGTTGTCGAGATTTAGTATTAATAATGAAATTCATGCGGGTCACTTTATTGAGACAGTGGGTCCCACCCGTTACCTATGAAATCATTGATAGTGCGCCGATTACTTTGGCAGCTACTCGTCGAAGCAATCAGGCCAAGGTTTTAACCGGTTTCGCCAACAAAGGCTATAATGCCACCAAACAGACCTATTACTATGGCTTTAAGTTACATGCCGTGATGGCCAACCAAGGCTACTTTCTGGCCTGGGAACTGACGC
>NZ_AZFZ01000115.1 GCF_001435895.1 Lentilactobacillus parafarraginis DSM 18390 = JCM 14109 | reverse complement strand
GTAGTGTTGCACTTAATTTGACAATTCAAGCAATTTTAATTTGTATCATTATCGAATAATATTTATTTGGCACAGGGTAAAAAGGAGTAAAATAAATATGCCTTCAATAACAAAATTCTATTGAAAGCATTGTATAAATGTGATATAAAATAAGAAAGCGTATTCAGAAACATTTAGAGATTTGCTTATGTAAATTTTTAAGCGTTTTACTTTTGTTATAAATGTGATAACCTAGTATTAATTAATCAGTTGTTCCCAATCATATTTACGCCCACTTTTTAATGGTATAAGGAGGGAATTTAAAATGATAAATTTACTAGTAACACCAAGTAGTACTTCAAGTCGTAAAGCTAAACATTGGTTATTAGAACATCATGTGTCATTCCAAGAGAGAGATATGTCTCGGCGAGCACTGAATGCGTCCGAAATCAAATTATTATTAAGCTTAACAGAAAATGGTTGTTGGGATCTAGTATCTACACGTTGCAAAGTATTTAAAAAACTCAATGTTGATATCGAGAGCCTGACTTTATCACAGTTTATTCAGTTGCTTACTAAGCATCCTGAAATGATCAAACGTCCTATTATTTTTGATAGAAATACTTTACAAGTCGGATTTAACGAAGACGAGATTCGAAGTTTCCTTCCTAGAAGCGTTAGAGAGAAAAATTTTAAGCACCTATTAGCCAAAGCCAATTAACAAATGAAGGCTATTTCTTCTTGATAGATCAAAACAAATAGTGATATTAGGATTAGTAATATTATGATATTACTAATCCCTTTTTATTTCTTTGAAGAAATATATTTTTTACAATTTTGCTTAAAAACCACGAATAAAAGTAAGCACTAAATAACTGGACGTCTACTTCGTAGACGTCTTTTTGAGTACCATAGAATTATTAATTAAGTATGAGGTGATTCTTTATGGAAAAGACCATTGTGCCAGTACCCACTGAAAAGTTACAAATTACAAAGATTGATGATCCCAATAAAATTCAACCGGCCTGTCAATTAACCGTCAATAATAAAAAATTAAGTATCATTAATAATGCCCAGCCAGAAATATTGAAGATCATTCTAAAGGAGCTGATGGCGGGTGCCTAAATTACTCAACTTTACCGAATTAGATAAAGTCTATTTGGTTTGCGGCAAAACAGATTTACGCAAAGGAATTGATGGGTTAGCAACAATTATCCAAGATCAATTCGACTTAAATCCATTTTCACCCGCATTGTTCCTATTTTGTGGAACACGGAAAGACAGATTTAAAGCTATCTATTGGGAAGGTGACGGCTTTGTATTACTTTACAAACGTTATGAATCAGGACATTTACAATGGCCAAGAACCGCAGTGGAAGTCCGGCAATTAACAAATCAGCAACTCAAATGGTTACTAACCGGGCTGACGATTGAACCATCGGTTCATCGTGTTAGACCAGGCAATATTTATTGAAAGTCTCGCTCTGTCAACCTTTCTAAAAGGTATAGGCAAGATTCAAACTTCATGATATGATCATTGAAAACCAACCGAGGTGGTGAGACCAATGGATATTATTGAGGAGCTTAAAAAGATTAATGCCAGTCAACAAGCTCAAATTGAAGAGCTTATTCGGCAGAATCAAATTTTAACTGAGCAGGTAAAATATCTTCGCAACAAATTATATGGTCATTCGAGTGAAAAATCGATTGACGATGGTCAAACCTCTCTATTTGATGACGCCAGTAATGGTGTTTTCGAAGACCCAGAGTCAACTGGAGAACAAATCGAAATTGTCACAGTTCGTAAAAAGAAAAGGCAAAGTCAAAAAGCGAAAATCACGAAAAACCTCCCGATAAAGGAAGAACTGATTGAATTAGCCGAACATAATTGCCACAATTGTGGCAATGCCTATCAGATATTTAAACGGTTGATTGGAGACAAATTTCATCTCCAACCAGCTCAAGCATACATAGTTCGTCGGTATCAGGAAGTTGGCAAATGCCAACATTGTTCAGAGGACGTCAATTACGATGGCGACCAATTTGTTTCGGCAACGGTCCCACAATCATTCATGGCCCATAGTTTGGCTTCAGAAGATTTAGTCGCAACAATTATTGCCAATAAATATGAATTAGCCTTGCCACTTTATCGTCAACGACAACGTTTAAAGGGATTGGGACTATCGGTATCCGAAGCCACCTTAAGCAATTGGGTGATTTTTGGATCGGAGAGGGTTGCTTTAGTCGATCAGTTGCTTTTCAGGAAGCTTAAGCAGCAACCATATTTGCATGGCGATGAAACGCCAATTCAAGTTTTACGAGAACCAGGAAAGTCGGCAACCTCAAAGTCATTTCTATGGGAAATGCGATCTGCCGCTAACGCGGCTACTTCGATTATCCATTTTCATTATGACCCATCTCGAAGTGAAAAAGTGGCCCGGGCGATTTACGAAGGCTTCAACGGAACTCTTGTCTGCGATGGCTATGCGGGTTACAATCACATTCCGCCAGGGATTCGGCGGGCTGGCTGTTGGGCGCATGGACGACGAAAATTTGTGGATGGCACTAATGGAATTGAGAGCCAAAGGAGTCTTGGCCGCAAATTTGTCAAAAAGTTCGATCAACTATTTGCGATCGAACGAAAAGCTCAGGGCTTTTCACCACAACAGTTGTTAGAGATTCGACAACGAGAGTCCAAGCCAATTGTCGATAGCATATGGCAGCTAATGAGTGAAACTACCCCTATCAACAAGTCTAAGTTGGGACGCGCTTATACCTACATGGTGAATCAGCGTGAACAACTAGAGGTCTTTTTAAATGATCCTGGGGTGGCCATTAGTAATAACATTGCCGAACGGAGTATCAAAACTTCGGTCATTGGTCGTAAGAATTGGCTTTTTAGTACCGGCCAGCGCGGAGCCAAGGCTAACGCCCTCTTCCTAGGCCTATTCGAAACGGCCATTGCCAATCATTTAGATTTCAAAAAATACTTAGTCTATCTGTTCACCTACTTGCCTCGGTTAGGAGATTCCCCAACTGACGAGGAGTTAGAGGCTTATTTACCATGGGCTAAAGCAGTACAGCAAAGCTGTGCAGCTTAACTGTAAAAACTTAAAAAGGCATTCGATTGTGTTATCTGAAGAATAACATGCTCGAATGCCTTTTTGAATACGTCCAATTATTTAGTGCTTACACTAGAAAACATCAGTACATTCCTTAACTCAGGGTCTATAACTAACAAATAACCCCTCAAAAACGTTGTTAAAATAGCCCCCAATATNTTTTTGAATACGTCCAATTATTTAGTGCTTACGAATAAAACATAAGTTCTGTTAGTGAAAATATTTTAGCAGAAAAAACTCTTTTTTCAGTTATTAACTATGCGTAAAGACACTCACATGGGAGTTAAATAAAAAAGAATCTCTATTAAAGATTCCTAATAAATATAGTACTTGAATTGTCAAATTAAGTGCAACACTAATTAAATAAAGAATGG
>NZ_AZFZ01000114.1 GCF_001435895.1 Lentilactobacillus parafarraginis DSM 18390 = JCM 14109 | reverse complement strand
ACTTTTTCATGGAACTTTGGACATTACCCAGGTGGTCGTAACAGCCAGCATCAATACTTGTCCCCTTGCTGGCAACTTAATTATACTAGATTTTGCATAGTTTGTAAGGGTTTGCATTTCGCTGCTATTATAATTATGAGTACCTTATTAATAATAAATGCCAAATAACCAAGGCTTTAAGCGATTCTAATCACGGAAGATTCGAAATACTCATAAAGTACTAATTAAAACTTATGATTTTCATAACTAATTGCAAAAAGTGAAGGGGGGATTGAGCATCTTCAAAACCCTGAGATTCGCAATAATTCAGTGTTACCGAAGCCATAAAAATCGGGCAAAACAAAAAGCCGCCAACCTCTCAGCGACTTTTCTTATCCAACTCAGTTCACTTATGTGTCCTCTGATTTCTTGAAGTCAGTAATTGGGTGTGAACAAATAAGATTTTGTCAAACATTAATCACGAATTCCAAACTTTTTTGGATTTATTAAGATTTTGTTAACAAAACTATAACGATCTATATTATACTAGTTGATGTGTTTGCTTAATAATACTTGTATAAGAAAGGGAGAATTGTTTTGAAAATATGTCCACAATGCCATAAGAAGAATCTGGGGGATGCAAAATTTTGTGTCTTTTGCGGGTTCAATTTAACTAACGTTACCCCAGTATCAGCAGATCCCCAGCCAGAAGCTTCAAAGATGACGTCACAACCAGACGCTTCATCCGCCGATAATCAGCAGACTTTTCGGGACCCTCACCAGAATGATCAAAATAACCAGTCCCAATCCTCAGAGGCCCAGGCCGACCAAAGCGCAGCCTACAATACCAAGTATGCTCCAAACAATGGGTTTAACCAGTTTCTGAGTTACTTCAAAGACTCATTAGTTAACCCTCACAATGCCATTGCCGCACCGAAATATGGCGGGCTAATGTCAATCGGTGTTTATGCAATCTTAATGCTGATTATTTTCAACTTAGGCGCCAAACGAATGATTGATTTAGTTGTCGCCCAATCTCCAAGCGAATATACCGTGAGTGTTTTTGCCCCAATCAAAACCGCAATTATGCAATTTTCCGGAATCTTAATTATTTCTTCGTTGGTATACATATTGGTCGCGTTCACAGTTCGACGAACCCTCTTAAATGACAACATTGCATTTTTAGATTTTACGGATATGTTCGGAATTTATATTAATATTAGCTCGATTTTGTTATTGCTATGCCTCATTTTATCCCTATTTGTGAGTGTGACCTCCTTTACGTTGATGGAAACCATTGCCTTCATATTTGCATTAAGCCAACTCATTCTGAATTATGCCACCGTGATGACTTTAAAGGATATTACGGGTCGCTTCAATAACTTTTATGCGATTCTCATTGCCGAAATTGTGCCAGCGATCATTAGCTTGTGGGTAACTTCAGTCTATCTTCAAAGCATCTATGGCAATTTGATTAGCTGGTACAATCAAATTGGCGAATAACACGGGAGGAAAATAGCATGGAAAAGGATCAATTTTTTTGTCCCAACTGTGGCACTAAGATCAGCCGCAGTGACGTTTATTGCCCTGAATGTGGCTACAATATCAAGAAGTATTTGGACACGCTTCAGGATCAGCCAGCCCATCAAAAGCCGGCTGCTACCCCTAAAAGCACGCCTCATCGGTCGACACAACCCGTACGCAGAGCCCCGCGAAAGCCGATTAAAAAATGGCAGACCTTTACAGGTGTCACCATTATCATCATCCTCGTGGGTGGCTATTTGTTCTTAAACAATTACTATGGTAAAAAAGCGACTGCAAACCGCTTGGTCACGGCGATCAAGCAAGATCAAGGAAAAGCCTTGGCCGCCCTGATAACTTCGAACGACCCGAGTTTTAAACCCACTTCTTCAAATGTTGAACCGATGGTCACTTACTACAATCAAAACAAAGACAAACTTGCAACTTTAAAAAGTGACTTAACCACGACGGGTTTTGTCAACGACCGCATGAGATTCGTTGATTCCGGCCATCATTTTTTCGTCTTCCATAATTACAAATTAAAGGTCAAACCACTCTATCCGCAGATTCAAACAAATAAGAAGAATGCCAAGCTCAAAATCAATGATAACGTTGTTGCCAATCAAATGAACACAACCGATCCAAAGAAATTTGGCCCGTATATTCCGGGTGAATACCACATCCAAACTTCCGCAACGGTTCATGGCCACAAGTTGGTGAATAACGGCGACTATAGCTGGATTAATCCTTCTAATTATGATTTGGATATTCAATCGATTTTACAAACGATTTCCTATTCAGTGAAGGGCCAACCAGGCTCCAAAGTCTATCTCAGCGGCAAAGAAATCGGTAAAATTGGTAGCAACGGGTATTACGACATTAAAAACTATCCATTCAGTCAGAATATGACGATCAGCCTGTCGCTGAAAACGCAATCAGGAAAAGTTGTCAATTCTCAAAAAACCAAAGTCGATATGAGCATGAATAATACCACCATTACCCCACAGTATTCGGGATTTGCAACGACTGATGAGGCAAGTGACCTCATCAACTCGATCTGGGGAGATATTAGTGATGGCACCGTCACCGACACCGAATCAGCTAACGATGATGATTACGCGGATTACTTTATTGGCGGCAGCACCTCAGTTAATTACCAAGAAATGATCAAAATGGTGGATGGTTATCAAAAAGATGATGATATCCTCGACTATGAAATGGAACCTTCAATCAAGTCGGTGGTTCCTTATGACGTTAATCAAACTAAGGTGGTCTACGACGTCAAGTATACTTTCGACAACGATGATCATTACCATATCCAAATTTTTGAATACGATGCGATTATCCAAAAGTCTGGATCTGGTTACAAACTGAAGTCCAATACGATGGATCACAAGGTTGACGATTATGATAAGGATGAATAATTCCATCAGTTGATACTCATGAACGTAAGTATGCATGCGTTAAGAAGCCATTACAAAAAAAATCGCGATCTATTTAAAAAATGAACTGAACCCCCTGAATTAGAGAAATCCATTTCAGGGGGTTCAGTTCGTTTGCAACGGTTGTTTTACCATTTTACAACCTTTAATTTTACTTTTTTTAAGGCTACATTTGACCATTTTGCAGGTCAATGCTAACCCATAACTTTATACAAGATATTTGGGAGATCCTAATTCTGTTGACGCAAAGATAATTCGAAGAAAGATCCCAAAGATCCCGTACTATCAGCATCTTAACTACAGATCTAAATGCACAAACAACCGCGAATCTCTCAGCGACTTTCCTTTTTAAACTCGGTGCACTTCACTGTTATTGGTGAAGAGCCCTTTTATTTTGCCTCAAAACTATCACTGAAATTTTTGACTGTCACCATAAATTCCCATTATCCAAAGTTTCAAAAAATGAATCGTTGATTTCGAATTACCTTAACTAGTGTAAATCCTAACAAAATATTGACTTCAATCCAAAAGGGCTTAATCACAAGATCAGCTTCACAAAAGGATAGTCGCTACAAAAAAATTTTGTTAACAAAACACGCCAACCGCTATGCAACTCGGATTGATCAATTTTATCAGCAAAATAACAAAGAATTAAGAAACTGTTTGAGATCTCTAAAAG